>JAYTLA010000031.1:0-42835 GCA_043729825.1 Ferruginibacter sp.
AACAATTTCCTTTGGAGTTAAATCTATTGAGTAAGCCATAAAAATATTTTTGGTTACTCAAAGATAGCAAATCGGAATTATTAAAGCAAATTAGTATAACACAAAAAAGCACGTTCCTATTACGAAACGTGCTTTTCTATGAAGCTTTTTTACCATTTTTTATAACTCAGCAGTCTTCAATTTTTTCGGAATTTTAATGGTAAAATCCATCTCTTTACCTATACGTTTTGCTTTTATTGTGTAACTGCTCTTATCTGCATTTTCGTGTAATTGTTCACGAGCATCATCAGTATTTTTTACTTTTTTACTGCCTATTTCTGTAACAATATCATCTTTCATAAGTCCTGCAGTAGCAGATGGAGAACCTTCATCTATTTCTAATATTTTTACACCATTGCCATCTTCTGTATCTTGTATTTTGATACCCAATTTTGGTCTTCGAGTATCTACAAATACATCTCCAAAATCGAAATTGTGGTTCATATCAAATTGCGGAGGTGTAGGCGGAGTGGGAGGTGTAGGAAAACTAAATGATTTGCTCCTGCCATTAGGCATTTCAAACCTGTACATACGATTTATACCAGACGAATTTTTTCTAGCTGCAAGTGTAGCTTTTACATCTTTCTTTTTGCCATCTCTCAAAAAATATACGTTTACTTCGTCACCTACTTTCATGGCAGATATTACTTCTGATAAAGATTCCATACCATCTACTTTCTTATCTTCTACTTTGTAAATAATATCGCCTTTTTGTAAACCTGCTTTTTCTGCAGGACTACTTTGTTCTACCCTCGTTATTTTTGCGCCGTCTTTATCTTTTTCTGTACCTACGCCAAGAAAAGATTTAGTTTTTTCCCCCTCTCCAAAACCATTAAAATCCATTCCTTCCAAATTGTCTAGCATACGAGTATTGTTATCATTCATACGAGTGTTGTCATTATTCATACGAGTATTATCATCTAGCATTCGAGTAATATCATCGTTAATATCCATCGTTATTTTATTGCCCTCTCTAATAATCATTTTACGATTATTAATGGTAATGCCATCTTCACTAAACTCTGCCATGGGCTTGCCATTTATAAGCACTTTGCCGCCACTTATATCTAAGATAATTTTTGTGTCCTTCCCACCTTTTTTGCGAATAATAATTTCTTGTGTTTCTTTTTGATCTTTAGAAGCAGGGCCTTCTTTAATAATTATTTCTTCTTTTTCTATTTTTTCATTTTGGGCAAATGCATTTTGTCCAAATAAACTGGCAAATAACCAACCTATAACGGTTAATGTGATATTCTTTTTCATGACGTTAATTTTTAACTACGAATAAATTTGTACATCAAATGTAGAGCTATTTTTTTAATTACGAAACTTTTCGGAGATTATTTTTTTGCTTTAACAAATATTTAAAAAACTATCTTAGGAAGATAGTTTTGAAATTAGCATATTTAACGATTCTCGCTGATAAAAAAAGTAATTGGTTGTCTTCTATTGGCTTTTACTGTTATTCCAAATATCGATGCAGGAGTCCATGCTGGGCTACTTTTTATTACTCTAATTCCTTCTTCCTCCATTTTGTGTCCAAACTTGGTTTCTGCTTCAATATTGGAAACAGAGCCATCAGTATTAACAATAAACTTGATGATAACTTTATACATTCCTTCCTTAGCGCCATTATCCATTCCAATTCCACCATTCAAGTTTTGCTGCAAATGTTTTTTGAAAGACTTACATTCTGCTTCTATTATTGTTCTTGTAAAAACATTTGTAGAATTTAGTTTCCCAGTACTATCATAAACATTATAAACCCCGGTATTTCCAATAAAATTAGCATCTGATACTTTGGTGCCTGTACTGTCGAAAGCAATATAGTTGTATGTGTTTTTTAAACTATCAGTGAATTGATAAGTGCTCTTCTGTTTATTTGAGTAATAATCAACCTTAGCATAAGAATATTTTATCCCTTTTCTATAAATTGATGAGTCAATCATTAATCCAGATGTATCTCTTTTTATCCATGAACCCTCTTCAAAACCATTTAAATAATTTCCTGCATTTTTTGCAATTCCATTTTGGTAATAAGATGTAAAGCTTCCACTCATTTCATTCAAACTGGAATCGGTGAAATGGATAGTCATAATAAGATTATTCGTTTCTTTATTAAAACAGTCTAATTTAAATTTATCATTCTCGATTTTACCTTTGGCAATAAATAAAGCTGCTTTTTTATTGGTTGTTTGTAAATCCTTGTCTAGATAATAAACGAATTTGTATTCTTGTGAAAAACAAGAAATTGTAATACTCAAGAAAATAAGTAAAAGACAAACCTTATTTTTCATAATAATAAATTTTAAAGCATTGCTTTTACTGCATCAATCACTCCTTGCAATCCCGCCACATTTTGCCCACCCGCAGTAGCCATATTTTTTTGTCCGCCGCCACCGCCTTGTATCAATCCACTCACAGTTTCTTTTATCATTTTAGATGCATCAAGATTTTTTGCCGCTACTACTGTATCGCTTATGCTAATGGCTACATGTGCTTTGCCGCCTACGTTTGCGCATAATACCACTACATGATCATGTAAATGATTTTTTAAATCGGTACACAATTTCTTTAACGAATCAGCATTGGGTACTTCTATAATATCACCAAGAAAAGTTATGCCATTTATTATTTCATCTTTGGTCATCAATTCATTTCTTATACCCACCAATTGTCTTGCTTCTAATGATTCTATTCTTTTTTGCAATGAGGCATTTTCTGTTTGTAATGCTTCAATAGCTTTGCTTATTTCTTTCGGATTTTTTAATAATGCTTTTACATTATCTATATCATTAAATGCTTCATTAATTAATGTTTCTGCTGCTTCTCCACTCACGGCTTCTATTCTGCGAACACCCGCTGCCACGGCACTTTCGCTGCGTAGTTTAAAGAAACCAATTTCGCCTGTGTTGCCCACATGTGTACCACCACAAAGCTCTATAGAATAATTCGGGTCAATGGTTACTACACGAACCATATCGCCATATTTTTCACCAAACAAAGCCATAGCACCTGTTTTCATCGCATCTTCTTTACTCATGCTTTTTATAACCACAGGTATGTTTTCTCTTATTTTTCGGTTCACTATTTTTTCTACTTGTGCTATTTCATCATCTGTCATTTTTGCAAAATGACTAAAATCGAAACGCAAGTATTCATCATTTACCAAACTGCCTTTTTGTGCTACATGTGTACCTAGTACGTTACGCAAAGCAGCGTGCATAAGGTGTGTAACGCTATGGTGAATCGTAATTTTATGCCTTCTGTTCGCATCTACTGTTGCAAATACTTCACCACTTAAATTAGCAGGAATACTTTCTGCAAAATGAATAATTAAATCATTTTCTTTTTTAGTATCAATAATTTTTACCTCACCCCAACCCTCTCCAAAGGAGAGGAAGCCGCTGTCTCCCACTTGCCCACCACTCTCTGCATAAAAAGGCGTTTGCTCTAATACGATTTGGTATAACTCTTTTCCCTTACCGCTTACTTTTCTGTAGCGTAATATTTTTGTTTTTGTTTCTAAAGAATCATAGCCCACAAATTTTGAAGAAGAGAAATCGTTTATAATAACCCAATCTTCAGTATCTAAAACTGCAGCAGAACGACTACGAACTTTTTGTTCATTGAGAGATTTAGTGAACCCATTCATATCAACTTCCCATCCAATTTCACTTGACATTAACTGAGTCAAATCAATTGGAAATCCGAAAGTATCATATAACTCGAACGCAAAATGTCCATGAATAATTTTCTTTTCTTTGAGTTTTATTATTTCCAGACTTAGTTCTTTATCCAACGAATTAGACATTTTTAGGACTTTTGTGAAAACGTCGAACTTATTGATTCCATTTCCTAAAGTCCGTAAAAAATTTTGTTCCTCTTCTTTTATAATTTTCCCTACAAAATCTTGCTGCGCTTTAAGCTCAGGAAACACCGTTGCAAATTGCTCTGCAATCACATGCAATAATTGATGCATCAGCGGCTGTTTATAATCTAAGTAAGAATAATAGTAACGCACCGCTCTGCGCAATATGCGGCGTATAACATAACCTGCTCCTGTGTTTGACGGCAATTGCCCATCGGCAATGGTAAAACTTATAGCACGAATATGATCTGCTAAAACCCTAAAAGCTATACTCTCTTTATCATCTTCTGCTTTATAAATTTTATTTACAATTTTACTGATAGCTTCTATTGTTCCTGTAAAAACATCGGTATCATAGTTACTCGTTTTATTTTGCAGTACACGTACCAATCTTTCAAAACCCATACCAGTATCTACATGGCTTGCAGGTAAGGGTTCTAATGCACCATCTTTTTTTCTGTTGAATTGTATAAATACATTGTTCCAAATTTCTATTACTTGTGGATGATCATTGTTTACAAGTGTAGCACCGTTTACAGTTGCTTTTTCTGCTGCGCTTCTTGTATCTGCATGTATTTCTGTACATGGTCCACACGGGCCAGTATCACCCATTTCCCAAAAATTATCTTTTTTATTTCCCAATAAAATATGGTCTTCTTGCACATATTTTTTCCATTCGTTATATGCCTCTTCATCTTTTGGCAAACCTTCTTTTTCATCCCCTTCAAAAATGGTAACGTATAAATTTTCTTTTGGAATTTTATATACATCTGTTAGCAATTCCCAACTCCAAGCAATGGCTTCTTTTTTAAAATAATCACCAAAGCTCCAGTTGCCCAACATTTCAAACATGGTATGATGATAGGTATCCACACCCACTTCTTCTAAATCGTTGTGCTTACCACTCACACGCAAGCATTTTTGTGTATCTACAATTCGTTTACTATCTGGTTGTTTATTTCCCAAAAAATAATCTTTAAACTGATTCATACCAGCATTGGTAAACAATAATGTAGGATCGTTTTTTACAACAATGGGCGCAGATGGCACTATGGTATGTTGCTTACTTTTAAAAAAATCTAAAAACTGTTGGCGTATTTCGCTTGATGTCATAAAATGGTTTGTATTGCTTTTTGCGGTATTAACCGCAGATAATGCTGTTTTTTATATTAATTAGCCGTTATATTTGTGATTGCGCAAATTTAGTTGATTAGTTGAAACGTTTTATTGTGAATAGCTAAATTGTTGAATTGTTTTTAATTTAAAAAAGTCTAAACAAATTAATTACGGGTTTTAAATACAGATTGCTCAATTCGTATTTCGTACATCGTAATTTTTACTGTCTATGAAGAAAATAAAATATTTCTATAACACCAATACGCTTCGTTATGAAAAGCTATCTACACCATTTCGGGTAAGGCTTTTGCGATTTTTTGGGTTTTTATCGGCACTTATTGTAAGTAGTACCATTGTAATTTATTTATATACAAAATTTGGTCCCAAACCCAAAAATGCAGAATCTATAAAACTAGAAATAGTAAAGGAAAACTATAAAATATTAAAAGATAAAGTAGGCAGTTTGGAGGAGCAAGTGGCCACATTGGAAAAAAGAGATAACGATGTCTATCGGTCAATATTTGAGCAAAACCCTTTACCAGACAGTGCTAGAGCAAAATTGATAGAAAAACAAAAAGAAGTAGAAAAGATAAGTGGAATAAGCGACGAAGTGCTGGGAAAAGATTTGGTGGCACAATTAAACAATTTGTCTGCACGCATAAAATACCAAATGAATAGCTATGTTGGTATAGAAAAAATGATACAAAATCAAGGAGAAAAAATAGCCAGCATTCCCGCTATACAACCCGTGAGCAATAAAGAATTGACAAAAATTGCAAGTGGTTTTGGTATGCGCATCCACCCTATTTACGGCATTGCAAAAATGCACAACGGGCTCGATTTTACAGCACCACAAGGCACGCCCATTTATGCTACAGGCGATGGGCAAATTACCACAGCTGGAGAAGGTGGCGGTACAGGTAACCATGTAATAATAAACCATGGTTATGGCTACGAAACGGTGTATATGCATATGGTACGTATAAAAACAAGTGTAGGTGCTAAAGTAAAACGAGGCGAAATTATAGGTTGGGTGGGCAGCACGGGCGCAAGTACAGGCCCACATTGCCACTACGAAGTACATATAAATGGCACAGCTGTAGATCCTGTTTATTTCTTTTACAACGATCTTAATGCTGAGGAGTTTGATAGAATATTAAAAATAGCTGCTACAGGAAGTGCGAAGAGTTTTGATTAAAAAAAATTAAAAGTCATTTACTTTAATCTGTAAATGACTTTTTAATTAGTTATAAAATATTTAGTAAAACTACATTAAAATTGAAAAATTTTATATGTAGCCTTAAATTCTAACCAAATGGTGGAATTAGATCGGTAATCATCATCAGGTGTGCCATGCACTATTACAAATGCTATAAATTTATTTCTATCTACACCTAATAAAAATCGAGGTGCGATAAAACTAAATGCACTTTTCGTATTTACTTTTAAAAAATTACCATTTGCATCAACTTCTCCTGTTAATCTATCATAATGAAATCCAGTATTCATATTCATGTAGCCTACGCCAATACCAAGTATTAAACTAGACTTATGCTTTTCTTTCCATTTAAGATAATAATTGGCGTCTAAAAAAACATCATACTTAAACTTTTTAAGTTCTTCAGAACTGTAACTTCTGTCTTTAAAATGAAAATGCCCATATCTAAAATAGGATGATAGTTCTACATATATTTTCTTCTTAGAAATAAACTGCCCTATATCTAAGCTGATATTTCTATTTCTTGAAATTTCAACCTGATCATACGCAAAACCAAAATCTCTTCCACTTCTTACAGGGTAATCAGTTAATTCAAAAGATGCATTTCTTGCGGCTATACCGATACTTATTTCTGGGGTAAATTTAATTTGGCTGTAAGAGTAATTTAGAAATAACAAACAAAATAAGACAAGGATGAATCTACGCATTAGTTAATTCATTATAAATGAAAACAAAGTCAAAAATAAACAAAGCTTATGTGGATAACAAAATAGGGCACATAAAAAAGTAATAAGTTTCATCGCTAATGAAACTTATTACTTTTTGCATTATTTTACTTTTTTCTCAAAAGGCTTAAAAGTATATGTAGCTTTAAACTCTAACCAAATAGTGGGATTTTTTTCATACTGGTCATCTCTTGTACTGTTCACAATAAAAAAACCATTTATTCTATTTTTTTGTACACCAAAAATTAGTTTTGGTGCAAAAAAACTAAATGTTCCTTTATTATCTTTTATTAAAATTGGGTTTCTTGAACTGTCGAATCCAGTGAGAATATCATAAGTAAAATTAGTGCCGAGATTCATATAACCTAACCCTAACCCTAACATAAATTGAGGTCTTTTTTTCCTCGATTTAAAAGGGTAAATCAAACCTAAAGAATGATCATGTTTAAATCTATATTCTGTTGTATAGACTTGGCTCAGCAAATTTGGTCTTACATGTCTAAATTCTGAATGTGTAAAATAATTGGACAGTTCCAGAATAAATTTATTTTTAAAAACAGCATGCTTTATATCTACAGATAAATATGTTTGCGGTAAACCAATACTGTAATAAAAAAATTCATATTTATTACTTGTATAAGCCAGGTCATTTAATCTTATAGAAATCATCCTTTTGGTTATACCAATAGCAAAGCTTGGTTTAAATTTATTTTGCGCTTGTATTTTAATATCACTTAAAATACAAAGAATAATAAAAAATAATAATCTCTTAAACATTTTTATAATTTTAATAAGCCACTGTATTAAAGCCAATAGCAGCATTGTTTATTAATCCTGATTGGTAAAATTGGAACTGAGTTGGTACTACTAAATTTGTACTTGAGAGATAGCTTTTTGCATACGGTGAACCATAAGAATTGCTATTATTTCCCCATTCGTTTGCTGATCTATAGGGTAATATATAATTTGGAGTTGGGCTTGGCCCACTAAGCCAAAATAAATCTGTTCTTCCATCTATTGGGTATAAGGTTTGTGTTGGAGAAGGCCACAAATCTCTTTCAAATATTACATAGTCAAAATAAATTGGGTCACTAACTCTGTATCTAGATGGCCACCCTGCTTGCAAAGAGTAGTTTACTGCAAATTGCGTTTGATTGCGTATCTTTTTTCTTTTTACTTTACATATTAATTTTCCTAATCGGTGGCTAGCTTGGTCAGATTTATATTGTTTATCTACTGCAGCCGGAGCTGGACCTCCATTTTCACGATTGTTATGGCAATTTAATACAGCTCTAATAGCAACTTCGGATTCCCCCGAAAGCCAATTTTCTTTATATTGTCTTACAATCATATCTTGTATTTTGCAATTTACAGGATAATGTGATGGGTCGCCAACATATTGATTTGTGGGTCTAAGACTTTCCGCAGGGTCATTATCTGGGTCTGAACTTCCACCACCACCACCTGCCCACCTGGGCTACCACAAGGTATCATTGTGCCATCAGGGTCATAACAAGGCAATGTTGGTCTTCCGGCACTATTTACAACTTCATTTAAAGAAAACACCCAAACCTCATGTGTATTTGCATACTCTTCATTTACCATTCTTGAATATTCAAAATTTCCAGTAGAGTTTAAAAAATAGGCAGGGTAACTATCTGAAGTATTTGTTGCACTATCTATTTCTGCATTTCCACCATAGAACATATATAAAATACTATCAGCTAGCAAAGACGTTGAGTTATTCACACTTTCATCTTCTTCATACTGAAATGTTGGTATATAAATTTGTGGGTAATAATTCCCTCCATTTGTACCACCTATATTTTTGAAAGCGGCTAAACCTTCATTTAAATTTTTTGTATTCATTTTAGCACCCCAAGTTGGGTTCTTTTTTAAATCTTCAATTAATACCTCATATTCTTGATCAAATTTTTTCCTTGCTTGAGTTCTTACAAAATTCACAAAATCATCATCTTTAGATAAAAGAGCAATTTCTGCTCCAATTTTTTTAAGATTAGCTTCTGCATAAGCAACCTGTTTGGCAGCACTTTGGCTTGTTATTGGTGTGCTATCTACAAAGTCATTTTGCACATCCTTGTTTGTTTTTTTACACCCTACAATCAATAGCATGATTGCAAGAAAAATCGAAAGATTTAATTTTTGCATAAAGTTAGTTTTAAATTGTTTACACAAAACTAATTGCCCATTTTTTTAAACGATACCGTATAAATACCTTAATTTTAAATCCATACTTTAAAAATATAAACCATTACTTTACTTTTAAACTACTAATTTATAAATATGGAAAACAAAGAAATGTTCTTAAAAAAAATTGGAGCAAACATAAAGGAAATTAGAAAATCGAAAAAGCAAGAAGTAAAAGATGCTGCAAGTGGCTTGGGCATTAGCGTACAGGCTTTAGGAGCAATAGATAATGGTAAAGTTGATCTAAACATAACAAGGGTTTTTGAAATTGCGCAATATTTTAAAGTTGACTCATCAAAGATTTTGAATGTAAAACAAGGAGATATATTTAACTTTTCTTCTCATAACAATAGCGGAGGTTATCATGTACAAACAATAGGGGTTTTAAATGTAACAGATGAAACATTAAAAACTTATTTTGAAAATGATATAACACAATTAAAAGAAAAAATTATTTTTTTTGAAGGAGCGCTTAAAAAAGGAAAGTAACTTTACAATCATAGTATAAAATATACAATTATGAATGCCCAATTAAATATAAATATTGGATTAAAAGAAATAGTTGATTTGGTAAAACAATTACCAGTGAAAGAAAAAGGACAACTATTTCATTTATTGGAAGAAGAACAATATGCCAATAATATCCCTGAAGAACACAAGGCGATTGTACGTGAGCGTATAAAAAAGAGTAATGAAAATCCTGAGCGAATGATAGATGAGCAATCAGCATTAGAATTGATAAATGCAATGTAATGGCTAGTTTTGTTATTCAATATGCACCCGAAGCATTAGATGAAATTCAACATGCTGTTAGTTATTATAATAGTGTTTCTCCAAAGTTAGGCAATAGATTTAAAAAGAATTTATTATTAGAGTTAAACTCACTTAAACAGAACCCAACGTACAACTCATTTAGATATGACGAAGTAAGGTTTGCAGTTGTTAAAAAATTTCCTTATGCCGCTCATTACACTGTGAATCACGTAAACAAAGTCGTAAAAATTCAAGCAATATTATCATTTAGCCAAGACCCAGATACCAACTGGAGAATTAGGTTTTAGTAGGTTTTAAAATGAAAAGTATTAAAAATTAGAATAAGTTACGGAAATTGCACCCATGGCACCCAAACAAACATCTCTTTTCGATTTTTTTGAAGAACCTGTTGAAAAAAAGCAACAGCAAAAAATTGTTGTGCCCGTGCAAGAGCCAGAAGTATTTGTAATAAATGAAGACCCCATAGAAGTAGAGTTTGTAGAAGCGGCTCCAATAATTGAATCACCAATAATTGAAAGCCCAATTGCAGAACCCATAAAAACTAGCACACGAGGTAGAAAAAAATTAACAGATATTGCTGCCAATGTAGGTATGATAGATGTGCCCGAAGATGATGTATTATTTCAAAAAAAATATTATGGTATCGGGTTGGTAGCAGAAATGTTTAAAGTAAATATTTCGCTGATTCGTTTTTGGGAAAAAGAATTTGATATACTTAAACCAAAACTAAACGGTAAAGGCGATAGGCATTTTAGACCCGAAGATGTAAGAAATTTAAAGCTCATTCATCATTTACTTAGAGAAAAAAAATATACCATAGAAGGCGCAAGAGAGTTTTTGAAAAAAAATAAAAAAAGCGAAGAAGTGTTTGGGGTTATTGAGGATTTAAAAAAGACGAAATTGTTTTTGACAGATTTGAAACTAAGTTTATAAAACTAACAAAGTTGTTAGTTACAAAGTTGTTAGTTTTTAGGTCCTAGTAAATTTATAAAAAATATGAAAAAAATAATATCGCTATCCATAACCCTCATTATGCTTTTACATAACGCAAATGCACAAACACCATATACCAACACGATAAACGATAGAAAAGAAACGGTGCTAAATGGCATAATAACAAAATATGCTATTGCCAATAATGATGCATTAAAAACTTGGTATGTAACCAACCAAACTAGCTATAAGCCCGATGCAGCCATTGTTTCTGCTCTGGAGGCAGCAAAAGAAAAAGTACAATTTGTAGTATTTGGTGGTACTTGGTGCGAGGATACACAATTTATTTTACCAAAGTTTTTTAAACTGCAAGAGCAAGCTGGCATAGCAGATAATGCTATAAGTTTTTATGGTGTAGATAGAGCGAAGAAAACATTAGGTAATTTAAACGATGCGTTTAAAATTACAAACGTGCCTACCATTATTGTAATGAAAGATGGTAAAGAAATAGGAAGGGTAGTGGAGTATGGCAAAACTGGGAAGTGGGATGTGGAGTTGGCAGAGTTGGTGAAATAGTGATTAGTTGAATAGTTGATTTGTTGCCCCTCAGAGATTAAGCAAATATTTAATAGTTAAATTGTTGTTGGGTTAATATCTATTGGCTGCGCTATAGTCGTGTTTTGAGTTGTTGCCATTTCTAGTTTATGTTTTTCTATTAATTCTTTTACCTTAAAATTGGTGCGATGTTTTACTGCATCATATTCTGCTTTGGTAAACACTTCTGTAAAATATTCTATTACTAAAACAATACCATCTTTATTGTAATCTGTAAAAACAACTGAATGTTTTACAATATTTTTCTGCTCGTTTTGTAACATCGTATTTATTTGCTCTACCAATTTTTGCAAAGCATTGGATGTTGTTTTTTCAGATAGCGTTAATTTTATTTCTGCTCGCCATTTGTTTCGCATACTCATATTATCTACCACAGTATCTACCATCAATTTATTAGGTACGGTTACCAATGTTTTTTCGAGTGTACGTATCCGTGTACTGCGTAAGCCAATATGCTCTACTTGCCTATTACATTATTTACTTTTACATTATCACCTGTAAAAAATGGTTTATCAAAAAATATTATGAAAGATGCGATGAGGTTTTCTATGCTTTCTTTAGCAGCCAATGCTAGTGCAGCTCCTACAATGCTAAGGCCTGTAAGTAAGCTGCCAATATCTTGATTAAATGCCGCTTTTATAACGAACAATAAACCAACAATGCCAACAAAAACTTTTAGTAAATCTCTAAAGAACAACACAATTTGACCATGACTTTTATCGCCGGTATTTGTATTTTGCTCCATTAATAAGGCTATAAAATCTATGAGCGATATCAAAAAATAAATGAACGAAATAATAATTGCCGTAGTCCCTATCTTTTGTAAAATTTCATTGGAGGTGATGCCATGTATTTTAAAATCCCAAAGTAGCGGAAAATTTAATTTTTCTATAGAAAGTACAACAATTAAAATTACGATAAACCAACTAAGTGGCTTTATGGTGAGAGAAATAAATTCTTTTTTATTAACCGTTTTCCAATTTTTTTTTATGGGAATAAACAGTAATAATGCAATGCCTCTAGATAATATATTTCTAAAAAGTAATACAGGCAAAATAACTGCAAGTATAACAAGGTAGCTCCTTATACTATTATCAAATATCATCTCATCTAAAAAATCCATATGCTTTTTGTTTAGCGAATATTATATACTTCTACGCCTGTTTTTCGCAGCAAATAAACTTTGCCATTCATTGCTTTAATATCTATGTAACCATTAAAAAAATATGGCAGGGCGTAGCTTTTAAGGGTAAGCGAATTTAATTCGTAACTCTGCAAAGTATTGTTTTCAAAACCCAATATTTTGTTATTAGCTACAGCCACGTGCTGCCAATTTTTAAATGGTAAATTATTTTTTAAACTGCCATAATAATCAAAAACATAAAATCCTTTTTGTATATCGTGTAAATAAACTGCACCATCTCTATCTATCATTTCTGTTGGGCTTGGCACAATATCCTCAAATATTTGTCGCCAGTCGTTTGTTTCGCTTAACAAAGTACCATCGTCTTTTATTTTTTTGAGCTTAAAATCTTGCTCATCAAATAGCCAAATATTATTGTCGTAGGATGTGGCTATTGTCTTCGCTTTAAAAATATTCCCTTTTCTAAAATTAATACTGTTTCTATAACTCAAAAATCTATCCAAAATAACAACGGTAGAATAACTTTTGTAATACAGCAATATTTTTAACGGATTGCTCACATCTATTAGAGATGGATTGCCAAATTTTTTTACGTCATTAAAAATAGCAATAGAATCGCCATTTGATTTTAATTTTTTTAATTGATTATCATTTGTAATAAGATATAAATTATCCAACACATCAATATCCATGTATGAAAAGTTGCCAGCAATAAAATGCGAGTAAGCAAAATTGCTATCGGATTTTGCTTGCGATTCTATTATTGGATTATGCAATGCAGGCTTGCTTTGTGCGCAAGAGTAAAAGGCAAGTAGCACAAAGAATAAAATGGCGTATGTGGGTTTTAAATTCAATTTTTTCGGATTATAATTTTGTAATTGCTTTTACTAAAAAAAACCTTTTAATGCGGTTTCTGTTAGAAATTTCTTAATGGAATCATTATCTATTTCAAAGCCTGGCATGTATTCTACTTGTTCTTGATAGTTCATATCTTTAAAATAACTTAATTGCTTTAAAAAAAGCAACGGATTAAATGAATCATTAAAAAGTTCTTTTGCTTTTAAAGATATTTCTTGCGTCGTTATATCCTGTTTTAAAATAAAATATAAATCTACATAGTCTTTCCATTTACCTCTGCCTCCAAGCGCAAATGCTTTCATTGCTGCAAGTGTAAGAAGGTCAGGAATTCTAAAATTATTATTATATTTTAGTTCGGCATTTACTACAAAAGGAAATTGAAAGTAAGTAAGTTTAACTTCATTGATAATAAAATGTATTTGATCTGGTAATTGAGCAATGACTTGTGATGAAAACCCAGATGTAGCTACATGCTTTTTTACGAGCGTACTATTAATTTTTTTTATAGTAAACAAATCAAAATCTATAGAAGTTCTATGACCTAAATGAAGCGCAATTGCAGTGCCGCCAACTAAATAGTAACTTTTACAATATTTGCTCAAAAAGGGGAGTAATTCTTTTTGTTCATTATTTAGAATATCAATGTGCATATTTGTTAAATAGAAGGGTGTAATAATTTCTTGATACTTTTTCGTAATTATTAGCCACCCTTTCAGATGTTGCAATCTGTTCAAAAAAAACTTTGGCAGCCTTCTTTATACCTACAATTTCAAAAAGTTCTTTTATATCTTCTAGTTTAGCATAATTAATAAAAAACTCTAGTACTACTGGCAATGGTAGGTTTTCTTTTTCGCTATCTTTTGAATACCAAAAAAGGTAGGCATTTTTGCGAATAAGTGCTTTAAGTGCAGGAGAATTTTCCATTAGGTAAATTTACGAAAAATTGCCATCAAAATTGATAAAAATGAATGAATTTTAATGGCTTTTTGGTCAAGCTTTTTTAGTAAGTCGATTATTTTTTATAATATTCCAACGTTAAATTTTCTCCCTCAAAAACAGCGTAAGTAAAATATTTTATCCAATCGCCAAGATTTATGTATTTACTTTTTTCGTTTAAAGCAATATCTAAAGGTAAATGCCTATGACCAAAAATAAAATAATCGTAATGCTCTTTTTGTAATATTTCTTTGGCATATACGACCAGCCATTCTTTTTCTTCTCCTAAAAATACTTCGTTTGTTGTACCAGTTTTTGCCCTACTTTTTTTGCTAAAAAAATCTGCTAAGCCTATTCCAAATCTAGGAGGAAGTATTCCAAATAACCATTGGCAAATAGGATTTCTAAATATTTTTTTAATAAGCTTGTAGCCTTTATCGCCAGGACCAAGTCCATCGCCATGGCCAATTAAAAAACGTTTTCCATTAAATGTAAATTCAGCAGGTTCAAAATAAACAGTAGTATTTAATTCTTTTTGAAAATAATCTTTCATCCACATATCATGATTGCCCACAAAAAAATGAATAGGAATACCAGCATCTGTTAACTCAGCTATTTTGCCCAATATGCGTACATAACCTTTAGGCACTACTTTTTTATACTCATACCAAAAATCAAACAAATCGCCTACAATAAAAATAACACTTGCGTCTTTTTTTATTTCATTTAAAAATTGCACAATCTTTTTTTCACGTACAAGGCTACTGGCTGCATCTGGTGCACCCAAATGAAAATCTGATAAGAAATATATTTTTTTTGAAGCTTCCATTCAACAAACTATGGTTGGTTTTTTTGTTGAAGGTACTGAACCAAATCTCCTGTTTCAATTTTTTTTAAGTTATCTACACTTCCGTTAAACCAATACACCCAGGCTTCAATGATTTTATCTGCTTGAAAAACTTGAACCAATGCTCTTTTATATAATGGCGTTTCACCTACTTCCACATTCACGCCTTCATAATCATCTAACTGCTCAAATGCCCAAGAAAATTCTTCTTCATTATTTAAGCGGTACAACTCACCAATAATCATATCATCGTTGTTAGATGCTATAGCTACAGGATGTGTGCCTGCATCATAAAATTGCCCCTTAACTAATGCTTCTCCTACGTAAGTAAAATATTGAGTAAGGTATTCGTATACGGGGTTTTTAAAGCCGCTTCGTAAGGAGCCGTAAACAAATAGGTTATGTGATGTGGTGTCCATTTTTTTAGTATTAAAATAAAACTATCGTTTAAAATTATGCTTTTTTTGTTTATCGGCAGAAAATCGATGATTTAGCTGAAATGGTCCCGCAGCATTGCGGAATTCTACAAAATCCTTCTACCGTCTTTTATTGGCATTTATTGGCAAAATAAAAATATTACATATATTTGTACAAATTTATGTACAATGTTAGTAGCCAATATTTCTCAATTTAGAAAAGATTTAAAATTTTATATTGATAGTGTAACCGATAATCATGATATACTTATTGTAAATGGTAATGGTAAAACGGTTGTTGTAATGTCGTTAGATGATTACAACGAAATGGATGCTACAGATTATATTACAAGTACCGCTGCTAATAAAACTAGCTTAGATAAATCTATTGCACAGCTTAAAAAGGGGAAAACAATTACCAAAACTTTTGAAGAGTTGGAAAAGCATGTCAATAAAAAAGCTAAAGTGGTTTTATGAATATTACTTATACAGCGGATGCTTGGGAGCAATATTTATATTGGCTAGAAAATGATAAAGAAATATTCCAAAGGCTCAATACACTTATAAAAGATGGTAAACGTTCACCTTTTAAGGGAATAGGAAAACCAGAACCATTAAAAGCAAATTACAAAGGCTATTGGAGTAGGCGCATAAATAACGAACATCGATTAATTTATGCTATTTCAAATAATGTTTTAGTAATCGTGCAGTGCCGTTTTCATTATTAAAGATCTTGCAATAGATATTTTTCCTACCCCTCCACCAAAAAACAATAAACCTCCTTCGGTCCATGCACACCAGTAACCAAAGTCTTTTCAATATCAGCAGTTCTACTTGGCCCGCTTGCAAATGTTACAAAAGATGGAAACCCATCTCCATATTTTTCTTTAAGTTCCAGCAATGCATCTTTTACATCGTATACCACTTGGCTTGTGTATGCAATGCATATATGTATAGGCGCATATACACTAGCCGTGCGTCCCCGTTCTTGTGCAGCGCTTAGCACCATAGTGCCAGTGCGTGCTACCAAACTTTCGCAGCTTGTTATAGATACTTCGCAAGATGGTAAGTCGTTATAATTTGAAACAGAAATGTTATCTAAAATTATGTTCAATTTATTTTCTACACAATAAACTTTTTCCCAATTTCTTTCAGCAATTAGTTTTACAAGTTGTTGTTGTAAAACTTCCTCATCTTCACAAAAAGAAAACTTGCCTTGCAGCTTTGTAAATTCTTGTGCAAATAAAACCAGCGGGTCTTCGTTGCTGTTTACAAACACATCGCTATTGCCTTCGCTATTAGGAAAAGGTAAAGGCACTGGATTACTCAGTGCCTCTCTTATGCGTTTTAAAATATTTTCTTTAGCAGAAGTTGCCATCGTTTTTTAAATTGATGGAGGGTTTATTAATTCTTCATCAAGAGATGAGGATGGTTCTTTTGCTATTTCATTTTTTGGATCTACATCCAATAATTTCTTTTCTTCAAAAGGTCTTTTACCAATCAATGCTTCTACATCACTTTTAAACAATACTTCTTTTACCAATAATTCTTTAGCCAGTTTTTCTACATCGTCTCTTTTTTCTGTAAGCAATGCTTTTGTTTTTAAATAGGCGTCTTCTATTAGCAAACGAACTTCATGGTCTATCAATTTTCCGGTTTCTTCGCTATATGGTTTGGTAAACATATTTTCTTGTGCAGGGTCGTAGTAGCTTATGTTTCCTAGTTTTTCGTTCATGCCATACACCGTAACCATGCTGTATGCAATTTTAGAAATTTGTTGCAAATCATTACTTGCACCTGTACTTATTTTTCCAAAGAAAATATCTTCAGCAGCACGCCCACCAAGTGTCATGCAAATTTGATCTAGCAACTGGTCGGTGTTGTATAAATATTGTTCCTTTGGTGTGTATTGTGCGTAACCTAATGCAGCCGTGCCTCTTGGTACAATCGTAACTTTTAGCAATGGATAAGCATGCTCCAAATACCAACCGCATATTGCATGACCAGCTTCGTGGTATGCGATAATTTCTTTTTCTTCTGGCGATATTAATTTGTTTCTTTTTTCAAGCCCACCAATTACTCTATCAATGGCATCTTGAAAATCGCTCATGTCTACAGCTTCTTTATTTTTTCTGGCAGCTATTAATGCAGCTTCGTTACATACGTTTGCAATATCTGCACCAGCAAAGCCAGGTGTTTGTTCTGCAAGTTTATGTATATCTAGTGTTTCAGAAATTTTTATTGGCCCTAGATGTACTTTAAAAATAGCTTCTCTTCCCACCATGTCTGGTCTATCAATAGAAATTTGTCTATCAAAACGACCTGGACGCAGCAACGCAGAGTCCAATACATCGGGTCTATTTGTAGCTGCTAAAATTATAATGCCTAAATCTGTACCAAAGCCATCCATTTCTACCAACAATTGGTTTAAGGTATTTTCTCTTTCATCATTGCTCATCATGGCATTTTTGCCACGTGCACGACCTATTGCATCTATCTCATCTATAAAAATAATACATGGTGCCTTTTCTCTTGCTTGTTTAAATAAATCTCTTACACGGCTTGCTCCCACACCTACAAACATTTCTACAAAGTCACTCCCGCTTAGGCTAAAGAAAGGCACTTGTGCTTCGCCTGCTACCGCTTTTGCAAGCAGGGTTTTACCAGTACCTGGAGGGCCTATAAGCAATGCACCCTTTGGTATTTTACCACCTAGTGCGGTATATTTTTTTGGATTTTTAAGAAAGTCTACAATCTCCATTACTTCTACTTTGGCTTCATCGAGCCCTGCTACATCTCCAAAATTTATATTTACCCTTGTACCTTTATCAAACAAAGTAGCTTTAGATTTTCCAATACTAAAAATACCACCTGGCCCACCACCGCCTGGCCCGCCACCACTCATTTTTCGCATCATTAATACAAATAATAAACCCAACAATAAAATTGGCAAAAGGGTTCGTACCAATTCTCCAAATGCTTCCCCTTCTTTATCGTATTGAGGTAAAATTTGTTTTACTGTAGGATTGTCTTTATAAAAATCCAATAATTGTTTATTAAAAACTTCCTCTGATGGTATATTAAAATAAACTTGTGGTGTTAAACTTTTTTGAAGTCTAAGAAAATCTTCGGGCGTCATAATAGATTTATAAAAAGAATCTCTCTTAGATATGTTGACTTTGTTTAAATACGCACGAGCTATGTCGCTATTCCTTATAACAACAAGGCCTGTTTTTGTTTTGTCTACTTTTAAATCTTGTACAATATCACCAGCTTTTAAAATTTCGTAGAGGTAAGCTTGGTTTACTTCTATGCCAGCTGTAGCAACGGTTCTATTTAAATTCCAAGCTATAAGTAGTATTATGACAATTCCCCAAATCCAATAAATATTAAATTTGTTTTTCCTCTTAGGGTCGGCGCCCAAGCCAGGAATATTATTTGGGTTTAAATTTGGTTTACCGCTTGAGGTATTATCTTGTTGTGCCATTTGTTCTTTTTCGATCTTATTGCGCTTTATAAAATTAAATTATTTTTCTTTATGTTCTGTAGATACTGCATCGCTCCACATTTCTTCTAATTGATAAAATTTTCTAGTATCTGGAAGCATAATGTGTACTACTACATTTACATAATCTATCAATATCCATTGTTGTGCTTGTCTGCCTTCGTGCTTGTAGGCCGCTTCACCACATTTTTCTTTTACCTCATGTTCTATATCATCGGCTATTGCTTTAAGCAAAGTAGGGTTATTTGCTTCACATACGATAAAAAAGTCGGCTACAGCTTCTGGTATTTTACGAAGATCGAGGCTAATAACATTTTCGCCTTTTTTTTCGTGAATTGTTTCAATAATTGTTTTAATGATTTTACTGCTTTTGGTAAGCCTAGCTACGGTACTTTTTTTGCGTGTTTCCAATACACTTAACTTGTTGGTCAAATTTCTTTTTTTTATTTGAATGATTACATGGAATTTGCCATGCAACGCAGTACTTTTAATAGTAGCTTGCGTATATTATCAAAATTACAAATTCTTTTTTACCTACAAGGAATTATCATGCAGCAAAATGAATTATTTAGCATTTTAGATAGTGTAGAAAGTACCAACAACTATGCCATGCAACAAATACATGCAGGAATGGCTAAAAATGGACAAGCTTGGTATGCAAAAGAGCAATTTGCTGGCAAAGGGCAACGTGGAAAAGTATGGAAAAGCAATGCTGGCGAAAATGTGATAATGAGTATTGCATTACAACCTAACATCATTTTTAGTGTAAAACCATTTTATTTGAGTGCTTTGGTAGCCAGTATATGTAGAAAATGCTTTGAAGAAATATCTAAAGTGCAAACAAAAATAAAATGGCCAAACGATATTTATTACAATGACAGAAAGGCAGGAGGGATTTTGATTGAGAATATCTTAAAAGGAAATAATTGGCAATGGGCAATTATAGGCATAGGTATAAATATAAATCAAACCGTATTTGATGAAAATATGGGTAATACTACTTCATTAAAAATTATAACAGATAATGAACACGATCCTATTTTATTTGCTCAAAATATACAAGAAGTGTTGCTTCAACAATTAGAAAATATTAAAACAGATAATTTGAAATATTATGTAGAAGATTTAAACAATCATTTGTATAAAAAAAATGAAACCGTATATCTTAAAAAAGACAACGCTGTTTTTGCTACAAAAATAATTGCTGTAAATGAGTATGGGCAATTGTTAACGGAAGATGTGATAGAACGAAAATTTGAAGTTGGAGAAGTGGAATGGGTGAGAATATGAAAAAAAAACAGCCAAGCTAGGGGCTTGACTGCTGTAATTGAAAGTTGCTTTTGGCTAGAAGTACCTTCTGTGTACTTCAACTTTGGCAATATCCAATGATTTTAAAAATATGGATTAATGTATGTCAATTTAAAGGGAGCAGTTATTATCAGACGAATCTTTTTTACAAACTGTTTAAGCAGTGGTTGCTTTTTAGAAAATTTTAACAAATTAATTTTTGTAGAGATAAAAAACAAAAAGGCCAAGCTAAAAGCCTGACCTTAATTGTTAGAATAAATTCACCATTTTTGAAAAGCAGTTTTGGTACATCTCTTAAATGGTGTTATTCAGAGGGGGATTATAGGGATTTAATACGATATGTCATTTTTAAAGCGATTAAGTATAAGACTTATAAAGGAAACAAAAGGTTTCTTTTTATAATATATTTTTCTAAAAATATTTTTTAAGTGTTTACAAAAGACCCCAAAGTTGATTATTTGGTAATAAAAACAGCCGAACCCAAAGCTCGGCTGTATCCCATTGAACAATAAAAAATTACGATAAATTAGGTTTCACTTACGCTATAATTTCGAAATGTTCGTCAACTGCCACACCGGGGTTATTATAGTTTGCTAAAATTTATGCTGTTTTTAGTAAGACGATTTGGGGTGTAAAAAGGTTTTTTATAAAAGTATTTTTTTTAAATGCATAAAAAAAGCACCTCACGCTAATGAAGTGCTTAAAATATATTTTTATGTAATTATTTTCTACTGATAGCTTTTTCTGCCGCCGCTACAATATGATTGGCATCTAAACCATATTTCACCAACAATTCTTCTGGTTTGCCACTTTCGCCAAAAGTATCTTTTGTGCCTACATATTCTATTGGAATGGGAAAATATTTAGCAGCTACCTGTGCAATACTATCGCCCAAACCACCAATAATATTATGTTCTTCGGCAGTTACCGCACATTTTGTTTTTTTAATAGAATCTAAAACTGCTGATGCATCCAATGGTTTTATGGTATGCATATTTATTAAATCGACAGTTATTCCTTTTGTTTCTAGTATTTTAGCAGCTTCTACTGCCAACCAAACCATGTGCCCACAAGCAAAAATTGAAACATCTTTCCCTTCGTTTAATATTTGGGCTTTACCTATTACAAAATCTTCTTCTTTGGTAAATATGGGCCATACTGGGCGTCCAAAACGTAAGTAAACTGGTCCTTCATAATTGGCTATAGCTTTAGTAGCTGCTTTTGTTTGGTTATAATCGCATGGTACAATTACTGTCATGCCTGGTAGCATTTTCATCATACCAATATCTTCTAATATTTGATGGGTAGCGCCATCTTCGCCCAATGTAAGCCCTGCATGCGAAGCACAAATTTTTACATTTTTGCCACTATAAGCCACACTCTGTCTTATTTGATCATACACCCTACCAGTACTAAAATTTGCAAAGGTAGTTGTATAAGGTATTTTGCCACCTATTGTTAAACCTGCAGCAATTCCTATCATGTTTGCTTCTGCAATACCGCACTGTATATATCTTTCGGGAAATGCTTTTATGAAACCACCGAGTTTTAATGAGCCTGCAAGGTCGGCAGTAAGGGCAACAATATTTTCGTTTGCTGTTGCCGCTTCTACAATACCATCTCCAAAACCGCTTCTTGTATCTTTTTTGCCAGTTACTTCTATTTCGCTTAACATATGTGGGTTTTATTTTTGTGCAATTTAGGGTTGTTAATTTATAAATGCATTTGCTGTGGGAAATAATTTTTTTGCCGAGAAGATGGTAAGGCGTTTTTCGGAAAGCAAGGCGGGGTTTTGTTTTTGCTTCGCAAAAAGGAGTTTTGCCGAAAAGAAGGGAAGGCGTTTTTGAAAAGGTATAGAGAGAAGGAAAATGCTCCTCATTTTAGAAATACATTTTTAAATATAGAGATGAACAAGGATTAGAGGGCCACAACTTTAAACCTTGAACCTTCAACCTTTAACCTGCTTCTCCCACTCCCATGCAGAACGCATCATATCTTCTACATTATATTTTGTTTGCCATTGCAATTCATTTTTAGCTTTATCATTATTGGCATAAATGGCTACCACATCGCCTGCACGTCTTTCGGCCAAAGTATAGTTTAATGAAACGCCGCTTACTTTTTCAAATGTTTTTATCATTTCTAAAACGGTATTACCAGTGCCAGTACCAAGGTTAAAAATTTCGCAACTGTTTTTATTCTTTTCTTTTTCTAAAAATTGTAATGCAAGTGTATGTGCATGTGCAATGTCGCATACATGTATATAGTCTCGCACACAAGTGCCATCTTTGGTATCGTAATCACTGCCCCATACTTTCATTTGTGGTAATTTGCCAATAGCAGTTTGGGTAATAGCAGGCACTAAATTTTGCGGTTTTCCAATAGGCAATTCTCCAATAGCAATAGAAGGATGTGCTCCTACAGGATTAAAATAGCGCAACAAAACTGCTTTCATATTAGAAGTGGTACTCAATGTACTTTGTATAATTTCTTCACTCATTTGTTTTGTAGCACCATACGGTGAAGATGCTGGTTGAAAAGGAGAATCTTCGGTAACCGGAATGGATAATGGGTTTCCATAAACAGTACATGAAGAAGAGAAAACAAAATGCGGTACATTAAATTCTGCTGCACAGCGTAAAATATTTATAAGAGAGTTTAAATTGTTGTCGTAATACTCCAATGGTTTTTCTACCGATTCGCTCACAGCTTTGTATGCTGCAAAATGTATGATACCACTTATGTTTTCGTTTTCTTGGAAGATGGCATGTGTTTCATCAAAATTGCAAAGATCAACTTTGTAATTTTTTACATCTATGCCTGTGATTTTTTTTACGCCATCTAAAATAGTTGGATTGCTACGGCTATTGTTATCTATAGAAATTACATTATAACCATTTTCTATTAAATCTACAATTGTATGTGCACCTATGTAGCCGCAACCACCTGTAACGAGTATTGTGTTCATTGTTTTGCTAAAATAAATTTTAGATTGTAAATTTTTGAAAAGGCATTATCCCCGCTTATTAACGTAGCATCATTAACCAAGGCTGTAGCCGCAATAATTGCATCAGGCAATTTCAACTTATATTTTTTTCGAATAGAAATCACATGACTTAATAAAGTAGTATCTGTTATTGAGATAGGATAAATTTCTATCGTATCTAAAAAAGATTCGAAAACGAATTTATTTTTTACAGTAAGCAAAGGATTACTTAGGAATTCTATCTTGGATATTATTGAAATAATAATCTTATCAGATTTTGGAAGAAATTTTTTTTCAAAATCTTTTATATCGAGATAAAGCCCAATTGCGTTAGTGTCAAGTAAAAAAGTTTTACCATTCATTTCTTATTTCTTTTTGGTAGGCCATCCAATCAATATTACTATTCATTTTTCCAGCAAAATCAGAAACCTTTTTTTTACTTTTTACTTTATCTTGAACTAAAACCACCATTACTTCTACTTCATCTGCTGTATTTACTATTGGTAAATCAATTTTATACTTCCCCGTTTTTGTTCTTTTGGCTATTGCCTTTATAGCTTCCATTTTTTATTGTTTGTACAAATTTATGTTTTTATTGCTGTTAAACGAAAAGTTGCAACCATAAAAAAAGCTACTAATTTTATCAATTAGCAGCTTTCAATATATAAAGTTTGGTAATTTTTATCCATGTCCAAGGAAAAAGCGAACGATAAAATACGTTAATGCAGCAAGTAAACCACTTACAGGTATAGTTAATATCCAAGCCCACAATAAATTTACAGTAACCCCCCAGCGTACAGCACTCAAACGCTTAGTTGCACCCACACCTATAATACTACCTGTAATGGTATGTGTACTCGAAACAGGAATACCTGCTTGGCCTGTAAAGAATAAAGTTAATGCGCCAGCTGTTTCTGCAGCTACACCTTCTAACGGTGTAACTTTTGTAATTTTTGTACCCATTGTTTTTACAATTTTCCAACCGCCACTCATAGTGCCAATACCTATTGCAAGGTAACATGCAATAGGAACCCAATTAGGCAAATCAGAAAAATTTTGCATGTGACCGCTTGTAATTAAAGCTACACCAATTATACCCATTACTTTTTGTGCATCGTTTACACCATGCCCAATACTAAATGCAGCGGAACTAAATAGCTGTAGTTTTTTAAACATATTTGCCATTTTATACGCATTGGGTGTTCTTATTTTTTCTATATATAAGTATGAAAGCGAAAAAACAATGGCTATTCCTAAAACGATATACCATGCTATACTATTATCAGATTTTTCAATATCTTTTGCTAGCGATTTTTCAATGCTAAACTTTTCTATTTTATCTTTCACTTTTTTTGTAAACTCTGGAGCAATTGGGTATATAGCATTTAAAGCTAGCATTGTACTATCTACAGAAAGTTCTTTTTTACAATACTTTTTTAAAGGTACCTTATAATCTTCGGTGAGTTTTTTTGCTTTGGCAAATTCAACATTAATAATACTATCACTAGTAGATTTTGATTCCAAAACCAAATACCCATTTGCATTTCGTACATCGTCTTTTAATCGGCTAGCTTCTATTTCTTTTAACCAACCGTTATCTTGTGCTTTTTTTGCAATTGCCCCTGCACCTATTTTGTCGTAGTTAATTATTTCAGCTTTTATATTTTCGTAGTTTGGTTTTGCTTTTGCTAATTTATCTTCTGCTGTGGCTAAGAACTTAATACTTGTACTGTCTAAAGGGTTTTTAGCTAATTTTTCTTTTCCTTCATTTATCTCTGCTTTATATTTATCTACTTTCAAAAATTTTTGTAGGCTTTTATCCATTTTAGATTGCTCAAATTTATTGAATGCTAAAAATGTAAAAAAAGTAGCTAGTGCTATAATTCCCAAACGCAGCCACACATTGCGCATAATGGTTACAACGGTGATGAAAATAGAAATAAGCATACCTACAAGCGGCGCAAATAAAATAAACACTACAATTTCGATAATGGTATCAGATTCTAAAATGCTTGCCCAACTTACACCTATGCCTTTTGTGGACATGCCATGCGCAATAGCGGCGCCAGCAAGCCCACCTACTAATGTATGCGATGAAGATGAAGGAATACCATACCACCATGTAAGCAAGTTCCAAAAAATAGCTGCTATAAGTCCTGAAAGAATTACTGCAAGAGTAATAAATTCTTTGTGTACTGTTTTACTTATCGTATTAGCTACTGCGTGGTCTTTAAAAATAAAATAAGCCACACAATTAAAGAAAGCTGCCCACAATACTGCCTGAAATGGAGTAAGCACTTTGGTGGAAACCACCGTAGCTATTGAGTTTGCTGCATCATGAAAACCATTGATGTAGTCAAATATTAATGCTAGAGCTATGATTACGATTACTAGAGTCATAAATGTTGAAATGTGCAAATGTGCAGATGTGCAAATATGCAAATGTGCCCATTACAGTTTTTAGAAATTATTTTACACTTCATGTTTTTGCATATTTGCCTATTGTCAAATTTGCAAATTGCTTTTATGCGTACTTCACAATAATACTTTCAATTACGTTTGCAGCATCTTCACATTTATCGGTAACAATTTCCATTACTTGATAAATTTCTTTTTTCTTTATTACCTCTTTTGCATCTGGTTCGGTAGCAAATAAACGCTCAATACTCATATCGTAAATATCGTCTGCTTGGTTTTCTATACTATTTATCACTACTAGCGCATCGGTAATTTGACGCATATTTTTCATATTTCGAAGCTCCGTAACAGCGTTGTGCACTGCTACACAGCCCAATGGAATAATATCTCCAAATTTTTTAATGCCAATGTCATCTGGGTTTACTCTATAAAAATTTATTTTTTTTGCTGCTGCATAAATATAATCTGCAATATCATCTAAGGATGAAGCTAAGTAATGAATATCTTCTCTATCGAATGGGGTTATAAAATTTTTGCCAAGCTCGGTAAAAATTTGATGCGTAAGTTCATCATTTACATGCTCCATATCCTCTATCTCTTTAATCAATTTTCCACGGATATCAAAGTCGGGTTCGTTTACGACTTCTTTTAATTTTTCACCCATCTTTACAAGTTCAGCCGACACGCTTTCAAATAGTTGATAAAAAATTCTGTCTTTGGGTAAAAAGATTTTTAAGATTGAGTTTAGTCCTGCCATGGTTATTTATTTTTTGCAAATGTATAAAGTGTAATTAGATAGTGGTTCTATTATTAATTGGTAACAATTTGGTAATATTAGAAATTTACTTGTGCTTGCAAACGCATAAAATTACCTTTTTGCAAATTGTTTTTTGCTTTGTTGTCTTCAAATCTTCGTTCTGATATTACATAAGATGCTGTAAATTCGAAATTTTTGTTTACTTGCCATTCTGCTCCTATTTCCATTTCTTTTACATTATAGCTACGGGCATCTAGCTCATGCTTTTTACCGCCTTCATAGCGTTGTAAGCGTGTGTAAGGAAATATTACCATTCCATTTTTAAGCAAAGCCCTATATGTAAGCGTTATATAACCTCCTTTTAAGTTCTTTGTTTCTATAGAGTCTTTTGTTGGGTTGTATTGTGGGCCCTCTCCCCAATTGTATTCTGCTTGTATGCCAAAAGGTTTTGGATATACAATTAAAGAGGTAGCTACCCTACTGTCATTAAACTCAAAATTATTGGCAGCTTTTGTTGTAGCGCTTCTCAGTTCTGCTGGTAATACATATTTACCTGTGTAAGCTTGTACGCCTGGTTCTATAATTTGATTTTTTATTTTAAACGGATAACTAAAACGAGCCACTGCATGCAAGTTTTTATTTGCCTCTGCTCTGTTGGCCGTTTGCCCGTTGTATAAACCAAATGCTGCTACACCGTAGTCGCCCGAACCTTTAAAATTATCTGCAACTGCATTTGCAAAAATTTCTCTTTTTTCTTTTGGTGCCCAATAAAAAAATGCGCCTAAATCTCTTTCATTGCTTACGGCACTATTTAAACCATCGTTTCTATCAATAGGTAAGCGGTTCTGACTGCTCTGCATATTTTCAAAACCAAAAGGCACTTTACTCTGACCAATGCGTAGTCGATATTCTTTTTTCTTATCAAACGATACATCAAAATAAGCATCTCTTACTTGAAAAATATTTTGTGTAGTGCCTGTTGAGCTACCAAAATCGGGTTGTATATATATGTAAACATTATTGCTAACATTGCCACTTATAATTATACGACCCCTGCGTAATGCAAAGCCACCATCTTTACCTATAGAACGGTCGCACTGCTCGCACTTTAAGTTTTCGTTTGTTTCTAAAAGGCGATTGTAGCGCACCTGTGCGTAGCCACGTATAGAAAATGATTCGTACCAATGCGTAGTTTCTTTTTTTGGAACTACTGTTTTGGTATCTACACTAATTGTTTGCGCTACCGCAACTGCATTAACGAGTGTTAATGCAACTATTGCTAATAGTTTCATTGTATTATCTTTTAATTGCGCAGCAAAAATGTACTTTCCCTTTTAAAAAAAAGGTTTTTTAATATTACCAAATTGTTAAGCATACAATTAGAGCCCCGTTAAAGACTTAACGGAGCTTGCAATTAAAAGATTTAATACACGAAAAGTATATTTTCTTTTGGCAAAGATTATTAGCCAATGTTAAGCTAACATGAATTAAATGTTACCTTTTTAAGATATTATAATTAATAATCTAAGCCTTCATAATTTCTTAACAATGCTGTAATAAAGGCGTAACATTGAAAGCCTCTCTTTGCATAAAATATATGTACATGAGATTTTTATTACTAATTATATTTTCGGTGTTTGGTGCAAGCAGTTTTGCACAAAAAGGGAAAGTAGAAGGTAAGGTAACGGATGCAAAAACAGGCCAAGCACTTATAGGTGTTAGTGTAATAAATAAACTAAATGGTAAAGGCACTTCTACAGATGTGGAAGGTAGATATGCTATTGTGGTAGATGGGGCAGTAAAAATATCATTGGTATATAGTTACAACGGGGTTACACAACAAATAGATGATATTGAAATAAAAGACGGAACAGTAACTGTACAAGATGTATCATTAACCCAAAGAGAAAAAATGGAAGATGCTGTGGTAGTAAGAGCTCCAAGTACTTCACGGAAAGAAACAGCAGCATCATTAATTACATTTCAAAAAAACACCAACACGGTAGCCTCCGTAATATCTGCAGAAGCTATACGCAGAAGCCCAGATAGAAATACTGGAGAAATTCTTAAGCGTACACCTGGTACGAGCATACAAGATGGTAAATTTATTGTGGTAAGAGGGCTTGCAGATAGATACAACCAAGCTATGCTCAATGGCATTTTACTAACAAGTACAGAGCCTGATAGAAAAACTTTTTCTTTTGATTTGATACCTGCACAGATGATAGATAACATCATCATCAACAAAGCATTTGTGCCAGAGTACCCAGGTGAGTGGGCTGGCGGATTGATACAAGTAAACACAAAAGATATTCCTGCAAAAAACTTCTTTAATATACAACTAGGCACAGGGTTTAATACACAGGCTACTGGTAAAGATTTTTATAAAGATGGCCAGGGTGGTAAAACAGATTGGTTGGGTATAGATGATGGTACAAGAGGGTTGCCTGCTTCGTACAAGGGTAAATCTAATTTTGATACAATTGGTACTACTGGTGTAATAGGCGGTAAAACGCAAGTGGGTAAAGATCTTCGTAACTCGTGGGCACCAGCAAAAATGACTGCACCATTAAATGCTTCTTTTCAAATAAATGGCGGCTTTACAGGGAAAGTATTGGGCAAAAAGGTTGGCGGTTCTATGGGGATATCTTACAGCAAAAATTACAAAAATCAAATACTCTTAAATAGAAACAATAACCTGCAAGATGCTATTGGCGTGTTTGATAAAGCACCAAGCAGCTACGACGACAATAAATTTATTCAAGAAACAACCGTGGGTGGTTTAGCCAGTTTGTCTGTACAATTAAACTCATTAAACAAATTATCGGGCAAAGTATTGCTAAATGTAAATGGAACGAATTCAGTTTTGCAAAGAGAAGGATATGATATCGTAAACAGATCTAATGATACATTAATAAGAGGGGTGGATTTTTCTTTTAAACAAAACATATTTTTTACTACACAATTAAATGGAGAACATGGATTGAGTAAAAATGTAAAATTTAAGTGGTACGGTGCATTTAATATTTTAGATGGTTATGTGCCTGACCAACGTAGGTTAAATTATAGCAGCACAAGTAAAAATGATCCGTATGTAGCCATTATTGCCAATTCATTATCACAGCAAAATGGTAGCAGGGTTTTTCAAAGCTTGAGCGATTACATATATACTGGCGGTGCAGATGCTAGCTTTACTTTTAACGCTTTTGGCACAAAACAAACGCTTAAGGCAGGATACATGTTTCAAATAAAAGATAGATTGTATGATGCTCAATTGTTTGCTAATTTTTTACCAAAAGACATTTTAGCACTAAAGCTTTTATCGCCAGACAAAATATTTGCAGCAGAAAATTTTGGAGATGGCACAGGTACAAAATTTGGATTTGATGCCATAAAGAATAGAAATTTTAGATACATAGCCAATACTATTTTAAATGCGGGTTATGTACAATTGGATAATCAGCTAGGAAAAAAACTTAGAGCGGTATGGGGACTAAGGGTGGAAAATTACGACCAACTTATTGGCAGTGTAAAAAAATACGACCCTCGTCATTTTAATACAAACCAAACAGATTTTATGCCAGGGTTAAACTTGACGTACAAGCTTAACAACAAAACAAACATACGTGTGTCGGGTTCTCAAACGGTGATACGCCCTGAGCTTAGAGAGCTTGCTAGCCTTAGCTTATACGATTTTGAATTGAACGCATCTGTAAATGGTGACCCTAAACTAAAGCGTACAAAAATTATTAATACAGATGTGCGGTATGAATTATACCCAAGAGCAGGTGAAGTATTTTCTATTGGTGGTTTTTATAAAAGTTTTAAAGATCCTATAGAGCAATTTTACAACGAAGATGGCGGTGGTTCGTTTAGTTTTATTAATCCTACAAGTGCATACTCGTATGGTGTGGAAATAGAGTTTCGAAAAAAACTGGATATTATTAGAGCCATTAAAAACTTTACTTTTCAATCTAATATTTCTTTGATAAAAAGTAATGTAAAAGACGATTTAAAACCATTGAATAGGCCATTGCAAGGGCAAAGTAACTATGTAATAAATGCAGGCCTATTATACGATTTGGAAAAATATGGATTAAACGCAACCATGCTGTTTAATATGATTGGACGACGCATTTATTTGGTTGGTGGCTCAGGCGCATTTTCTGGTTCTCCAAATGTATGGGAACTACCAAGGCCGTTGTTGGATTTTCAAATAGCCAAAAAAGTTTTGAAAACTAAGGGCGAAATCAAATTAAACATCTCGGATATCATCAATCAAAAACAAGTGTTTTATCAAAACAATACGCTAGACGGAAATTTTGATTTTGATAAAACCAAAGATGCATATCGATTTACAAGATTGTACGGAACTACATTTAGCTTATCCTTTAACTACTCATTATAAAAACAAAAAAAAATATAAAAATGAAAAAGTATATTTTATTATTATCCGCTATTTCGGCATTGGCTATTACAAGTTGTAGAAAAATAGAAACTGATGGCGAAAAAGAAATCGTAATTATTACACAGCCCGGTGGTGGCGGAAATAATGGCGGGCAAACAATTACACTACAAGGGAGAATAAACGCAGACACTTTGCTAAAAAAAGAAAATACCTATATATTAAAAGGATTGGTGTACATGGTAGGTAATCATACGATGGCAATACAAGCTGGCACAGTAATTAAGGGGTCTTTTAGCGGATCAGATGTGGCTGCTTTAATAATAACACGAGGGTCTAAAATTAATGCAAGCGGCACTGCTACTGAACCAATCGTATTTACATCCGCATCGCCTAACCCACAGAGTGGTGATTGGGGAGGAATAATTATTTGTGGTAAAGCAGGTATAAATACTAGTTTTAATGCTATACAAGGTTTGTATCAAGTAGAAGGCGGTGTGGACAATGCTCAAGGAGATGGCCTAGCAGGTAGTGGTGATGCCGTAGCGCCAACAGCTATTGATACAGACAATTCTGGTACGTTAAGCTATGTACGTATTGAATATGCTGGGTATGCTTTTCAACCAGACAAAGAAATAAATAGCCTTACACTTGCAGCTGTAGGAAGTGGTACAACGATAGATCATGTACAAACTATTTATGCAAAAGATGATGCGTTTGAATGGTTTGGTGGTACTGTAAATTGTAAATATTTAATTGCCACAAAAACGCAGGACGATGATTTTGATACCGATAATGGATACAGAGGCAATGTGCAGTTTGGCTTAATTATTAGAGATTCTTTGATAGCAGATATTTCTACATCTGAAGCATTTGAAAGCGATAACAACTCTGGTGGAAGTACGGCTTCACCAAAGACAGCTGCAGTGTTTAGCAATATTACTGCTATAGGACCAAGAGCTACTTTAAGCAATGTAGGTAGTTCATTATTTCGTGCAGGGGCACAAATTAGGAGAAACTCTGGTATATCTATTTTCAACTCCATTATAGTAGGATGGCCAGTAGGTATATTAATAGATGCAAGTACTGGTACACCCACAGATTTGAATATTGCTGACAATACATTAAGAATAAAAAATACAACACTTGCGGGCAATACTGTAAATATAAAATATACAGCAAATGGTGCTAGCCCAACAGGTGCTACAGATGCTACCATGCTTGCTTGGTTTAGCGATGTGGCAAATAGTAATGCCATGCTAGCAAACGTAAGTGATGCAAAATTGATACAACCTTACAATTACAGTGCAGTAGATCCTACACCATTTGCAGGTAGCAATGGTAATACATTAATAAATACAGGTGCTAGTTTTACAGATTCAAAACTTGGCGGTGGCTTTTTTACCACAGTTACGTTTAGAGGTGGTATAGCACCAGCAGGTACTGAGAGTAGCTGGTGGAAGGGCTGGACAAAATTTTAATTATTTATTTGGGGGAATAAATAATGATAAAGCTGCCGATGAAAGTTGGCAGTTTTTTTAATTTATTCTTTTTTAGATGGTAATGTAAAACCAAAACTCGTACCTACATCTAACTTGCTACGCACATGTATGGCCTGCCTATGTGCATCTATAATGTGTTTGCAAATTGCAAGCCCAAGCCCACTACCACCCACTTTGCGGCTGCGTGCAGTATCGGTTCTATAAAAACGTTCAAATATTCTTGGTAAATATTCTTCAGCTATTCCATAGCCATTATCGCTTATTTCTATGAGTACATTATTGCCATCTACATTATAAAAACTAGCTTCTACAGTTCCATTTTCTTTACCATACTTAATGGCGTTTTCAGTAAGATTTATAAATACTTGTCTTATTTTTTCTTTATCGGCATAAACAGATAGCGGAAACTCACATTCCTTTTTTATAAAACATTTTATATTTTTTTCTTCAGCTTTTAATTCTAAACTATCAAACACTTCTTTCATCAAGTCTTGTATAACAAATTGCTCAAAAAGCATAATCATTTCACCACTTTCTATTTTGGTTATTTCATCTAAATCGTTTAATAATCCCACAAGCCTTGTTACATTACGAGAAGTGCTTGCCAAAAACTTTTCGTTTACTTCATTATTGTGTAAAGCGCCATTTTGCAAAGTTTCTACATAACCTTGTATGGCAAAAATGGGTGTTTTTAATTCGTGACTTAAATTTTGTAAAAACTCTTTTCTAAACGCTTCGTTTTGTTGTAACGTTTCTATTTCTTTTTTTCGCTGCTCAGCCCATACTTCCACATCTTCCCTTACTTCGTCTATTCCTTTTTGAGGTAAAATATTATCATAATAAAACTCCTCTCGTTTAGTAGCTTTTGTTTGGTAAATAAGTTTATAAATGAGTTTTATTTTACGATATATGAATTTTTGGAGTGTAAATAAAATAAGCGCATAACTCCCAAGGAAAATTATTATTAAAGACGCAGGAAAAATCCACCAAATGGGTTTAAAAATAAAAAGACCGATACTGATAGGTACAGAAAGGATTACAGCTGTGAGTGCAGACAATTGTTGCGGAGATAAATTTCTGGTAGAAAGCATTTGAAAAGACATTAGACTTTTAGATGTTAGATTGTTAGACACAAGATAAGAAGATATGAGACATAAGACGATTTCAGAGAATAGAAAAATCTATTGATTATTACGGACTGGTCTAATATCTTATGTCAAACAATCTAACATCTATATCTCAAACTTATACCCCACACCCTTTACCGTACTAATACAATCTTCTCCCAATTTTTGCCTTATTTTTCTAATGTGTACATCAATCGTCCTATCACCTACAATCACTTCTGTACCCCAAATTCTGTTTAGGATTTCATTTCGTAAAAATACTTTACCAGGTTTTGATGCCAATAATGCAACAAGTTCAAATTCTTTTCTAGCCAGTATTATTTCTGTGCCTTTAAATACTACAATAAAACGCTCTCTATCTATTTCAAAATCGCCTACGGTTACAATACTTGGACCCTCGGTTTTTATTCGGCGCAATAATGAGCTTACTTTGCTTAGCAACACTTTTGGGCTAATAGGTTTTGTAAGGTAATCGTCTGCACCATTTTCCAAACTTTTTATTTCTGTATTTTCATCGTTTATGGCAGTAAGAAAAACAATGAGCGTGCCCGCAAACACAGACTGAGTACGCAAAATATTGCAAACTTCCATGCCATTTTTACCAGGCATCATCATGTCTAAAATAATTAAATCAGGCTTAAATATTTTTGCTTTATCAAGTGCTTCATCACCATTTTTGGCAGTTATTACCTCATATCCTTCTCCCTTTAGGTTAAAGGAAAGAATTTCTAGAATATCTGGTTCGTCGTCAGCTATTAATATTTTTTTTGTAAGACTCATATTTTTGAATGTTACACAAAAGTAAAGTATATCACTATCGTATAATAAGTTAAATGAAAGTTATAAGGTTATCAAATTGTTATGTATATGCAACAAAAATTCACCAAAAAAGGTCTTACATATATATAGCATTAAAATTTGCACCATATTTGCAGTATAAATCTATTTCATGAAGCAACTATTCTCTGGTTTTGTATTATTATTTTTTGGTTTTGATGCACTTGCATCAGATACTACTAATATACCTATTAGTAGAATAAGCCGCCATGAAGAAATAAGAGCAGAGCAAATATTATGCGATAAAATGGATGGTAAAGTTGATGGCATGTTGCGTGTAGGCGGCGATGAAAAAATAAATAAAGAAGTTACTAATGCTTATGTAGTAAAACCAAACGAGTTTAGGCAATGGATAGAAACCAACGATAAAGATTTACCCACCAACAACGATAAAATACGCAACCTTCGTTATGTAACAAAAGTATTGGCAAATTTTAGAATGGCATATAGAGCTGGTCAAATTCAAAAAACTGCACTTCCAGCATTGCTTGATAATTTTGAAAAAATAATGAAGGCAAAAGCTGCCGGACAATCGGCCCTACCTTTTTTTGAGGAGACTTCTTATGCAGTAGCAAAAATAAATGCACAAGTTTTTAGTGATGGAAATGATACTAGCATAGCGGCAATTGTGTATTTAAAATTTGTTACACTTAATCCAAATAAAATTTTACCAACTATAGCACCGTTTGCAAAAGAAACTTTTGCAGATAGCCTTATTGTAGTGGCATGCAAAACAAATCCGGAAATGTTGTACAGCTTTGCAGGATCTCCAAATTCGGGAGTAGGAAAACTTATTTTTCGTAACGAAAATAAAATGGTAAAGCAAATAGCAATGCTTAGCCAAAAAGAAAATGCATTAATGTACTTTCCATTTTTAGATGATATTATTTCTGAAAGACAAAGTATAGCAGATATAAAAAAATATGTTGGTGATGGAGATTTTGGGTATGATAGTTTAGGATATTATAAACTATTGGTGCGCACTGCTACAGCATATTCTAGACGTATGGCAGCACCACTTAAAGATACACCAGTGGCTTATTACGGCTCTAATGGTTTATTGAAAACCTTGTATAGAAAAGCGTATGAACATTTTGTAAAGCATATAAATGAATTGCACGACCAAAGTAATTTGACCATAAGAATGAAAGCCATACAACCTCTTACAGCTACAGAGTTGTATTATATGATGGTGATGTGTGAAAGCGATATTTATACAAGTAGTTACAAACATAGTTTTAATAGAATGATGCAATTGATGGGTACAAAGCCACGGGGCGACTCGCTTTTGCTACAAGTAAATTTTGATCATTTTCGAAAATTTATAAAAATGGCGGCTAATTATAATAAGCTAGATACCTTTTTAAAAACAATGCCGAATGGCAATTCAGAATTACTGATGAAAGCATTTGTGGCTAATTTAGATCAAAGCAATTTAGAAGATGCAGTAGATGTGGCGGACTCTTATAGTAGCATTACCAATAAAAAATTGCAGCAAAGTATGTTGCAAAATGTTGGCATTAACCAAGCGGCCGCCATTGCAAATAACAATACAAATGGAAAAATAATTTATGGTTTATTAAAAACAATTTTTCTTTCTGCAGATGATTCTAACAAAATTGATCTTACAAAAGAATTGGGTATTCCGCCAATTTTTGATGTAGCCAATAAATATATGAGAGATGATAAAGCAGGTATTGTAGAGCAAGTGTTTTTTTATGGTGATAAAGATGGCAAAACATTTTATCCTGCATTTAGAAATTCATTTTTGCCAAGCGAGTGGAAAGTAACAGAGAAAAAAGAATGGATGGAAGCCATATCGTTAAAAGGAAATGTAATGGTATTTGCAAACAAACCTTTGGATAACGATGCTAACCTTGATGATACAGCACAAATACATTTGGGAATTTACTTAAAAGAAAAAGGGCTTATCCCATCGCTTATTGTGCATCGTGGGCATAGTTATTGGCTGCCACGCACTATGGAGCGTATGCCTGGCGAGGCTAAGATTGTTTTATTGGGTTCATGCGGAGGTTATCAAAACCTAAATAAAATTTTAGAATTAAATCCAGATGCACATATCATATCTACAAAAGAAATTGGCGCTGGAGATATTAATAAGCCCATACTTACTCACATGAATCAAGTTTTTACAAGTGGCGCAGATTTATCGTGGCGGAAAATGTGGATAGAGTTAAGTAAAACCTTTTCTAAAGATTCTAATAAAGCTATAAGAGACAGTTGGGAAAGCTACATACCACCATATAAAAATTTGGGAGCAATATTTTTGAAGGCTTATACATCGAAGCGTTATGCTGAATAGTATGAAAAATATCTACATTTTTACAGGGTTAGGTGCCGACGAAAGAGTTTTTTATAAAATTAATTTTGAAAGCTATAATGTTATTCATATAAAATGGATAACTCCAATACAAAATGAAACTATTGAGGCATACGCATTAAGACTCACACAACAAATTACTACGCCTAATCCTATCTTACTTGGCCTTTCCTTTGGCGGAATGGTAGCCGTAGAAGTTGCCAAACACATTAATACAGAAAAAATAATTTTGGTATCTTCTTCAAAAAATAAAAATGAAATCCCCTTTTATTACAGGCTTGCTGGCAAAATGAGATTGCATAAAATTATTCGAGCGAAGTTTTTGGTGAAAGCAAATAAGATTACCAATAAAATGTTTAGCGTAAGAACCAAGGAAGATAAAAAGATAATTTCTTCCATGATGGGTGCAAGCGATGTAGTTTTTTTAGATTGGGCTATTGATAAAATTGTGCATTTAAAAAATGAAATAGTGCATAAAAATATTACACACATACATGGCACGGCGGATAGAATTTTACCCATTCGTTTTGTAAAAGCTAATGTGCTTATTAAAGGTGGTACTCATTTAATGATATTAAACAAAGCCGCAGAAGTACAAGAAAAAATATTGGATGCCATAAAATGATATTTTCATATACATCACAAATTCCTTCTTCGTAAATTACCGCTTCAAATAATATTTTATGAAGCAAATATTTCTTTCTTTTTTCGCACTTACAAGCTTTTATGCAGAAGCTCAAACCCTAGAACAGTTAAACAAGCAGCGTATTACACTACCAAATGGTTGGAGCCTCACACCTGTAGGTAAAAGTTTACCATTGGGGGATTTGCCATTAAATATTGCGGTAAGCAAGAACGGTAAGTATATGGCTGTAACCAACAATGGGCAAAGCACACAACACATACAATTGCTAGATGCAAAAAATGAAATAGAATTAGACAATGTAAAAATTGCCAAAGCGTGGTATGGTTTAAAATTTTCGGCAAATGAAAAACGCTTGTATGCAAGTGGCGGAAACGATAATTTGATTTTGCAATACAATATTGTAAACAATAAATTGATTGTAGCAGATACATTTAAAATAAGCAATAAGAAAAAAGAATTGCTCTCGCCAACAGGTATCGAAGTGGATGATGCTCAACAATTGCTGTATGTGGTTACAAAAGAAAATAATACACTCTATGTATTAAGTTTACAAACCAAAGAAATTATTTTTCAAATAAAATTGGATGGTGAAGCTTATAGTTGCTTGCTTTCGTCTGATAAAGCAATCTTGTACATCAGCTGTTGGGGTTGCGATAAAATTATTTTGTTTGATACAAAGCTGAAAACAATTACTAACTCAATTGCGGTGGGCGATAACCCAAATGAAATAATTGTAAACAAAAAAGGTACGCATTTATTTGTAGCAAACTCAAACGATAACAGCGTTTCTATTATTGATTTAAAAACACAAAAAGTAATTGAAATATTAAATGCAGCGCTATATCCTAATGCGCCAAGTGGCAGTACTACTAATGGTTTGGCGCTAAGTGCCGATGAAAAAATGCTATACATAGCCAATGCGGATAATAATTGTTTAGCAGTATTTGATGTAAGTATTTTGGGAAAAAGTATATCAAAAGGTTTTATACCAGTGGGTTGGTACCCTACAAATGTAAAAGTAATTGGAAAAAAAATATTTGTAGCCAATGGTAAAGGTTTTTCATCGCAAGCCAATCCTTATGGACCTAGCCCGTTTAAGAAAAAAGAAGCAGTAATATATCAACAAGGCGATACGGCTAAACCAATAGGTGTGCAATACATTGCAGGATTATTTAAAGGTACGATGAGTATTATTCCTACACCCAATGATAAGCAACTAAATATTTTTTCTAAAGCAGTATACGCAAACACGCCTTACACAAAAGCAAAAGAAACAGATGCGGAGGGATTAAAAGGAAATCCTATTCCCATGAAAGTGGGTGACAAATCTCCAATAAAATATGTGTTTTATGTGATTAAAGAAAACAGAACCTATGACCAAGTATTGGGTGATGTAAAAAAAGGAAATGGCGATGCCAATTTGTGTTTGTTTGGAGAAAAAATTACACCAAACCAACATAAATTGGTAGATGAATTTGTACTGCTAGATAATTTTTATGTGGACGCAGAAGTGAGTGCCGACGGGCACAATTGGAGCATGGGCGCTTATGCTACAGATTATTTAGAAAAAACTTGGCCTACAAATTATGGTGGTCGTGGTGGTAAGTATGATGCAGAAGGAAACCGTGAAATTGCTAACAACAAAGTAGGATTTATTTGGGATCATTGCAAGCGAAATAAGGTGAGTTATAGAACCTATGGAGAATTTGCAGATGATAGAAAAGCAAATATTCCTGCTATAAAAAATAACATGTGTAATTATTTTGATGGTTACACAACTAACATTTGGGACACCACAAGATTTTTTCAATGGAAAAGGGATTTTGATTCTTTGATAAATATGAACGCCGTTCCACAATTGAGTACGGTGCGATTTGGTAATGACCATACCGAAGGCTTACGAAAAGGAAGACCAACACCACAAGCATTTTTAGCCGATAATGATTTTGCAGTAGGTATGTTTATTGAACATTTAGCAAAATCAAAAATATGGAATGAGACAGCTATTTTTATTTTGGAAGATGATGCACAAAATGGTGCAGACCATGTGGACGCACACAGAAGTACAGCATACGTAGCAGGTGGATTTGTAAAAAGGAATTTTGTTGATCACACAATGTATTCAACTTCATCTGTGCTACGAACAATAGAATTAATTTTAGGCATGCCGCCAATGACACAATACGACGCTGCTGCAAAACCAATGTGGGCTTGCTTTCAAGAACAAGTATTACCTTCTGGTTTTAGTGCCATTTTGCCTACTATAGATTTAATAGAGAAGAATACTGCTTCAAATTATTGGCAACAAAAATCAGAAGAGTTTAATTTTGCTAGAGAAGATGCTGCGCCAGATGATGAATTAAATAAAATTTTATGGGTAGCCATGAAGAGAGAAAACAGTGTAATGCCTTCGCCTAAACGTGCAGCATTTGTAAGGGTTTCAGCGAAAAAAGATGATGATGATTGATATGATTTTTTATTGCATTTTTTACTATTAAAAAAATATTTTAAAAAAATATTTGGTAGTTTCAAAAAAATAAATTCATCTTTGCATTGCAAAACAAAAATAAAAAACAACGACATGTTACGCATACAACTACATATTGAAACAGCAAATTGCTTTAGTTCGCCGAAGGGAGACTATAACAATTGCGGGGCATGTTATGCTGATGAATAGTAACAACTAATTCGATATAACTGAAGCCCCGCCTACAACAGCGGGGTTTTTTAATGTCTGTTAGTTTGAGTTATTAAACTGTCAGTCTGAGCTTGTCGAAGACGGGTTTATTTGAACTCAACTAGTAAATAAAAATAGGTCAACAACAATTAAACAATAAAACCATTAAACAATTTAAATGAATCATTCACAAAAAAATAAAACCCACATGCGCTATCTATCACCGATTAGTATAGAAATATTTACGCCCAATGCAGATTTTATTTTATGTAATGATGAAAATATAGATTGTACCATACGATTGCGCAAGCTGCGAAAGAGCGAATAACAAATACACTCTTGCAAAAAAGCCCAATCGTAATAAACAAAAACGATTGGGCTTTTTTGTGTCTGACAGCTTAAGCTTAATCTTCAAAGTATAAAAGCACTATTAGGTGTCTGACACATTTATTGAAGCGTAATAAAAAAGTATAAAATGAAATTTTTAATAATTGTATTTGCAATTCACAAAGGAATAGAAATGGTTTTTGATAAAAGGAAAGCAATAAAATAATATATGCAGAGGAGGAATGAGAGCGTTCCCTGTGAGATGCAACAGGGACGCTTCTTTTGAATGAATTTAGAAAATGGTTCGTTGGTGTAACGGCTAACATTACAGATTGTCTATCTGACGACAAGGGTTCGATTCCCTTACGAACCGCAATTTTTTTATTTGATTAATCATAAAACTAAAAATAATGTATTACGTTATTCAAGAAAACTTGTTTAAAGAACATCATTATCAAATACTCATTGATATAATGAGTAAGTACAACTTTGATTTTGAAATAGTCAAATTCAAACCGTTTGTACATGATATTGAATTTGTAACTAAACGGACAGATGTATTCTGCTTTGGTGCTTTATCTATGGCTGTTGCTGCTGAAAAGTATAATTGGAATCCTGGCTCGATGTTTAATGAGAACCACGACTTTGATGTGTATGCTAAAAAGTATGGGCTAGAAAATATGCTTAATGGCGATGGGCATGTTATCAACTTTACAGATAAATTGCCTATTGATGATTTTGAGTTTTTCGCAAGACCAACAAAGGATAGTAAAGTATTCTCCGGGCAAGTATTTTCACAAAACGCTTGGAAGGACTATACCAAAATTTGCAATGAGTCGGATACTGTAAATGTAATAACTGAAGAAACCAAAATACTTATATCTCCCTTAAAGCATATTCAGCAAGAAGTAAGATGCTGCGTAGTTGGAGGTAAAGTTGTAACGGCTAGCAGTTATAAAATTGGTACTAGGGTTGTTTATACAAACTATGATGATGAAATTTTTTTTGTGGATTTTGCTCAAAAAATGGTTGATAAATATCAAGTAGCAGAGGCCTTTGTTATTGACGTTTGTTTGTCTAACGATGAATTGAAAGTAGTTGAAGTTAATAATATAAATTCTGCAGGTTTTTATGCTTGCAATATGGAAAAATTAATTTCAGCATTGGAAAGTTATTTTAATTAAAAAATTAAAATAAACTACTACTTGCTTTTATATCACATCGACAATAATCAATCTGTTTGCAAAGATTTAATTCTTTACTAACTGGATTTTGTTTGGTAGTGCAATGGCTAGCATGTTAGATTTTGATTCTGAAGGAATTGGTTCCCTGCCCGTCCGATTAGGCGGGGAGTCCAATCCGAACATCAGATGTTGTTTGTAGCTTATAGGTACAGCGCTACTCTGTGAAAGTTGAGAATAAGGTTCGATACCCACAAACAACCAATGCGACTTGGTGTAATGGCAACACATTCTTTTCCCTTTCTTTCTGAAAGGAAAACATGAAATGAGTTTATTCAGTTCGAATCTGAAAGTCGCACAAATATTGGCTCATAGTTCAACGGATGAGAATGCTTCACTACGGATGAAGTGATGAAAGTTCCCTGCCTAGTCGGCAGACAGGGAATCTTCCTGAGCCAACAAAAAATTGCGACTTGGTGTAATGGTAACATGTCGGTCTCATAAGCCGAGCGTAGTAAGTTCGATTCTTATGGTCGCAACAAAAATGTGATTTAGCTCAATGATAGAGCACTACCCTGATACCGTAAAAGCTAATGGTTCGAGTCCATTAATCGCAACAAAATAAAAATTGGCTCGTAACTCAACGGTTAGAGTTCTAGACTTTTAATCTGGAAATATGAGTTCGAATCTCATCGAGCCAACAAAAAACTATGATTTAGCTCAATGGTTAGAGCAGTACGCTTATACCGTACAGGTTGAAAGTTCGAGTCTTTCAATCATTACTATAAAAGGATGAATAGCTCAACGGCAGAGCGGAGGCTTGTTAAGTCTAAGGTTAAAAGTTCGAATCTTTTTTCATCCTCAAAAAAAATGGAGAGAGTCCAGTTGGTCTCGGAAGCTGTCTTGAAAACAGTCTAGGTGTTACAGCCCCAAGCGTTCGAATCGCTTTCTCTCCGCAAGAAAATGGAGAATTACTCAAGTGGTTAAGAGAACTGCTTGCTAAGCAGCAAGGCGTAAAAGCCTCATCAGTTCTCCCGCAGAAATGCGGGATGATATTCTCCGCAAAAGATGTATTTGAAGACACAGCGTTATTATACGAATGCAAGTCGGAACGAAT
>JAYTLA010000032.1:0-2472 GCA_043729825.1 Ferruginibacter sp.
GCTAGGCTGACCGTTAGGTTGCCGTTGAGTACCGAGACTTTGCTGGTAGCCAAGTTGCCGTCGACGTCGTTGACGCTGATGCCCGTAATGGCCAGTGCCGTGTCTTCGGTGGCGGCTTGTGCGCCAGGCACGGTGTTGACTGGATTGTCGTTGACCGGGTTAACGGTCAAGATTAAAGTAGCGCTAGCAGTGTTACCAGCGGTATCTTGCATGGTATAGGTGATGGTTGGAACGGTACCATTGTAGTCAGCGGCTGGTACAAAGCTGTAGCTGCCATCGGCTAAAATGGTGATTGTGCCAACGCTAGCGATAATTGTGCTGCCGCCTGTTACGCCTGCTGGCACGATTACTGTAGTACCACCGACCACAAATTGCGTGACGGTTTTGGTGTCGCCCGCATCGGTATCAGTATCATTAGCCAGCAAGCCTGTCGCTGCTGGCACTGTTAATGTTGTATCTTCATCAAAACTGTTTGTATCATTATTAGCCACTGGCGCAGCATTAGTCACACCAACGCTAATGGTCGCTGTTTCTGTCACGCCGCCGCTAGTTACGGTGTAGGTAAAGCTATCAGGGCCAAAATAGCCCGCAGTTGGCGTGTAGGTGATAGTGCCATCGCCATTAAGAATGGCAGCGCCATGCAGCGGCGAACCAATCGAGGTGGTAGCCGCAGCTGGGTTTTCAAAGTTATCTGGGCTGCCGCCACCTAGGCCGGTAATGGGATTAAAGGTAATTGGCGCGGTACTGTTGGTGGTAATGCTGTCAGCCACAATATCTGCGACGGCATTAACATGAATAGTGACATTGGCGACTGCAGAGTTAGCGCCGTTATTATCTGTTACAAAATACGGAATAACAACATTAGTACCGCTATCGCTATTGAAATCTGGGAATTTAACAAATTTAATGCCAGCAAGCTGTGCGGCGTTGATTGGGGTGCCTGCAGTGACCAAAGTAATGCCATCTGCAAAATACAGCGTACCTTGAGATGAAGGTGGCAATGTTTGTATCGTTAATGATGCGATTGTGCCATCCACATCGCTGCCTGGCATAGCGGCTGTTAAAATACCCGTTACATCTTCAGTGCCAGTAAGGTTGATATTAGCTGGCAGAGTTGGCGCGTCGTTTGTGCCAGTTACATTAACGGTTAAAGTGCTAGCGCTAGTCTCGCCTGCGGTGTCTTTCATGGTGTAATTAAACACTTCGTCGGTCACCACCTGGCCTTGTTTTAAGGCTTGCGTATCAGGATCGTTATTGTCGAGCGTGTAAGTGTAGCTGCCATCGGCCGCAATGCTTAGGCTACCATATTTGCCAACAATAACTGTATTGCCAGCCGCGGCAATAGCCGTGCCGCTCACAATGGTGAGTGTTTTAGTGTCGCCTGCGTCAACATCGGTATCGTTAGCCAAAACGTTGTCAGCAGCCGTTGGCGTGCCAGAAAAAGCTGTATTGCCAGGGTTTACACCTGATTCGACCACGTTTGCGATATCTGGATTAGCAACTGGCGGGTCGTTTTTCGGCGTGATACTAATGGTGAAGATATTTGGAGTCGTATCAAACTCACCGAAGCTATCTTGCACACTAAAAGTAAAGTTGCCTGCTGCATTAGTATTTAAGGTAGGGGTAAAGACTAGGTTGCCTGCAATAATATCGGCAATTGGGATAATATTAGTTGCGGAAACTGGGCTGCCGTTGAGTGTTAGTGTGCCATTGGTTGGTAAGGTATCAATGCGCACTGCATTAAGGGTTTGCGCTGGCACATCGGCATCAGTAAAAGCAAAATCTGCTTGCGTGAATGTACGAGGTAAATCTTCGGTTATATTAATACTAATATCTGCACTATCTGGTGGCGTATTGGTGCCTACATTCACTGTTAGCGTGCTATTGCTTGTTCCGCCGTGGCCATCGCTAATGCTGTAGTTGATGATAACAGCACCTGAAGCAGTGGCTGATGGCGTAAAGTTAAGTTTATTACCCACAATGCTGACCGTACCTTGGCTGGGCGTAGCAAGGGTTGCAGTAGTTACAGTGAGCAAAGGCGCATCTGTCACGTCAGGATCGGTGTCATTTGCTAGCACGTCGATGCCATTTTTTGGCGTATTAAAATTAGTGCTGGCAATATCGGTATTGGCCGTTGGCACATCGTTTACGCCGTTAATTTTGATGGCTAGTGTAGCCGTACTGGTGTCGCCATCGCCATCAGTAATTTGGTAGGTAAAGGTTTCAGTGCGGCTTTCGCCCACTGCTAGGCCATTGATTGTGGTGTTGGCGTTATCTAATGTGTAACTATAAGTGCCGTTGGCGTTAATAACAATACTGCCATAGCTGCCCGTTAGCGTAGTGCCTACGTTGCCGCTAGGCGCACCTGTGCCAGCAATCACGCCGCTAACTGGGTTGGCGTTTGCATCTGCGCCAATTTTATCGTTAGTGACTACATTGCCAGTAAGTGCGGCTGCAGTGCCTTCGTTAATA
>JAYTLA010000033.1:0-2671 GCA_043729825.1 Ferruginibacter sp.
CTAAAGTTTTAATTCATTAGTTTCATTTAAAAATCGGCCGTTTAATAGCGGCATCTAAGGGGAATCAGAAATGATTAGCAATAAAAGTGTGTGCTCTAATATTGGAGTTAAGCCTAGTACTGTGTCTAGATTCAGTGCTATGTCTAAATTTGGAGCTGTTTCGCGCGGATTAGCGGCAATTGCCGCTATTTTTGTGTTTGCTGGGGCGGCACACGCGGCTGCGCCATTAGCTGGCACCAGTATTGGTAACCAAGCATCGGCGTCTTACCTCGATCAAGCGGGCGTTACGCAAAACGTAACCTCTAACATTGTGACAACCATCGTGCAACCAGTGGCGGCACTAACACTGACATCACCCTTAAATAAAACGGTTACTGCGGGCAGCCAAGTAAGCTACCCACTCACTTTAACTAATACTGGTAACGGTACTGATACTTACAGTTTATCGCAATTAAATGGCCCGTTAAGTGGAGTGACAGGCGCCACAGGGACCGACTTTAATTTTGCTTCGGTGACTTTATATGCGGATGCTAACGGCGATGGCGTGGCAGATAACACCACACCAATAAATGTTACAACGGCTTTAGCGCCAGGTGCTGTATTCCGCTTTGTAGCGGTAGGTAATGTGCCAACGGCCGCAACCACCGTAAACTTTATGGAAGTGAAAGCAACTTCTTTGCTTACGTCCACTGTGATTGCGACGGTGGTCGATAAAACGACTATCACTACTAATGCGGTGATTAACGTGAATAAATCCATGAGTGCCATTTCTGGTGCCGCAGGTTCTGGCCCTTACACAGTCACTTTAAACTATAGCAACACGGGTAATACAGCGGCTAGCGCAGTAACATTGGGCGATATACTACCTGCTGGCATGACGTATGTGACAGGTTCTGGTCGTTGGAGTGTAACAGGTGCGGCAACTACACTAACTGAAGTTACGCTGGATTTTCAAGGTGCTGGCCCGACTATTGATTATAGTAAATCAGGCACTGCACTAGCTAATAACGAAAAAGTAACAGCTGTTATCGATACGGTTGCAGCTGGTCAATCTGGCACAGTGACTTTCCAAGTGAATATTGCCAGCGTTGTAGGTGCTACTTTGGTTCCATTCCCTGCTGGCCCATTAAACAATACTGCAACTTATGCCTATAACGATGGCGTAAATCCAATTGCTGCGGTAAACACTAATACTTTTGTGTTTACTGTCAATCAATCAGCTGCTGTTGTATCAAACTCAACGGCTGCTGCGCCTATCATTATGGCTAGTGCTGCACAAGGTAGCACAGTCACTTTCAGCAACGTTTTCACTAACAATGGTAATGCGCCTGATAGTTTTGATGTGACCATTAATGCGCTGTTAGCCACAGGCACAACCGCTTTCCCAGCGGGCACTAGCTATACTTTGTATAAATCTGATTTCGCAACGCCATTGGTGGATACCAACGGCAACAGCACGCCAGATACAGGCTTGGTGGCTGCGGGCGGTACTTACACAGTGGTATTGAAAGCAACCTTGCCAGCAGGTGCAACAGGTGGTCCATACAGCGTTGGTAAAACGGCAACCTCTAAGTTTGACCCAACTAAGACTGCCAATGCTTTTGACCAACTGACAGCAATCACTGCCAGCACAGTCGATTTAACCAATACTTCGGCCTTGCCAACTATAGGCAATGGCGCTGGCATCACTGGCACTTCGGTCATATTGATCAACACGATTAATCCTGGTGTTACAACAACATTTCCGCTATTTGCTAATAACACCAACCCTGTTGGTGGCGCAGGTGACACGTTCAACATCACTTCAGCTACAGTGTTACCAGCAGGCTGGACAGTGGTGTACCGTAATGCAGCAGGCACGGTTATTACCAATACTGGCTTAGTTGCAGCAGGTGGTAACGTAGCGTTTTTTGCTGATGTAACAGTGCCAGCAGGTCAAACACCTATCACTCAGCCAATTGATTTTAGAATCACTTCGCCTTCAACAGGTGCAACCGATGTGATTAGAGACCAAGTAGTTGTGAACACAGTGCGTAGTGTGGTATTAACGCCAAACAACGCAGGTCAAGTGTTTCCAGGTGGCAGCGTAGTTTATACCCATACCATTACCAACGAGGGTAACGTAGTTGAAAACGTCGGTGGCCTTGGTCAGAGCGCTATTGCGCTAACCCTTGCAGAATCACAAGCTTCTGGCTTCACCTCAATTGTTTACTTAGACGTGGACAACAGCAATACGATTAATGCGGGCGACGTGATTATTAATGCTGCGGGTGATTTGGGTGCATTTGCCATTAACCAAAGCAAGCAATTGCTGGTGAAAGTAACCGCGCTATCTGGCGTGGGTATTGGTGTGTTGGATACGACTACATTAACTGCAACTACCACTGGTGCGATTAATAGCGTAGCTGCCCCAGCTCCAGTATCTGCAACAGATGCGACTACTGTCATCTCTGGCAACGTGGTGTTGGTTAAAGCGCAAGCGCTAGATGTGAACTGTAATGGCACATTAACTGGCCCAACTGACGCAGGCGATACGGATTTCTCTGCGGCAACTATCACTACTGGTGCAGTGCCAGGTGCATGTATCCGTTATCGCATCACTGCGACTAACAACGGTAATGCTAATGTAACAGGCTTGGTGATTAGCGATGGCACACCAGCGGCTACGACA
>JAYTLA010000034.1:0-18207 GCA_043729825.1 Ferruginibacter sp.
AACGACAAACTCAAAATATTGATAATTAATGAAAGAAAAAAAATATTAACGCTAATTTTTAAGTTTAAAAATTAGGGTGCCGATATGAGGAAAACAGGAGAGTCGTTTATTTAAAAGTCGCTGCATTAAAGGGCAGCGGCTTTTTTTGTATAGTAATAAAAATGTTGTGTAATCTCGAAACATCCAAGAGTGGTAGTTGAAAGGGCAAATAATTTAATTGAAAAGAGGCAATCTCAAATCAAAAACATAGCCCTCTAGAATTATCTTACCGAGACGATAGCTTCCATCAGAGATCCGAATAAAAAGAGGCTGGCTCATAGTATTGAGACAGCCTCTTTTTAATTATGTATAAATACTTTTACTTTATTCAACTGTGAGCGAAAAAGTAATTGCCCTAGCATTTATTTGATCTATCGTATTTGCATATTTATACCGAGTATCGTTAGATAATACATTGCGCAAACCGTACGTTATTTTAATCTCGGGTGTAAGTACAAATACAGGAAAATAAAAATGAAAACCAATTCCAGCTTCTGCAGCGTAATCTAGCTTTTGCAAGGTAAGCGCTTCGTCATTATTTTTCTTACCAGCATTTGCTGCTAAATCATAATCTAACCTTCCTCCTGCAATGATAAACACCTTAAAATTATTTATACGATCGCTAGAAAATTTTAAATGAAAAGGAAGCGACATAGTAATACCCTGAACTTTTTTTGAAGTAACTGAATCTTCTCCCTTTATTCTGTCAGGTGTTTTAAGTGTATATTGAAATACTTTTTCAGTAAATACTAAGTTTAAAGGATAAGTTCTTACATCCAAATGCTCATTAATGCGCATGTTTACTAACCCCGCAAGATTAATACCGGTACTATTTACACTTTCAATGACATTCACGCTATCAAATTCAAGAAAACGTGAACTATGTACAATACCATAATGAGATCGATTCATACCAAGACTAATACCAAAATGAAATTTTTGATCATCATGATCTGGTGAATTTATTTCACGCTCTCTTTGTGCGTGCCCAAACTTGGGTAACACAATTGCTAGTGTTATAATAAGTGCTATTTTGTTCCGCAATAGATGCTGCATATGCCTAAGCTCAATGGTTTATTGATAGTGTTTTTAAAGCCAACGGTATTTAAGATATTGATAAAATCTTTTCCCTCAGGAAATTTTTTTATGGATGCATCCAAATATTCATAAGCGCATTTGTTTTTTGAAAAAAGTTTAGCAATATTTGGCGAAACTAATTTCATATAAAAATTATAAAACCCCTTTACAAAAATATTTTTTGGTCTGCTAAATTCTAATACCACCAATTTTCCTCCTGGGCGCAATACTCTTTTTATTTCCGACAATCCTTGTTCTAAATATTCAAAATTTCTTACTCCAAATGCTACTGTTGCAGCATCAAAACTATTGTCTTCAAAATGTATTGCAGCACTATCGCCATTGTGCAATTGTATTATTTTTTCTACACCTGCAGTTGCAATTTTTTTTCTTCCAATCTCTAACATACCATCGCTTATATCAATTCCAATAATAGATGTAGGTTTTAATATCTTTTCTGTCATCAATGCTACGTCTGCCGTACCTGTAGCTACATCCAGTATTTTTTGTGGATGAATATCTTTTAAATAACCAATGGCTTTTTTGCGCCAACCCACATCTACACCTACACTTAAAAACCTGTTTAGAAAATCGTAACGGTGCGCTATGCTATCAAACATATCTGCCACCTGATTTTTTTTGCTTAGCTCCGATTCTTTGTATGGAACTATTGTATCATGTTCAAAATTTGCCATTCGTATGCAAATATAAGTGCTTTAAAACACAGGTTAAGTACAGTTAAGTGTTTTAGATGCTTATATAAAGTTAAATTTGCCGTATATTAAACTAGAATAATGCATATTAAGAAAGCCACATACGTTATAAGCAGTCCCGATTTTGAAAAATGCCCTGCACCCGATAGACCTGAATTTGCCTTTATTGGTCGTAGCAATGTGGGTAAATCATCACTCATAAATATGCTTTGCAACAACGATAAATTGGCTAAAACATCCGGCTCACCAGGCAAAACGCAAATGATTAATCATTTTGAAATAATAAGTAATAATGGAGAGGAAGGCAAAAAGCTTGTAGCAGATAAAAAATGGTATTTGGTTGATTTACCTGGCTATGGTTTTGCAAAAGTGAGTATTAGTAGTAGAAGAAAATGGGAGCAAATGATAGAAAATTATTTGCGCAAGCGTGAAAATCTATCTCATCTTTTTGTACTAATTGATGCAAGGCACAGCCCACAAAAAATAGATTTAGAATTTTTAGAAAACCTTAAAACTTGGAATATATCTTTTAGCCTTGCCTTTACAAAAAGCGATAAAGAAAGCCAGCGTGTAGTAAGCAAAAATGTAAAAGATTTTTTAGAAGCCATGAAAAAAACTTGGCAATTTTTACCTCAACATTTTGTAACAAGTGCCGTAAAAAAACATGGTAAAAATAAAATGCTAGAATTTATTGGAGAAACTACAGATGAGTTGATGGACAAGGGTTCCCTAAAATAAAGAAAGCCGGCCCCTAACGCCGACTTCCTTACCTTAATAAACATGAATCTACCTTACTGTTTTATAATTCTTTCTGTTTGTTTATAATTATCATTCATCATTTGTAGTATATACATACCCTTAGGTAGATATTCAATATTGATATTGTTGATACCTTTTAATTCTTTCCCAGTTGCTACCAATCTTGCATTGGCATCGAATAAGTTGTAGGTATAATTTGCTAAAGCAGTTACATGAATATCTTGTTGTACCAATGTTGAAACTACAAATAATTTTTCATCGTTATTCATTTTTAGCACTACAATATTGGAGTAGCTACTTTCTCCAATTGAAGAAGTTATTTTTAATCTATAAAATAATGTACCAGATTTATTGGGTGCATAGTTAAAACTTTTTACACCTGTAACATCTGTCATTATTGAAGAAAAGTCAGTTCCATTTGAAGATGCTTCTAGCACTTGTTTAACAATAGGCTCATCTGCAATAATATTCCAAGTAAGGTTATGCGACTTACTATTTATTTTACCTTGTAATGTTACACTGTGTATTGCCAACACACCTCTTGAACCTGTAATTGTGTAAGAACCCAAACTTCCGTATTGGCTTGCATTAGTATTTCCTGTACCATCTACAACAAAGTAATAAGTATCTGCTACCAGAGTAGTATCTATTACAACATTCATTGTTGCTATTGGGTCGTAAGTTCTTATTAATACGTTTGAGCTGTTATATAAAGATACTAATACATCAAGATTTGCTCCAGCATTATTGGCACCTAAACTAAATGGATTTACATCTAAATGTAAACTACTATTTTGTGGAAGTGTAATTTTGAACGCATCTTTATCTGTTGAAGTAGTAATTATTCCCGAAACGTTTATTGCATTAACATTTAAAGTTGTTGTAGTATTATCTAGCGTTTCTGTATAATCATCAGCACGATAGCCAAAGCCATTTGCAGTAGTAATAATAGATACATTATCTTGAGCCACACTACAATCAAATGGTGTAGGACCTACATTCCAGCCTGTCATATTTTTGGTATAACTATTACCCATTATTGGAGCCCAACTTGTTTGGTCTGTTGCTACCCCACTTCCAGTACTATAAGATTCTAAAAGTGCGCAACTTGCATTATATTTAGATTGATGTGAAAGACCAACTGAATGACCGCTTTCGTGTGAACAGCATTCTCCTACAGATTTTGTTTTATTACCAAGCTTATCTGGAAAAACAAAGCATGGCACATCGCTACCCCAAGTAAAACTATTTACATAAGCTACACCACCTACGCCAGGATACCAAGCACTTGTAGGCGTTATAATAACTCTTATTCTTTGTGTTAATGGCGCTGCCAAAAAAACTGTAGAATCTGTTGTAACATTTACTTCAAATGGTCTATAATCTTCGCTTACACGATTAAATATTTCTGTTATTTGTGTAGCATCAAATAATGCTGGATCACATACAAATGATACCCCTCCCCTCCATGCAGCATTCTGCACAGTTTGGCCATCAAAATCAAGAAAAATAGTTGGAGCTACAGTAGCAAGGCTGTTAAGTTTAGGAACTTGGCTATATGCATTTACTGATGCAAATAGCAATGCAATTAAGCATAACTTTTGTGTAAAGTTTTTCATGTTGGTATTTTTGTGATAGTTGCGATTGGTGGATTTTAGGACAATCTGCAGTATCGTTAAATAAAAATCTATAATTTACAAGGCTCTAAAATCTTACCCGATTCAAATTTTTGTAAACTATAAATACCGTTATTATTCTTAATTATATATCCGTCTGCGGCATTATTATTAATAATAAGACCCGCATAAGAAATTGATTTGTCTTTATTCGTTATTTTAGAAATCTGAAAAATAGACTCATTGTTGTCTGAAGAACGAATCATTATCGTTTGCAGATTATCATATTTCTGTTGATTGCTAATAACAGTTCCAGCAAATTTAAAGTTTGATGATAAGCTTAAAGAAACAGCTGTGCCTGTATTATAGGTGAAAGCGTCTGTTATAATTGTCTTACTAAGAGAAATTGTTTCTGGATATTCAGCATACAATTTTTGTTTTGTATCTGATGTTTGTGCAAAGCTTGTTGCTGTAATAATTGAACACAGCACAATAAGCATAATCGTTTTTGGCGTTTTCATCTAAATCGTTTTAATTAGATTTTTTTGAATTGGATATTCAAGAATTAAAACGCAATACTGTAACTATTATTATTTGGCAGTAAAAATAAATTGCGAAAATAAAACTAATATTGGCCAGTTGTAAGCAAAACTAGCGTGCAAGCGTTCATGGTTTTTATGCCTTTTTCTCTAGCAAGTAACTCTAATTCACTATTTTCTGCACCAGGGTTAAATATAATACGTTTTGGAGAAAGCGAAAAAATATAATTGTAATATTTTTTTTGATTTTTTTCGCTCAAATACAGTGTTATAGTATCAACAAAACTGAGTGGTAGTAGTTCTTCTACGATGGGTACATTTTCAATTACACCTGGTCTTATTCCAATAGCAATTACCGGATGATTATGTGCTGTCAATTTTCTTACAGCCATATTACTATAGCGTTCTCTATTTTCAGAAGCACCTAAAACAACTGTTTTCTTTTGCATATTTTTTTTGATGAATTATAGTAAATTAATGGATTGGGATTACATAAACAAAGAAAGCCTGCTTCATGCAGACTTTCTTCATTAATATGCATGAATCTACCTTACTGTTTTATAATCCTTTCTGTTTGTTTATAGTTTTCATTCATCATTTGTAGAATATACATTCCTGAAGGTAGATTTACAATATTGATGTTGCTTATTCCTTTTCTTGCAGTACCAGTAATAATTAATCTTGCATTAGCATCATACAAATTGTAAGAATAATTTTCTGTAGCTGTCACTTTAATATCTTGTTGTACCAAAGTAGAAACTGTAAATAGTTTTTCATTATTATTTGATTTTAATGCTACAATATTAGAGTAATGACTTTCTCCAATAGATGATGTTACTTTCAATCTGTAAAACAAAGTGCCTGATTTACTGGGTGTATAATCATAATTTTTTGCTCCTGATGCATCTGTCATTATAGCTAAAAAATCTATTGCGTTGGAAGATGCTTCTAATACTTGTGTTATGATTGGTTCATCAGAAATGATACTCCAATTTAGTTGATGTAAGTTATTGTTGTTTTTACCTTGCAAGGTTACGTTGTGAATTGCCAATACTCCTCTTGAACCTGTAATGGTATATGAACCCAAACTACCATATTGACTTGTATTGTTATTGCCTGTACCATCAACAACTATATAATAAGTACCTATTGCCAAAGTTGTATCTACAATTACATTCATAGTAGTCATAGGATTGTATGAACGTATCAATACATTAGAGCTGTTGTACAATGATAGCAATATATCAAGATTTGCTCCATCGTTATTTGCCCCTATTTTAAATGGAGCAACTTCTAAATGTAAATTACTATTTTGAGTTATTGTAATTTTAAAAGCGTCTTTATCTGAGGTTGTTGTAATAATGCCAGAAGTATTAATTGCATCAGGATTTATACTTGTAGTACTATTATTCATCGTTTCAGAATAATCATCTGCACGATAACCAAAACCATTATTAGTTGTGATGATAGAAATATTATCTTGTGTAATTACACAATCATAAGGTGTGGGCCCAATATTCCATCCTGTCATATTATTGATATAACTACTTCCCATAATTGGAGCCCAACTAGTTTCGCCTGCCCCAGAACCAGAATTATAAAGTTGAGTAATTACACAACTAGCATTATAAACAGATTGATGAGAAAGGCCTACCGTATGACCACTTTCGTGAGAGCAACCTTCCGCAATTTTTTTTGGGTTATTAGAAAGTTTATCAGGAAAAACAAAACACGGAGCATCATCTCCCCAAGTAAAACTATTTGTATATGCAACCCCAGGTGCATTATACCATGCACTTGTTGGAGTTACTATTATTCTCATTCTTTGCGTCAAAGGAGCTGCAATAAATTTAGTTGAATCTGTAGTTATATTCACAGCAAATGGGCGATAGTCTTCGCTTACACGATTAAAAATTTCAGTAATTTGAGTGGTAGAAAGTACAGCTGGTGCACATACAAATGCATTTCCAGATTGCCATCCAGCATACTGTACTGTATGACCATCAAAGTCAAGGAAAATGGTAGGAGCTGCTGAAGGAAAACTACTTAGTTTAGGAACTTGGCAGTAAGCGTTTAGCGTTGTACATAGCAAAGCTAATAAGCAAAGCTTTTGTGTAATTTGTTTCATTTGGGGGGTATTTTGTGATATTTGCGACTGGTATATTATAGGACAATCTGCAGTATCGGGTAATAAAAAATCTATTAATTACAAAGCTCTAAAATTTTATCGGATTCAAATTTTTGTAAACTATACATACCATTATTGTTTTTAATTATATAGCCATCGGCAGCATCATTATTTATTATAAATCCTGCATATGAAGCAGATTTATCGTTGTTGGTAATTTTTGATAACTGAAAGATAGAATGATAGTTTTCAGAAGAACGAATCATAATCGTTTGCAGGTTGTCATATTTTTGTTGATTACTTATTACTGTACCAGCAAAATGAAAGTTGGCTGACAATTCAACAGAGACACTCGTACCAGTGTTGTACGAAAATGCATCTGTAATAAAAATCTTGTTTAATGAAATGTTTTCTGGATAGGCTGCAAATAATTTTTGTTTTGTTTCTGCTTTTTGTGCAAAGCCTGTGGAAGTAAAAATTGAAAAGAGCACGACAAGCATACTCTTGTTAAGTAGTTTCATCTTATTAGGGTTTAATTATATTAATTGAATAATATATTCAATATTTAACGCAATAGTAGGGTAAATTATTATTGAATGAAAAACCCAAAATGTTAAAATTCTTTTTATAATGGTTTGTGGAAAGTAGAACTTAAGTATAGCATTTATAGTTTTAATACCCTTTATTGTAGCAAGTTTTTCTGGACAATCATTTTATACACCACAATTAAATATGATATGATAGAGGCTTAATTAAAAAAACCCAATTGTAACTTTTTTGTAATTTTTTTTTTAAAAACGGCAGTTTAAAATCTATAACGTTTGCGGAAATATTTATTCAAGGCATGATAAATTTTCAATTTCACTTAATACTATTCCAATAGCAATTCTTGATGATTGTATGCAAATAATTTCTTTACCGATATATTACTGTGCAGTTCTACATTTTAAAATGCAGTTAAAAAACTGTGTTCTTTGAAATATTTTTTACTTTAAGAATCTACTTTGTATATCAAGAGTTGGTATCATACAGCTCTCTTGTTTGCCAAACCAATTGTATCTATTTTTAGCAATAACATTATAAACCGCATTGCGTATAAAAGCTGGTACAATAATAAAAGCGTATAGGATTTGTATAAGGCCATTCAATTCTTTTGCTACTATTAATGCAGCAGTGCTTTTTAAGTATGGCTTTCCATCTTTAATTAACACAAAAGAATTAAAGATTGTTTTTGGTAAATCGTATTTTTTTAACAATGCTTGCCCTGAAGCTGATTGAAGAGATGCAAAGCGAAAGCGTTTTTGTTTATCGTGTTTTAAAACAAATTGTACAGAGCGGTTGCATAGGTTGCACACGCCATCGAATAATATGATGTGGTTATTTTCCAATCTATTTAAATATCTTCAACACTGCACCAATAAATTTATTCTCTTCAGCTTTTATCATTACATCTAACAAACTATCGGCATGCTTACTCAGTTTTTTTATATCTCCTACTACTTGCAAAAATTCCTTTGCACCTTTTTCTTTTTTATCTTCTATGTTTTCAAGATTACTCAATAATTTAAGCATAGGATCTAGCTCACGTTTTTTTCTTTCTTTAATAATTTGTGTAGCTACTTTCCAAATGTCTTTATCTGCGGTAAAATATTCTTTTCTTTCCCCTTGTACTACCACACGATCTATCAATCCCCAACCAATTAAATCTCTAATATTCATATTTACATTGCCACGGCTAATGCTTAATTGTTCCATGATGTCGTCTTGTGTGATAGCCTCTGTACTTATCAATAACAAAGCATGTATTTGTGCCATAGTACGGTTTATACCCCATTGTGTACCAAAAGCTCCCCAGCTATTTATAAATTGTTGTTTTGCTTCTTCTAATCTCATCAGATAAAGATAGCGATATTTATTGAAGTTTCAAAAATAAATGAAAACTAAAATTTGTTTAAAAAAAATCTCTTTCATTTTTTTGAAAGAGACTTGTTTATATTTTATGAATTATTCTACACAAGCATCGTCACAGGGTTCTCTAAAAATTTCTTTAACGTTTGCAAGAACGCCGCACCCACTGCCCCATCCACGCTTCTATGATCGCAACTTAGGGTTACTTTCATAATGTTTGTTACAACAAACTGACCATTCTGGTTTACAACCACTTCTTTAATTTTACCAACAGCAAGTATACAACTATCAGGTGGGTTAATGATGGCGGTAAATTCTTCAATATCCATCATACCAAGGTTAGAAATGGTAAATGTATTGCCACTAAATTCTGCGGGCTGTAATTTTTTATCTTTAGCTTTACCATACAATTCTTTGGCATCAGCTGCTATTTGCGACAATGATTTTTGATCCGCAAAACGAATTACAGGCACAATCAAACCTTCTGGCAAAGCAAGCGCTGAGCCTATATGTATGTGGTTATTTTTTCTAATAAATTCTCCCATCCAACTGCTGTTTACATCGGGATGCAAACGCAATGCCGATGCACAAGCTTTTATAATCATATCATTGAATGATACTTTTACTGGGCTCAATTCATTTATAGCTGTACGTGCAGCCATGGCATTATCCATGTTTAACTCCATGGTTAAGTAAAAATGCGGCGCAGTAAACATACTCTCCCCCAAACGGCGAGCAATTACTTTGCGCATTTGCGTAAGTGGTACGTCTGTGTGAGACTCTTCGCCTGCTACAAAACTTGCCACTGTTTTTTGTGGAGTTGCTGTTTGAGAAGAAGCAGCCAAAGCAGGAGCAGCACTTTCATTATAGCCGTCAATATCTTTTTTTATAATTCTACCCCCATCGCCGGAGCCTGCAACTTTACTAATATCAAGACCTTTATCTGCTGCTATTTTTTTTGCTAATGGGGATGCTTTAATTCTATCATCAGAGTTGCTTGCAATTTGCGCAGTTTCGGGTTGCGAGCTTTGTGCTGCGGCTTCAACTTTTGCTGGTTGCTTATTTTCAGTTGTAGTGCTTTCTTTATCCAACAATTGCTTATAATCTTCTCCTGCCTTTCCAACAATGGCAATTATTTGATTAATTTTTGCCGCCTCTCCTGCGGGCACCCCTATGTACAAGAGCGTACCATCCACATAGCCATTCACTTCCATGGTAGCTTTGTCGGTTTCCACATCTGCTAATACATCGTCTGCCTTTACTTTATCACCAACTTGTTTGTTCCATGCCACAATTTTCCCTTCTGTCATAGTATCGCTCAGTAGCGGCATTCTTATTACTTCTGCCATAATTATCTATTTGTAAAATTTGAAACGAAATTAATGTAAAAAAAGTAAAATTCCTTTACTAAGAAAAACCAGTTAATCTTTAATAATCCAACTCCAACCTCAATCTATCTTTCAACTCTTTTATCAACGGATATTTTTCTATCAATAATTGGTATTGTTGTTTACTAGTGAGTGCTTTGGTTTCATCAATATCTCCAGTGTCTTGCTCCAATATCTCCATACTATATTTCAATAATTTGTTATTAAAATATTTTTGTACAAATGTTATTAAACCCGAGCGTTCATTTTCAATAAATTTTTGTTGCACTTTGCCTTCGGTAATGATGGTAAAATTATTTTCATCTTCTATTCTTAATTCAGCCACTTTAAATTGTGTAACTGTAGGATGCTTTTTTTCTGCTTCTATTTTTTCGGTGTATTTTATCCAAGCTATTTTTAAATTATCGATAGTAAGCGGCAAGGCATTTATTTCTGCTTTATTTTCTTCAATAATCTGCGCCTTCATTTTGCTGAGCATACCAAATCCAACAGGCTTTGTTTCGGGTATATTTTGTGTGGGTGTATTTTTTACAACGGTTTTTTCTGTTTCAATGATAAGCGTTGCTGGTTGCACCATTTCTTTTTTAACAGGAATAACTATTGCTTTTTCTTCTTTTATTTTGATGAAGGAAAGCGCTTTAAACGAAACTGGTTTTGCTGCATCAACTAATTTTTTTTTTACTATACCATCGGCATTGCCATTGGCTATTTCTACAGCTTGATTTAAATAACACAATTTAATAAGTGCCATTTCTACACACAATCTTTTATTACGAGCTTGCTTATAATCCATGCTAGCATGGTGTACGGTATTGAGTGCTGCTATTATCCAATTGGCGCTAAGCTCGTTTGCTGCTTGCAAATATTTGTCTCTAAAATCTTCAGCTACTTCTAATAATATAGCAGCTTTTACATCTTTACTTACCAATAAATTCCTCAAAAACTCTGTAAGCCCTTCTAGCAATGTATCTCCTTCAAAACCTTTTTGGTTTATATCATCAAACAGCAATAATGCATCGCTTAGTTTTTGCTCGGTTGCAAATTGTAATAGTTTGAAAAAATAATCTTCATCTAAAATATTAAGATGCTCCAGCGTATTTGCATAAGTGAGTTTACCACCTGTAAAACTTACAATTTTATCAAGGATACTCAACGAATCTCTCATGCAACCTTCACTCTTTTGAGCTATTACATGTAGGGCTGCATTTTCAGCAGTTATATGTTCTTTATCACAAATTTCTTTGAGATGTGTTACCGTATCGTTAGTGGTTATTCTTTTAAAATCGAAAATTTGACAACGACTCAGTATCGTTGGTAATATTTTATGTTTTTCTGTAGTAGCTAAAATAAAAATAGCGTACGGTGGTGGCTCTTCCAGTGTTTTTAAAAATGCGTTGAATGCAGATGCACTAAGCATATGCACCTCATCTACAATATACACTTTGTAATCTCCAGCTTGTGGTGCAAAGCGCACTTGCTCTACCAGTGAACGAATATCGTCCACGGAATTGTTACTAGCGGCATCGAGCTCATGAATATTCATAGATGTGCCATTGTCGAACGAAACACAACTGTTACAAATATTGCATGCTTCTCCATCTGATGTTTTTGTTTCACAATTGATGGTTTTGGCTAATATTCTTGCACAGGTTGTTTTGCCCACGCCTCGTGGTCCACAAAATAAAAATGCATGTGCTAGTTGATTATTACTAATGGCATTTTTTAAAGTAGTGGTAATATGCGACTGCCCAACCACAGTACTAAAATTCTGCGGCCTATATTTTCTAGCGGAAACAATAAATTTTTCTCCTTTTTCCATAATATGTTTTCTCCCTTTTCTTGCAGATGAAATTACTAATTCTATTTGAGCAAATCTAAATATTGTAAGTGGTATTGTCAAATGTAGATATTCGCCTATGGCGAATACTTTTAGAATTCGCCATAGGCGAATACCTACAACCCCGAAGGGGTTTCCTTTTAGTTACCACGGGTGCAACCCGTGGCCTTTGAAGACGCCGCAGGCGTATTACTACAAGCCACAGAACTCGCCGCAGGCGAGTTCCTACAGAATTGGATGCCTCACAAATTCCTTATTTCTGTCAAACAAATATCTATAAGTACACAAATTTCTGCTTCTTTCTACTTTGCCTAGGCTGCTTGCAATGTTTAGCATTTTTGGGTTAAAATCTCCAATCCATTGCATTTCATAATCTTCATACGGGCATGCTGCCGATTGTATATATTTTGCAGATTCTCCAATAATGTAGCCATCTACACCTTTGCCTTGCCACTCAGGTACTACACCAAATACCAACCCAGTAAATTTTTTATTTTTTGTAAATTGTTTTACCCAAAGGAATTTAAGTTTTTGTAGCAAACCAAATTTCCCGTGCAAATATTTAAACCACTGGTTAAGATCTGGTAGGTTTATAAAAATCGCCACAGGCTCATTATCATAATAGGCATACCAAACAATTTTTTCATCCATTATGGGTTTCATTTTCTTAAACATAATTTGAACCTGTGCTTCTGTTAATTGTTTTAATCCGCCATGCCCAGCCCATGCTTTGTTATATACTGTTGCAAAATCTTTGGCATATTTTTCTAAATTATTTTTATGTGCATGCGAAGAAGAAAATTTTGAATTTGCGGCAACGGCATTGTGCCTTTCCCAAATTTTATGATCCAATGGTTCTTTGCTTTTCATACTAAAGCAAACTTGCTCAAAAAATACTTTAAACCCATAATCTTCTATTAACGAAACATAATAAGGCGGATTATAATTCATTCCGTACAAAGGCTCCATAAATCCTTTTGTAACAAGGCCCCACCATTTATCTCTTTCCCCAAAATTTATAGGACCATCCATTGCCTGCATGCCTTCTTGCTGCAACCATTCTTTAGCTGTATCCAATAATAATGTTGCAGCTTGTTGATTATTTATGCATTCAAAAAAACCCATGCAACCTACAGGAATATCATCCCCTTTGTTTTTATATTTTGTATTTGTAAATGCAGCTATGCGACCAATACATTTGTTTGTCTCATCTTTTAAAATCCACCGTTGTATTTTACCATGTCTGAATGATTTGTTCTTTTTCTTATCAAAAACATCTTGCACATCTTTATCAAGTGGTTGTATCCAATTAGGGTCGTTTTTATAAATGCTTAATGGAAGTGTAAAAAATTCATTGATATGTGTAGCAGTATGTACAGGTATAATTTGCATGCGATAAAATTAATAGAAAATAAGATAGATAAAAAATAATGTCGATCTATTGCATAATCTATTGCATAATAAAAGATGAATAATGGTATGCCGATGAAGTGAGTGACACAACAATGATGACCATAGCAGCTTCTTTGTTCACCCAAAAAAGCTATCAATATTTTTTTAAAAAATATTGATAGCTTAAAAAAATTATAATAGACTAAAAAATATCAGAGTCTAAAAGTCCCTCCTGTGGAGGGATTTAGGGAGGCTACATATTTTCAATACTCCCTGCAATGCCCTGCCCACCGCCAACACAAGCGGTTACGATACCATATTTTTTATTTAAACGCTTCATATCGTTTACCAACTGTATCGTTAATTTACAACCAGTGCATCCAAGCGGATGGCCAAGCGCAATGGCACCACCATTTACATTTACGATTTCGGGGTTTAAACCAAGCTCACGTATTACGGCTAGAGCTTGCGATGCAAATGCCTCATTTAATTCAAATAAATCAATATCATTTAGTGTCATGCCTGCTTGCTTCAAAACCTTTGGTACCGCCTCCACAGGGCCAATACCCATAATGCGAGGATGCACGCCTGCGCTTGCACAATTTACCAAACGAGCAATGGGTTTTAAGCCCAATTCGTTTACCATACGCTCACTCATTACAAGCACGAAAGCAGCACCATCACTCGTTTGTGAGCTATTGCCTGCGGTAACAACACCGCCTGCAGCAAATGCAGGTTTTAGTTTTGCCAATCCTTCAATACTTGTATCTGTACGCACGCCATCATCTGTGTCAACAATGTACGATTTTGTTTTGCGTTTGCCAGCTTCGTCCACATAAACCTGCTCTACATTTATTGGCAAAATGCCAGTTTTAAAATAACCTTCTTTAATGGCATTGGCCGCTTTTGCATGGCTATTGAAACTAAACAAATCTTGGTCTTCTCTACTTACCTTATATTCATTTGCTACTGCTTCGGCAGTTAATCCCATGCTCAAATAATAATCTGGTTCATCTTTTGCAATGCTGTATGCAGGTACAGTTTTCCAGCCAGCAGTAGGCACAAGGCTCATACTTTCGGTACCACCTGCTATAAAACATTCGCCCATTCCGCTGCGAATTTTTGAAGTAGCCATAGCAATAGCTTCCAAACCACTTGCACAATATCTGTTAATGGTAATGCCAGGTGCTGTAAAGCCAACAGCCTTAGCAGCAATGATACGACCCACCTGTAAGCCTTGCTCCGCCTCGGGTACAGCATTCCCTACTATTACATCATCCACCCGTTTTAGATCAAGCTGTGGCACTGTTGCCAACAACCCTTTTATTACATCTATCGCCAAATCATCGGGGCGTGTAAATCTAAATCCACCTTTTTTACTTTTTGTAATGGCAGTTCTAAAGCCTGCTACAATGTATGCTTCTTGCATGATTATTTTATTGACGACTGACCACGGACGACTGACCACGGTTTAGTTCTTTATGAATTAATTTTATTTTTTTTCTTTGGTGCTGTCAACATTGAATCTTTATTCAACTCCAGTCCGGGCTATTCGCTGTACCTCCGCTATCCCTTCGGTGCCGCTTCTATCCCGCACGTGTCCCGTACGTTTATGTCGGGAGCTCTTCATCAGTATATTTTTCTCAACTTTTATCGACATATTAGATCTTTATTATTTCTTATCTAAAATCTAATGTCTATTATCTAGTATCTAATTTAGTTGTTTATGCAACTTTCTTACTCAAAGATATAAATTTTACACAAGTTACAAAAAAAATGATGAGCTATCTTTGCGCACATTATGTACAAAATCATTCGAAGTATTTTATTTATGTTCGATGCAGAGAAAGTGCATCATTTTTCGATGAACGCTTTGAGGATTCTTTGCTCCATTCCATTTATAAAAATAATCATTACAAACATGTTTAAAGGTAGCGAGTTTAATAACTTTGAACCTTCAATCTTCAACTTTCAACTTTTAGACCTTCAATTCAAGAATCCCATCGGTCTAGCCGCAGGTTTCGATAAAAATGCAAAATATTTAAACGAATTAGAAGCGCTCGGCTTTGGTTTTGTAGAAATAGGTACGGTAACACCATTACCACAAGAAGGAAACCCCACTCCACGGTTATTTAGATTACCAAAAGACAAAGCACTCATCAATCGTATGGGTTTTAATAACGATGGAGTGGATATTGTTGCGCAAAGATTAAAAGCTTGGCAGTTGGCAGTTGGCAATTTGCAGTTGGCAAAAGATAGTTCGCAAATTGAAAACCAATTGCCCACTGCAAATTGCAAACTGATTATTGGTGGCAACATCGGCAAAAATAAAAATACCCCCAACGAAACCGCATGGCAAGATTATGAAATTTGTTTTAATGCCTTACACGAATTTGTAGATTATTTTGTGGTAAATGTAAGCAGCCCCAATACGCCAGGCTTACGTGAGCTGCAAGAAAAAGTGCCGCTCAAAAAAATATTAACGCATTTACAAACACTAAATAAAAACTTTGCGCAGCAAAAACCAATACTCTTAAAAATTGCACCCGATCTTACGCTAACGCAAATAGACGATGTGATAGATTTGGCACAAGAAATACATTTAGACGGATTAGTGGCAGCAAATACTACCATTGATAGAAGTAACCTTTTAACTTCTAAGCAAGAACTAGAAACCATTGGAGTAGGTGGTTTGAGTGGTTTGCCACTAAAAGAAAGGGCTACAGAAATGGTAAAATATATTAGCCAAAAAACAAATGGTAAAATACCGATAATTGCAAGTGGTGGTATTTTTACAGGAGAAGATGCAAAAGAAAAATTAGATGCAGGCGCAAGCCTTGTACAAATATGGACAGGCTTTATTTATGAAGGCCCATCTATCGTTAAAAAGATATGTAAAGCAATAAAATAAAAAGGCAAACATATATTTGCAAAAATAAATTATGGAAAATTTACTAACCCTCGACGCACTTACCAGTTTTCTAGCCCTCACCTTTATGGAAATTTTATTGGGTATAGACAATGTAATTTTTGTATCTATAATTTTAGGCAGATTGCCAAATGAAGCAGATAAAAAGAAAGCATCTGTAATTTGGATGGTAGTGGGAATTAGTATGCGTTTAATTTTGTTATTCTTTTTAGCACAATTAATAGAGCGTACAGGAGAGCTATTTGTAATTTTTAATCACTCGGTAAGTTTAAAAGATATTATAACCCTTGGAGGTGGTTTATTTTTATTGGTAAGCACTACACTAGAAATACACAATAAATTAGAGGGTGAAGACCCCAATGAAAAAGCTGCCAATCAAAAAAACAATACATTAAAAGCAATAGTATGGCAAATTTTAATTGTGGATATTGTCTTTAGTTTTGATGGAATCATAACAGCTATTGGAATGGTAAAAGCTGAGTTTTTTATTATCAGGGTTGTAGCTGTAATGATAGCCATGGCTTTCATGTTTATTTTTGCGCCTAAAATTTCTGCATTTATACATAAGCATCCTACATTTAAAATGTTGGCGCTGTCTTTTTTAATTTTAATAGCGGTTTTATTGGTTGTAGAAGGTATTCACGTAGAAGCAGTTCATGTGCCACATGGTTATATTTATTTTGCTATGGCATTTTCATTTACTGTAGAAATTTTGAATATGCAAATACGCAAAAAAAATAAGCCTGTAGAATTAAGAGAGCCGCAACTTCCGCAAGAAAACAAAACGTAATAGATTACTTTTACAAAAATATTTTTTATGTTAGAATTTTTTACCGCCGACACATTAGTTAGCCTTATTACTTTAACCTTGTTAGAAATAGTATTAGGTATAGACAATGTAATATTTGTATCTATACTAATGGGCAGGTTAGATGAAAAGCAAAAACTAAGTGCTCGTAGAATATGGATGATTGCGGGTATTTTTGTAAGAAGCTTAATGCTATTAGGGTTAGGTTGGTTAGTGGCAAATGGAAACAATAAATTGTTTTCTTTGTTTAGCTACGATTTTAATTTGAGAAACATAATAATGCTTATAGGCGGTTTGTTTTTATTATACAAAACGGTAAAAGAAATACACGACAAATTAGAAGGGGAAGATATAGACGAGGCTGGAATGAAAAATAAAAGTTCAGTAAACTTTGCTGCAGTAATGGGGCAAATAGTTTTGATAGATATGGTATTTTCTTTTGACAGTATTATAACCGCTGTAGGGTTAGCAAATCAAGTGCCTGTTATGATTTTTGCGGTGATTGTTGCTATGATAATCATGTTCTTTTTCGCACAAAAAATTTCTGCATTTATTCATAAACATCCTGCATTAAAAATGCTGGCCTTATCATTTTTATTAATGGTAGGGTTTAGTTTATTTTTTGAAGGATTGGAGCCTATCCACCACAAAGAAATACCTAAGGGATATATTTATGTAAGTATGGCTTTTGCTTTTGGTGTAGAATTAATGAACATGCTTATGCGTAAAAAAACCAAGAGCAAACCTGTGGAATTAAAAGAGCCTGAGTTGGAAGAAATGGATTATGACAAATCAAACCAAGCAAAGTAAAGTAGCCGCTACTATGCCTGCAGTTTCTGTTCTTAATCTAGAATCGCCCAATGCTACGGGAGTAAAATTATTTTCTAATGCCAATGCAATTTCTTGAGTGGTAAAATCTCCTTCTGGGCCTATAAGAATTGTTGAAGAGTTGAAAGGTTGAAGGGTTGAAATGGAACTTTTTAAAGATTGTTTATCTTCTTCTTCGCAGTGAGCAATAAACTTGTTGTTGCTCTGCACGGACTTTATATACTCTCTATATTTTTTCGGTTCTTC
>JAYTLA010000035.1:0-32244 GCA_043729825.1 Ferruginibacter sp.
GGGAGATGTGGCTATTTGTGTAAACCCTACAGATGAACGTTATATTTCGCTTATTGGTAAAGAAGTTTTAGTGCCCATCATCAACAGAAAAATAAAAATTATTGGCGATGAATATGTAACCGCAGATTTTGGTACTGGTGCACTAAAAGTAACGCCTGCGCACGATAAAAATGACAATGAGTTGGGTAAAAAGCATAACCTAAGAGCATTGAACACGCTGGATGAAGAAGGGAAATTTACGTTGGAAGAATTAGAAGATGATTTGATAAACGATACGGTTATTTCGTATGCAGGCGTAGATCGTTTTGCACTTCGCAAAAAAATAGCGTTAGATATTGAAGCCATTGGTGGTTTGCAAAAAATAGAAGATTACAAAAGCCAAGTAGGCACGAGTGAGCGTACTGGTGCGGTTATAGAAAGCAGGTTATCGCTGCAGTGGTTTATGGATATGAAAAAGTTTATAGCCACCAACCCTGATATAGCAGCTGCTGTAGCAGATGAACGGATAAAATTTCACCCAAGCAAAGCAAAAAATACCTATGCCCATTGGATGGATAATATTAAAGACTGGTGCATAAGCCGCCAATTGTGGTGGGGGCAGCAAATACCTGCGTGGTATGATGAAGAGGGAAGATTTGTGGTAGCAGAAAATGAGGAGAAGGCAAAAGAAATGTTCAATATTCAATTTTCAATTAGCAATGCTCAATTGAAGCAGGATGAAGATTGTTTGGACACATGGTTCTCTTCGTGGCTTTGGCCAATGGAAGTTTTTAAAGGCATTAGCAATCCTAACAATGCAGATATTAACTACTATTACCCAACAACTACGCTTGTTACAGGGCAAGATATTATTTTCTTTTGGGTGGCTCGTATGGTAATGGCGGGTTATGCGTTTAAACAAACACAGCCTTTTAAAGATGTATATTTTACTGGCATGGTGAGGGATAAGCAAGGGCGTAAAATGAGTAAGCAATTGGGTAACTCACCAGATTTGCTTTTGCTCATTGATCAATATGGTGCAGATGCGGTGCGGTTTGGGATAATGATTGCATCGCCAGCGGGTAATGATATTTTGTTTGATGAAAGTGCATTGGAGCAAGGAAGGAATTTTAATAATAAGATGTGGAATGCGGTGAAGTTGTTGAAGATGTGGGAGGGGAGGCAGGAGGCAGTTGGCAGTGGGCAAGATGCAGTTGGCAATAAGCAGTTGGCAGAAGGCAACTTTGCAATTGGGTGGTTTGAGGCGAGGTTGAGTGAAGTGAAATTAGAAGTGAATGACATGCTAAACCAATTTAAATTGAGTGAGGCATTAAAAGTTATTTACTCTTTGATATGGGATGATTTTTGTAGTTGGTATTTGGAGTGGGTGAAACCTGGCTTTGAACAACCGATAGAAAAAGCAGTGTATGAAAAAACAGTTGGGTTCTTTACGGAGCTGATGGAATTGCTGCATCCGTTTATGCCTTTTGTAACAGAAGAAATTTATCATTTGCTAGAAGATAGAAAAGATGACTTGTGTACACATGTGTATGCAGCGCCTGTACAAGCGGATGAAAAAATATTGAGCGAAGGTGCATTGCTAAAAAATATCATTAGCGGCCTGCGTGATGTGCGTAATAAAAACCAAATAAAACCAAAAGAAACTATAAAGGTTCATATACAAACGGCAGAAGCGGTTATTTACAAAAGCATAGAAAGTATTTTAGCAAAGCAAATAAATGCAGAAGCTATAACTTATGTGAATGATGCAGTGGCAGGAACAATAACAACGGTAATTGGTAAAGATAAATTTTACATAGAAACAGAGCAACCGCTTAATGTAGCAGGGCAAAAAGAAGATTTAGAAAAAGAACTAGCGCACCTTAAAGGGTTTTTGGTAAGTGTAGAAAAGAAACTGAGCAATGAAAAATTTGTAGCCAATGCAAAGCCAGAGGTACTTGCAATAGAGAACAAGAAAAAAGCAGATGCGTTGGAAAAGATTGGGATTATAGAGGAGAGTTTGCTTTCAATGAATAATTAATAGTGAATAATTAATAATGCTTTAAGAGCAAGGTTTATTCTCCAATATGGCAGTTATTGCTAAAAGAAATGACAACTGCATGTTAAAATATAGCGTGCAGTTTTTTTATGTGAAAAATCTATTTATATTGTACTCATGAAAATCGTAAAAATATTTTTATTGCTTTTATGTGTAACACTTCATGCTAGCACATTTGCGCAGCGCACACCTGCAAAGCCAAATCTATACGCAAAGTTTAAAGCTCCAAAGTTGATATGCTCGCTGGGTGGTTATAAAGATTCTAGTTTTATAAGCCCACAAATAGCAGAAGCCATTATGGGTGCTAAACTAAATATTGTAGATTCAAAAAATGTAGCATACACCCTTTCTTCGTACCAATTTTTATATAGAAAAATTGTAGTGTCGGAAGATGAAGCTTCAGGAAAAGCTTATAATACCACTTCGGTAAAATCATCTTTGTTTAAAACCTCTCCCCTGCCAACCATGTGGCTAAATATGGTTAGAGAAAACTTACGCCCGGGCGAAGAAATTATCTTCTTTGATATTATTGTAAAAGATGCACAAGGCCGTGTAATGTATGCGCCAAATTTAAAACTGAAAGTAAAATAATGGAGATAAAAAATGCTGGCAAGCAAGATATTGCTACTATACAGCATCTTGTATATGCTATTTGGCCAAACGCATACGGCACAATAATTTCTGGCGAGCAGATAGATTATATGCTTACTCTTTTTTATAGCGATGCTGCGCTTTTGGAACAAATGCAGAAAGGACATCAATTTATTTTTGCTGTAGAAAATGAAACTACACTTGGCTTTGCATCTTTTTCTGCTAAAAGCAACAATGACCCAAATACTTTTCGCTTGCACAAATTATATGTACTACCTCAGCAACAATCAAAAGGCATTGGTAGTTATTTGCTAGATTATATTTATGCAGAAATGAAAAAATACTCTGCAACGAGTTTAGATTTGAATGTAAACAAATACAATACTGCGAAAGAATTTTATCTTAAAAAAGGATTTGCCATTTTAAAAGAAGAAGTAATTGATATTGGCGAAGGTTATGTGATGGATGATTATGTGATGCGGATAGTCCTTTAAAACCAAATATCCCCGCCTCAGCACCATTTACATAATGGCTGTAACCACCTACAAAAACTAGTTATATATATTTTTTTCAATTGATAATTTTATAAAAATTATTAATCATGGAAAAAGTATATTTTATTTTAAGCTTAGTATTTATTAGCATAAATGTAATGGCTCAAAATGTTGGCATTGGAACTATTACGCCAATTGCAAATGCAAAACTAGAGGTAACATCAAGTACAAATAATCAAATAGTAATTTATGGCGCTAATACTGGGCAAGCTGGCTATGGTGTTTTTGGAGCTACTTCCAATGGAGGCATTGGTGTACTTGGAGAATCTTATGGAGGCAATGCTAGCGCCTATTCTGTAGGTGGATGGTTTATTTCAGATGGCTCAACTAATTATGCATTAAAGGCAGAAACTTTAGGAAATGGTACAGCAGCTTACTTTAGTTCGCCTAGTGGAAATGCAGTTATAGTAGATCAGGGTAATGTGGGCATTGCAGAACTTGCTCCAACTGAAAAATTGCATATTAATAATGGGAATATAAAAATTGGCAAAACAATTTGGGGAAGTGTTGCTGATAATAAGTTTTTAAAATTTGGCGATGGTGATTATGTTACCATTGGGGAAGTGGGAGGTGATGATCGAATGGAAATAAAAGGAAGAGATATAACGTTGAGGTCTAGCCCTGCAGGCTTTTTACCTGCTGGCAATGTTTTAATTCCAAATGGAAATGTTGGTATTGGGAATAATGCTCCCGTAGCCCCTCTCTCATTTGCCAATGTGCTTGGTAATCGTATTAGTCTCTGGACAAATTCTCCCACTTCTCAGTATGGCATAGGTATCCAACACGGCACATTTCAGTTTTATACAGCAGGTAGTGATAAGATGGCCTTTGGCTATGGTAGTTCTACAAATTTTACAGAGACCATGAGTTTTTATTCTGGTAGTGGCCAGTTAGGTATAGGCACTGCCAATGTAGGTTCTTATAAACTAGCAGTAAATGGTAATGTACGCAGCAAAGAAGTAGTTGTAGAAACTGGTTGGGCAGATTTTGTTTTTGATGAAAAGTATAAACTGCCTTTGCTAAGTGATGTCGAAAAATTTATTAAAGCAAATAAACATTTACCCAATATACCATCAGCTGAAGAAATACAAACCAATGGGCTTAAAGTAGGCGAAGTACAAACTAAGATGATGCAGAAGATTGAGGAGTTGACGTTGTATGTGATAGAGTTGGAGAAAAGAATTGAGCTTATTAAATCAACAAACAACATAAAAAAACAATAAAATGAAGCAGTCTAAAGTAATATATTATTTGATATTTTTTTTGTTTTTTTTTACAAATAAAAAACAGTTGTTTTCGCAAGTAATGCTTAAAAGCGCTATAAAAACTATTTCACCTTCGGCTTCAGTAATTATGCGAAATTTACCTGAGCCTTCAATAAATAATATTCAAAAAAATAGAGATGGAATACCAAATGATGATGAAGAAGTTTCAGAACCGAGAAAAGTAAAATTGCAACAAACAAAGCCTAGCTGTATACCAACATATATAAATACCATAAAAGATTCAAAAGAATTAATAACAAATAGAAGCCCTACTATTTATGAATCCCCTTGTGTTGGTTACCAAGGAATAATTCAAAATAATGGAGCAGCAAGTTCTTTTAATAATTTTATACCTGCAGATGTTGGAGGTGCAGTAGGCTTCGATCATATTATGCTTACATTAAATAATCGTTTTAGAATTCAAACAAAAACTGGGATAATTTTAAGGGAAGAAGATCAGCAAAACCCTACAGGTTTTTGGGCAAGTGCAGGTTTAAATGTTTCTTTTTTATTTGATCCAAAAATTATTTATGACCCTTATCAAAACAGGTGGATTTATGTAATAGATTCTGGAGGAAGTAATTCAACAAACTCTGCTATTTACATTGCCGTTTCATCAACTGCTGACCCTATGGGAGGATGGGTAATTTATACAATAGATACCGATGCAGAAAATGACAACTGGGCAGACTATCCAAGTGTAGGCTTTAACAAAAACTGGATTACGATAAATTTAAACATGCTTCCGAATGCAGGAACTTCAGCAACTTCTGTAAATAGAACCTTTATTTTTAACAAAGCTCAATTATACGCACATACTTCGGTTAATTATACAATTGTAGAAGCGGCAACATCGCCATTTAGATACTGGACAATTTGCCCTGCCATGGTTTATGACCCTAACTATAATGATATGTGGTGCGCCACAAATGATGATGCGAATGATAATGATATTCGATTTTTTAAAATTACTGGAGGTCCTTCAAACCCTGTTATGACCGAAGAGGGATTTATTAGTATTGGAACTGATTGGGCAGGAGCTTCCGGAAATTTAGGTCCTCAAGCGGGTACTAGTACAAAAATAGATCTAGGTTTTGATTGGGTACAATCTGCTATTTGGCGCAATGGGAAATTATTTATTGCTCAAAATCTTTTTACTCCTGATGTAAGTAACCCTACTGATGCTACCATACAACTAGTATCATGCAATCCTGTTAATGCATCTGTAAATGAAGCAGTAAGATTTTCAACTGATGCAAATAATATGTATGCAAACCCAAATTTTGTGGTAAATAATAATGAAGATTGGATAATTAGTTGTGCAAAATTAACATCATCCACATTTCCATCAGCGGCTTTATTAATACGCAGAAATGGATCACCTACCTTTTTTGAAACTGTGTATAAAAGTGGTGAAGATATTTATATAGCTAACTCACCAAAAAATAGATGGGGAGATTATAGTACAGCAACAATAGACCCAACAGATGATAATAGTGTATGGGTAGCCGGTGATTATGCCATGCCTCAAGTAAGTGGCTTTAGTAGATGGGGGACATGGTGGGCAAAATTATGTAGCGGTATATGTAATAATGATACATATTTAAACACATTGCAGCCTTCTGGTACAATGAAAAAATGGGAAGCTGGAAATACAATTTTTGCAAGCAGTATATTACAATCTGGCACAGATATAAAACTAGATGCCGGAGTAAGAATAATACTTCAACCAGGTTTTAAAGCCACTAATGGTTCAAGAGTTCGCACATATTTAGAAGGGTGTGGTGGAGCACAATAGTACCATTACAGCAAATGTGCAAATGAATTAGTGGCCAAATATAAAACTTGATGATGATAAAAATCCCCCTCACTACAAAGTTTTATGTGCTAATTATGGAAGTAAAGAATAAGTAATATTGAATGCTGTTGATGTTAAAGCTGATGTTATTTATCAAGTAAATAATAATTATGTAGTATTTCAATTAAGATAAAAAGTAATAATGTTTAAACTCATTAAAAAAAAATAGATGTTTTGATAGAATCTAAAAATGGAATCTATTGTTTTTCTTTAATACAGTGTGTAACTTTAACCAAAACTTCATCTTTTGTATTATTATATTTTAAAGATATTATTCTGTTTTTTAAGTGCGATTTTTTCTGCAACTATTACTATCAGCCAAACACTAACTTTTAAAACATTTAATTCTGAAAATGGCTTATCGCAAAACAGTGGCTATTGCTGTACACAAGATGGCAACGGTTATATTTGGTTTGGCACACAAGATGGGTTGAATAGATATAATGGAAGAAAAATTATAACTTATTACAAAGAGACAGTTACCAGAGGCAATTTGTGCAATAACTTTATCAAATCGCTTTTTTATGATAGCGTTACCAATTGGATTTGGATAGGCACTGCTAATGGATTGTGTATTTATAATTGTACCGTGGATAGCTTTTATAATGTGTCGCATTACTTTTCAAAAACCGACACATTAAACGAAATTATGATTGGCAATATTTCTAAAATAAATGCTAATGAAGTTGCTGTATGTACTTACAGCGAAGGCCTTTTTATTTTTAATACAAATACAAAGGCAGTTACTAATTTCAGCAATACCCCTACCATTAAAAATAAAACTGCTACAATAAATAAATGGAATAATGAATTATTTGCAATAATAAATGGACAACTTTTTTTATTAAATAATTTATCTGCCCCAATAGAAAACACCAATATGGGCGATGTAAGAAATGCTATTGTTTGGCAAAATGATTTATGGGTAGCTTCTGCAGATAAAGGATTGTTTAAAATTACAAATGCTAAAAGACCTACAATAAGCTCACAAAATTTTGGGAGCAATGCTGTAGGCGCTTTGCTGGTAGATAATAAAAATAATTTATGGATTGGCAGTAGAGATAAGGGATTAATTATTATCGAACCATCTTCATTAAAAGTGTTACACCATTTTGCAGATGCAAATAATCAAGATGAATGGCCAAAAAAATTCACATTATCCTTATTTCTAGATAGGCAAAATATTGTATGGACGGGTAGTAGTGGCGGTGGTTTTAATAGTGTGGTTTCATCTAAAAATAACTTTGAAATAATAGAAAAAAAAGAAATTATACAAGGTAAAGAAGCGCATAACATGATTTTGAGTATGCACAAAGTGAATCAACATCAATTGTACCTTGGCACTCAACTAGAGGGTTTGAGGTTGTTTAATACCAGCACAAAAGAAATTATTTCCTATCCGCTTAAAACAAACTCTGCAAGCAATGCTATTTATGGCATTACATCTTGCAATGCTGCATCCATATGGCTTGCCACGGCAGGTGGATTATATAATTTTAATACAACTACAAAAAAGTTTTTGCACTATAGCGATACTAAATTTGAAGCCAGTTTAGGTGGGCAATCTTTATTTAAGTTGCCAAACTGCGATTCATTATTGTACAGTAGTAATCTTGGAATAGTATTGTTCAATAGCATAAATAAAAGTTTTCATGCTTTACCTTTTAGTAAAAAAGAAGATGCAAGTAAAACGATAGCCGCATATAGCTATTATCAAGATGAAGAGAGCAATATTTGGATAGGATGCAGAGCATATGGATTAGTAAAATATTCTTTTAAAAGCAAGGCGTTATCTTTTTATAAAAATATTACTACCATATCTTCTAATATTTATAACATAAAAAATATTGATGGTAATCTTTGGTTGGCAAGCTCAAATGGCTTAATCATTTATGATGTTAAAAAAGATAAAGTACTAAAACTTATAAACGCAGCTACTGGACTAAAAGGGAATGTCGTTTATAGTATTGAAGCAGATGAAAACAATTATGTTTGGTGTAGTACGAATGCGGGGTTAATACAAGTCAATCCATCAAACTATAAAATGTTATACATTCCTCCCTCCGCAGGTTTGCAGGCTAGCGAATTCAATGCAGCATGCTCGTTTAAAGATGCGGATGGCATGTTATTCTTTGGAGGAATTAACGGTGTAAGTTATTTCAAGCCATCTTTCATTAACCGTTCTTCTTTTAGCCCAACACCAATCATTGAATCTATAAAAATATTTAATAAAGAAATAGCATTACCACAAAATATCTTAAATGTAAATAGTATAAATTTAACCCATCAGCAAAACTTTATAACTTTTGAATTTGCGGTAGCAAATTACATAAATGCATCTGAAAATATTTTCAAATACAAACTCCAAAATGTAGATAAAGATTGGATAATGGTGGGTACAAGAAATTATGCAAGCTATTCAAACTTAAGCCCAGGCCATTATACTCTTTTTGTACAAAGTGCAAATAGCAATGGCATTTGGAGCAAAGAAATAAAAAAATTAGATATTACAATACAGCCTGCTTGGTGGCAAATACGCTGGTTACAAGTATTATTTGCACTAATACTAGCATTAGTAATATTTTATTTTATTATGCTTAGAATAAAAACAATAAGAAAAGAAGCCAATTACAAACAGAAAATTGCAGAAACAGAAATGCAAGCACTCCGTGCACAAATGAATCCACATTTTATTTTCAATAGCCTCAATAGCATTGAAAATTTTATTATGCAAAACGAAAAAAGATTAGCATCTGATTATCTCAATAAATTTGCTAGACTTATAAGAATGATATTAGATAGTAGTAGGAATGAAGTAGTACCTATAGCAAAAGATGTGGAAGCTTTGCAATTATATATAGATCTTGAGCAATTGCGTTTCAATAATAAATTTACTTACGAAACCAATATTGACCCTGCATTGCTTACAGGAGAATATAGAGTACCGTCATTATTAATACAACCCTATGTAGAAAACGCCATTGTGCATGGGCTTGCACATAGCGAAAAAGAAAATTTGCTCCTTTCTGTTTCTGCAGTTTTAGAAAATGACAAAATAAGGTACACTATACAAGATAATGGTATTGGGAGGCAACAAGCAGCAGCTTATAATTTGCATAATAAACCACATCACAAAAGTGTGGGCCTGCAAATAACTGAGGATAGAATAAATCATTTTAATAATGAAGCATTTGATGCCATAAAAATTACCGACCTATATAATGAAAGAAACATCTCTTGTGGCACTAAAATTGAGGTAACAATAAAAGCTATTTAATATGGAAAAAATAACAGCAATTTTAATAGATGATGAATTGAGCAGTCTTCAAAACCTACAACAAAAGTTAATAGAATTTTGCCCAGATGTAAAAGTAGTTGCCACTGCCCAAAAACCAGAAGAAGCCATCTTACTAATACAACAATATAAACCCGATGTTATTTTTTTAGACATAGAAATGCCACGCATGAACGGGTTTAGAATGTTAGATGAAATAAACGAGCTTGATTTTGATATTATCTTTACAACAGCGTACAATCATTACGCAGTAGATGCGATACGAATTAGTGCATTCGACTATCTTATGAAACCCATTGCAATAAAGGATTTGCAAAATGCAGTAGAGCGCTTAGCAAAACAACAACAACTTCATACTAAAGATAAATTGGGTGTATTAAAAAACTCATTACAAAATACAAAAAGCCAAGAAGAAAAAATTGTAATACCAACTAGTGATGGTATGGAATTTATTGCCATACATACGATTCTTCACATAGAATCAAGCAGCAATTACAGCAAAATTTATTTTGTAGATGGTAAAACAATTTTAGTAACAAAGCTGTTAAAAGATTTTGAAGATATACTACTCCCCTATCGCTTTTATCGCATACACAATTCTCATTTAATAAACCTAAAATATATTGAGAAATATATAAGAATAGATGGTGGTCAAGTGCGTTTAATAGATGGTACTACTTTAGACATTGCTCGAAGAAAAAAGGAAGAGTTTTTGAAATTGATATCGGGATAACAACTTAATCAACTGCATATTCAATCTTTGTAGTAATACTCGCTGTTTTATTTTTGGCAGATGTATTGAATGCACCTCCGTAGCTATAATCTTCATTACTATTTTTACCAGTTATTTGAAAAATACCCATATTGGCTTTTTTAATTTTTCCCAATCCACTACCGCTATTTTTTGCAATGGTTTCTGCTCGTTGCTTGGCATCGGCACTGGCTTTGGCTAATAAATCTAATTTAAGCTCCGCTAATTTTGTGTAATAATAAGAGGGTGAAGATGAGTTAAACTCAATACCACTTTGTATGAGCTCAGTTACTTCTCTAGATATTTTTTCTACTTTCTCTATATTTTTAGAATCCACGGTTACGTCTTGTCTTAAATTATAGCCAGTAAACTCGTTGCCAATTTCTCTTCCATTGGCATCTGTCTTTCTATCAAAATCTTTATTAAGATTAACCGCAGAGAAAACCATTTCGTTATCGGCAATGCCCTTTTCTTTTAAGTAGGTTCTTATTTTACTCTCATCTTCCTTCAATGCAATGTATGCAGCTTTTAAGTCCATCATTTTACGGCTATAATTACCTGTCCACACAATTTGGTCGCTGGTAAAATCTTTTTCTGCAAGCCCTGTTACACTAATTGTTTCAGCCGTTTTAAATTTGTATTTATAGGCATTGCCCAATATCCAAAAACAAATAATAGCCGTTATGGCAATAATGGCAGTGGAGATATAATTTTTCATTGTTCTAAAGTAAGGAAACTAAAAATATGCTCGAGCCTAATTATTGTTAAATTTATCTTTTGAAAATTGGATGGCAATAATATCATCAATACTGTTTTTCAAAAAAGTTTTTAAAAAACAATAACTGGTATTGTACAGCATTTGCCCAATATGTCCAATCGTGTTTGCCTGGTCTTTCAATATAATCGTGTGTTATTTTTAATGTATCTAATTTTTCGTGTGCCGCCTTGCTCATGCCATAAATAAAATCGTCTATACCGCAATCTATAATTATGGCCAGCGAATCTTTGGGTTTCCTTTCTATAACATTTAGTACACTCCAATTGGTATAGTAACTATTGGTTGAGTCAAATTTTCCTATACGGTCGCTAAGGCCATAGCCTTTTGTAATTACAGAAATATGTAAAGCTCCACTCATACTACCACATGCACCAAATATTTCTGCATGCCTAAATGCAATAAACATGGCGCCATGCCCGCCCATGCTCAAACCTGTAATGGCCCTATACTTTCTATCTTTTTTTGTTTTGTAATGCTCATCTATATACCTTGGTACTTCTGAGCTTACATGCGTTTCAAATTTGTAATTGCTATCTATTGGGCTATCAAAATACCAGCTGTTTGCAGCTCCATCTGGGCAAACGATTAGTATTTGATTTTTATCTGCCTGTGTTTGCAATGCAGGAACTTTTTTTACCCAGTTATCATATTTACCAAACGCACCATGCAATAAATATACTGTTGCAAAATCTTTTTGTTTTGAATAATTGCTCGGTTTTATTACAATTGCTTTTATGTTTTTGTGCATAGCATTGCTGTAGATAGAAATGGTATCTACTGAGGCAAAGGAGAAAGATAAAAAGAGAAATAAACCAAAAAGTGTAAGCGTGAATTTTTTCATATTTTAAAAGTATTTTAAAAAAATTAATAAAAGCATAAATATTTTACCAACTTTAAACTTTGAACATTTCAATACAGCAACTGCACCGTATCTTTTATGACGCCCATTACAAATACACTCTGCACGTTTCCTATATTTTCTATTTGGCTTAGTTTGTTTACATGAAAGTTGTAATACGAATCCATATTTTCTTCTACCACTTTTAGCATAAAATCGAACTCGCCACTTATGCTGTAGCATTCTATAATTTCGTTCATTTCGTTTATGGCTTGTATAAATTTTATGCCTGCATTTTTGCTATGCGCTTTTAACGATACATAGCAAATTACCATTAAGCTTTTTTTTACTTTGCTATGATCTACGAGTGCGGCATATTGTTTTATTACACCTTCGGCTTCCATGCGCTTTATACGCTCGTGCACAGGTGTAGTGCTCAGGTGTACTTTTTCAGAAATTTCTTTTACAGTTATTCTTGCATTTTGCTGTAGCAAGGCAAGTATAGCCAAGTCTTTTTTATCTAGCGATAAATCAGCCATAGCCGTTTCTTCTTTTACAAGTTGTTTTGCCATAGTAAAAAGTAGTTTTATGCTGCAAAACTAGTAAATTATTGTATTTTATCCTAAACATTAAGTTTAACATAGAAAATTTTTCTGTTTGGAGTACATTTGCATTTCGAAAGGTGTTACGAGTTACGGGTTCAATAGTTACGAGTTGCGGGTTGAAAAGTTACGGGTTTTTCCAAAGCGATGTTTACTATTTCTTTTCAAGCTTAAACGGGTTTGAATAAAAATAACAAAGCTTGACTTAACCAAATAATGCCGATAAAAGATGAACAATGAGATACTGTAGAACGGAGCGTCGCCACAAATGTTCAATCAAGGTTATTAGCTCGTAAACAAAAAATAAAAAAACAATAGCCACGAATGCACGAATAAATAATTAAGGTTTCGATTTTTCAAATAACAATTTAACAATACAACAATTAAACAATTTAACTATGAGCACAACAACAACAGGCATCGATTTTAGCCTAAAAAACAAAGTTGCAGATATGAGTCTTGCAGCATGGGGACGTAAAGAAATTATGCTTGCCGAAGCAGAAATGCCAGGTCTTATGAGCGTAAGAGAAGAGTATGGTAATAGCAAACCACTTGCAGGCGCACGCATTGCAGGTTGCTTACACATGACCATTCAAACTGCGGTTTTAATTGAAACTTTAACACACCTTGGTGCTGAAGTAAAATGGAGTAGCTGTAATATATTTTCTACGCAAGACCAAGCTGCTGCTGCTATTGCTGCTACACCCGTTGGTGTATTTGCATGGAAAGGACAAACACAAGAAGAGAGCGATTGGTGTATTGAGCAAACATTATTTTTTGGTAGTGCTGACAAACCATTGAACATGATTTTGGACGATGGTGGTGATTTGACCAACATGGTTTTTGATAAATATCCTGAATTAATTGCTGGTATTAAAGGATTGAGCGAAGAAACAACTACAGGTGTACATCGTTTATACGAGCGTATGGCTGCAGGTACTTTGCCTATTCCTGCTATCAACATTAACGACTCTGTTACTAAATCTAAATTTGATAATAAGTACGGTTGTCAAGAAAGTTTGGTTGACTCTATTCGTAGAGCTACCGATGTAATGATGGCAGGAAAAGTAGCAGTAGTGGGCGGTTACGGAGATGTAGGTAAAGGAAGTGCATTGAGTTTGCGTGGTGCTGGTGCAAGAGTTATTGTAACTGAGATTGACCCTATCTGTGCATTGCAAGCTGCAATGGATGGTTTTGAAGTAAAGAAAATGATTGATGCCGTAAAAGAAGCAGACATTATTGTTACTGCATCTGGCTGTAGAGATTTGATTACTGAAAATCATTTCCGCAATATGAAAGACAAAGCAATTGTTTGTAACATTGGTCACTTTGATATTGAAATAGACATGGCTTGGTTAAATGCAAACTATGGTGCTAGCAAAAATACCATCAAACCACAGGTTGATTTATACACGATCGAAGGTAAAGATATCATCGTATTGGCAGAAGGTAGATTGGTAAACTTAGGTTGTGCTACTGGTCACCCTAGTTTTGTAATGAGTAATTCATTCACTAACCAAACCTTGGCTCAGCTTGAGTTGTGGCAGAACAGTGCTAACTACGAAAATAAAGTTTATGTGCTTCCAAAGCATTTAGATGAGAAAGTTGCACGTCTTCACCTTGCTAAAATAAATGTAGTGTTAGATGAATTAACTACTGCACAATCTGAATACTTAGGCATACCAAAAGTTGGTCCGTTTAAGAGTGATATGTATAGATACTAGAAGCCCCCTAAATCCCCCGAAGGGGGACTTGGAAGTCTCTAATACTTTATAGAATTTTTATTTTTTCAAAGCCATCAATCTTTTTTTTCAAAAAAGTTTGATGGCTTTTTTAGTGGCCCCCTAAATCCCCCGAAGGGGGACTTTAGTCTCTGATTCTTTAAAGTTTATTTAAAGAATTGAGATGTGGCTCCTCTCTTGCCTGTCCCGCACTTTTTTTGCGGGAGAGAGGCGGGGGTGAGGTTATTTTCGGGTAAAAAAAGCTTTGCTTTTTTTACCCAAGCTAAAACACAGCTATGGTCATCATCGTTGTGTCACTCACTTCATCGACATACCATTAATAATCTTTTATTATGCAATAGATTGTGCAGTAGATTATGCACTAGACTATTTGGTAGATTGAAAAATAGATTATGTAAAAATCACAGCTCAATTTTCAAAACATTTTTTATACAACATAATCTATAATATAATCTCGTGTGTTTCTCTCCCCTTAGGGGAGTATCGGTGGGGCTTTTTCATCGTAATACCGTTATTCATCTTTTATTATGCATTAGATTATGTAGTAGATTAAGTAATTTATTTTTACTAATTTTATAAAAAATTAATAACATGACAGCAACATACAGCCTTTCCAAAGCGGAATTAAATGCTGAATTTATTGAGTCTATAAAAAAAACTTTTAAATCAGAACGCATTTCTATTTCAATTGAAGAAGAAATGGATGAAACAGAAAGGATTCTTGAAAATAAAGCATTGTATGAAAAAATTATGAATGCCGAAGAGGAAGCCAAAGAAAAGAAAAATATGATTCGTTTTGAGGAAAATGAATTTATTGAAAAATTTGGATAATTATGAGGAGTATAGAATTTTGTAATGATGCATTTAATGAATTTAGTGAATGGGCAACTTTAGATAAAACTATTTTTAGACGTTTGGTTAGACTAATAGAAGAAACTAAGAGAGAACCATTTGGAGGAATTGGTAAACCCGAGCCACTTAAAGGAAACTTATCAGGCAAATGGTCTAAAAGAATAAATGATGAACATAGGCTAGTATATGAAGTTAGAGAAAATTCAATTGTTATTTTTTCTTGCAGAGATCACTACTAATTTTTTGCTCATTTTATTACAAGTAAACATTTTACCCTCCATATCTAGAGGGTATTTTTATAGTATCTTGCAGCCCAATAATTATATATGATAGAAAACGAAATTATAGAAGACAATAACGAGTCGGAAGAACTGTTTGAAAAACATTCTATCATCATCGACAAAGGGCAAGAACCTTTGCGAATAGATAAATTTTTGATGCAGCGCATAGAAGGCGCCACACGTAGCAAAATACAACAAGCCATAGAAAACGAAATGGTATTGGTAAATGATAAACCAATAAAAAAGAATTACAACACAAGAGCTGGAGATGTGATAACTGTTTTTGATAATCGCTCTCCAGAAAGTTCAGAAATTATTCCACAAAATATTCCGCTAAATATTGTTTATGAAGATGATGATTTGATGGTGGTAAACAAACCCGTTGGAATGGTGGTTCACCCTGGCAGTGGCAATCCGGATAATACTTTAATAAATGCAGTGGCTTGGCACTTACAAGAAAACTGCCCCGACATAGATGAAAAAGAACTCACACGCTTTGGCTTGGTTCATCGTATAGATAAAAATACAAGTGGGCTTATTGTACTTGCAAAAAAACAAAAAGTGATGAGTGAGTTGGCTAAGCAATTTTTTAACCATACCGTGCATCGCCGCTACAACGCAGTGGTGTGGGGCAATTTTGACGAACCAGAAGGCACCATTACTGGCAATGTAGGTCGTAGTCAAACTCAACGAAAATTATTTACCGTTTACCCTGAAGGCGATTTTGGAAAGGAAGCCATAACACATTATAAAGTGTTGGAAAATTTTAATTATGTTTCTGTAGTGGAATGCAGATTAGAAACTGGTCGCACGCACCAGATACGTGTGCACATGAAGTACAAAGGCCATCCATTGTTTAACGATGATTTTTATGGTGGCGAAAGAATTGTAAAGGGAACTATTTATACAAAGTACAAACAATTTGTAGATAATTGTTTTGCGCTATGCCCACGCCAAGCCTTGCATGCAAAGGAATTGGGTTTTGTACACCCAACCACTGGTGAGCAAATGATGTTTACAAGTGACTTACCAGAAGATATGACTTTGCTGATAGAGAAATGGAGGAAGTATAGTACGTTTAAGAATGAAGTAGAGTAAAATGCAATTGGGAAAATGTGCAAATATGCAAAATTCCAAATAGTGACTCTACAATAAAATGAAGATCTTTTTTAAGAAAAGTTTTCCGCACGTGTCCCGTACATATTTGTAGGGAGCTTCGCTGCGAAAAATACAACTTTCCACTAAGGCGCAAAGGCACGAAGTAGAAAAAATGCAAAGCATTTTTCCTTTGTGTCTTAGAGACTTTGTGGCTAAATTTATTTTTTGTAAAAAAAAAATGTTTTTATAACCTTTTATTCAACAACAAAAATGAACCCATGAAAAAAATATTTACTCTTTTATTCTTCATTTTTTCAGCTTCAAATCTTTTTGCACAAACAACCATTGTAAGAGACCCTGCCATAGAACAAATGGTAAAAGAAATTTCGCCTGACTCTTTGCGCTTGTACATACAAACCATGGTAAACTTTGGCACAAGAAATACCTTAAGCACACAAACCGATAAGAAAAGAGGTATTGGTGCAGCAAGGCTTTATGTACTTTCTAAGTTCAATGAATTTGCAGCAAAATCTAATGGCCGACTTTCTGCGATTATTGATACCACTACATTACAACCAGATAAACGCAGAGTGGACACCACACTCCTACTTGGCAATGTTGTAGCAACTTTAAAAGGCAGCGACCCATTAGATGATAGAATTTTTATCATCAGCGGGCACATAGATAATATGCGTACCAGTGTAATGGACCGTACAAACGATGCTCCAGGAGCTAATGATGATGCTAGTGGTGTAGCAGCTGTAATGGAATGCGCCAGAATAATGAGCAAACAAAATTTTAGTGCTACTATTATTTTTATGGCTGTAAGCGGCGAGGAGCAAGGTTTACTTGGCTCAAATTTTATGGCTACAAAAGCGAGAAAAAATAATGTAAATATTGAAGCTGTACTCAACAACGATATTATGGGCAGCAACAATAGCAACGAAACAAATAATATAAACAACAACCAAGTACGAGTTTTTAGTGAAGGCATTCCTGCATACGAATTAGAAAAAAATGCAAAAACAATCAGACAACTAGGTTTAGAAAATGATGGCAAAAGCCGCCAGCTTGCACGTTATGTAAAAGAAATTGGAGAAAGATATGTGGATAATTTAGACATAAAAATGGTGTATAGAAATGATCGTTTTTTGCGTGGTGGTGACCATACACCTTTTGTAGAAAATGGTTTTACAGCTGTGCGCATTACCGAAATGAATGAAAACTACACACGCCAGCACCAAGATGTACGAAAAGAAAATGGCATACAATACGGCGATCTCATAGAGTTTATAGATTTTGAATACCTGAGAAAAAATACTGGTATGAATTTGAGTACGCTTGCTAATTTGGCAAAAGCGCCCAGTATGCCAGAAGATGTAAAGATTGATGTAAAAAAACTCAGCAACACATCCTATCTCTATTGGAAAAAACCAAAGACAGGAAATGTAAAAGGTTATTATTTGCTCATGAGAGAAACCACCAGTGCGGTTTGGCAAAAGAAAATATTTACAACAGCTACAGAAATAACCGTGCCATATTCAAAAGACAATTATTTTTTTGCAGTACAATCTGTAAATGAAAATGGTAATGAAAGTTTGCCTGTGGTGCCGGGGGTGGGAAGGTAAAGGCAATGTTTGTTGTTCGTTGTTTGTTGTTCGTTGTTTGTTGTTGGGTTGTTTAATTGCTGATTACTTAATTAAAATACTACAAGTTTTAAAAACACTAGCATATTAGCACATTAGCTAATTAGCAAATTAACATTTATGGAAGACTTACCAATGCCCGATGGCAGCATGCTTTTAGAAATTGTAACCATGAAAATGCCTTTTGGCAAATACAAAGGCACAGTGCTACGTCATTTACCTGTAAGTTATTTAGAATGGTTTGCACGCAAAGGTTTTCCAAAAGGAAAGCTGGGCAATTTATTGCAAAGTTTATTGGAAATAAAAATGAATGGGTTGGAGGAGTTGTTGAATCAAATAGAGAAGTTGAATAAATAATAAGGATAGCGAAGTCAAGTAAGCTTTTCACCCCTTCAACAACTTTCAACAATATTCAACTTATCTTTTAAAATCCGACAACGTAGCCGTAAAAATCCCCCGCTCCCTTTTCTTAAAAATGGCTTTCCAATTGCCATTGTATTTTATTAAAGATGGAATCATAAGGTCTCCAAATTTTGTCATTTCTACTTCCATGCTTACTTTAAAATCATATACTGCCGCATTGTAGCTTAAAGAATAATTTCTTGCTACTACTTCGTATGTGCTATCATTAAACCAAGTTGTCATTTCATCTACTACTACCGTTCCCCGTTTATTGTCTTTTACTTTTTGTTTAAATACATAGCAGTCGGTATTGTTGTGCCGCTCCCAATCTATTTGCATATCGTAGCAATCGGCAATATCATCATCATAAATAGCAGTTTTGTTACTCATAAAAGGCAAACCATTTATGCGCTTTCCTGGGTTAAAAAAAAGCATTTTTAACTGCTCTTTATGTTTCTCCATTCCCGATTTTCCTGCAGTAGAAAATTCTCTTCCCATTACAATATTATCTTCACCACATACGCTACCTTTTGTAAAAAAAAGTGAAGCGTACATATTTGCCGTATAATAATTAAATTCTTTGTTATCGTTGTACATATCTCCAGTTACTGCTTCATCTATTGTTTCCATTGTTCTACAACCATTTTTTACTTTTTGTTTTGTGTGGCTAAACAATGATGCATCTAATTTTCCTATTTTATCAACCATACGAATATCGTTTATAGCAGTAAAGCTTACCACATGCAAATTGCGAAATGCTTTATAAAAACTAGTATCGTTTTTTATGCGCTCTATAAAAACTGGCACATTTAATTTATTGTTCACCACTACTTCGGCAAGGGTTACTATTTTACTTCCAACAGTAATGCTGGTATCAGTAGGTTTTTGTGCAGAAACATGTGCACAAAAAATAAAACAAAAAAAAGCAGGTGCGAAATATTTCATGCCTGCAAGTTATTAAGAAAGTATTTAACAAAACCTCTCTTTTCTCTTCTTTAATGGGTTCATCTATACTTGTAAAAGATATGAAAAAAACCGATGTCAACTTTTTTGAAAATGATGCCATCGTTAAAGTTTATTTTAGCAAAGCATTTTTTTTTAAAGCTCTATTATAATTGTTGCTGCAATCGGCTACTTTACCTAAACTACATACCAAGAGCATAATAATAGTTTTCAAACACTAATTCATAGGATAAGCAATCATTTGATTTTCGGCAGCATTGTTGGCAAAACCAGTTATATTGTAAGTGCCTGGAGTGCTGCCAAAACGCTCTAAAGATGCCCACATGTAATATCGTTTTGTAATGCCAGTATTAGGAGGGCTCGTATTATTTTGTATAATTATTTGACCATTGATTACCCCATAAATATTAGGACTAATTAAGGTTCCGCTAATGAGCACAGAGCCTTGCAAATCTAGAGATACATTAGCAGGATAAGTACCAGTGGGAAAATCACTAAAGGAAGTGCGAATCCATACACTACTATTAGCTGAAGGAAAAAATGCTCCAGCAATTAGATAAGTTCCATTTACACTCCACTTACCATTAGGCAAATCGATATATGCTCCAGTGTATACATAAGTAGTGCTGGTTAATGTAGCACCTGCGGGATTAAATACGCCAATTACTGCCGATTTCGTAGCATTACTAGTAACCCAAGTCCCTACACCATTTGCATCACTTTTTAAAACTTTATCTACTCCTTGCGTACCATCTGCAATTTTTATTTTACCACTAATATCTAATTTTTCGGAAGGTGCACCATTACCAATACCTACATTTCCATTTGCACCCAATGCAATAAAACCACTACCACCACCTGCTGGCCTTGATGTATTATCTACATCATATTCTAAAAGCAATGCAGTCCCCGTCCAATCATTACCAGCTGCATTTCTAAATCCTCTTATTCCTAAGGCTGTATTATTACCTCCTGCTTTAAAACCTATACTAGCTAAATTTACTTCATTACCAAAAGCTGTTCCAATACTACCAGCATTCGTTCGCAGTGCACTACTCATTGCCGCTCCCACAAGCCCAATACCAGTAATTGATAAATCAAATTTTGAAATTGGTAAAGTATTATTGATACCCACATTACTATTTATAGCATCATAAGTAAATCCCCAACCAGCAGAACCGCCATAAAAACCAATATTGTTATTATTATGCGTACCCATAAAACCTAGTAAACCACTATTGTCTGCTTTATACAACCATACGCCTGGCGTTTGATTAACATCTAAAGGAATGGATCCATTTCTCAAATTTAATCTTCCATTTAAAAACATGCCTTCTGTACCACTATTTACAATCCTTGCCCTTTCGTTAAAACCTGCACTGCTACCATATCCAAATGCAATATTAGATGTAGCTTGATCAGTATAGGTTTGTAATAATCCTGGTTGAATACCGAATCCATAATGACCTCCATTATCGCCAAATAAAGAAATTTTATCGCCAAGTGCATTTGCAAAATTTAATGGAAACCCAGGTGTACTTGTACCAATACCTACATTTCCCGCATTGTTAATTCTCATTCTTTCAGCAAAAGCACCTGCATTAGATGTATAAAATGTTATTGCACTTCTTGGTGCAGCAGCAGTACTTAAAGCTTCATGGGCATTTCCTATAAATCCTGTTCTTTTATCAACCGATGTTAATGCAGGAGAAGCCCAAGTAATGCCACCAGTAGAACCACTAGTTCCATTCGTACCTAAAATTAAATGCGATTGATTATTTACTCCAGCATTATTATTAAACACTTCAAATACTTTATTTACACCTCCATGTCCATAAGCACTTGGCGTTAATGTATTGATACCTACATTTCCTGTATTGGTATTTGAAATATCATTTCCTGTTTTAACCCAATAATTGGATAATTCTTCCCACACCGTACCATTAAATTGCCAAAAAGAATTGGTTACATTATCATACACAAGTAGCCCCAAAGCCGGTGCTGCAATGGCTGTACGCTGAATAGAAGTCATGCGAGGCACGAGCATCCCTTTGTTGGTGCTTTCCATTTCTAATACACTACTGCTAGAAATCGTATTGGGATTATCGCCTATTTTTAACTGTGCATGTACAGTTGTAAAAAAAAACATAGCCATCACGATAGCTATACATTGCATACTCTTTATACTTTTCATTGTATCACTATTTTTATTTGTTCTTTAATATTAGCATTGCTTATTTGTAATACATAATTACCCGCAGCAATAATTTCATGTAATGGCCAAGTTTTTACTTCGCTCTTGTTTTTGATAATGACTTGTGTAGTTTGTATGATTTTACCATCGGCACTTATAAGTGTTAATGTATAGTTGCCAACACTGTTTGTAAATTGTATGTTTATACATTTATTGGCTACAGGGTTTGGATATACGCCAATAGATGATTGCTTTGCATCTGCATGTAATTGTGCTATGGCACTGTATTGTATGCTCCCATTTATATCTACGGCTTTTATTCTGTAATAATTATTTTCTGTAAATGGAGCGGCATTTATAAATTGATACGCAGCATTACTTCCATTATTGTATGCTACAGCAGTGGTGCCAATGCTTGTAAAATTGCTTCCGTTATTGCTTCTTTCTATTTGGTAATGCTGTATATTGTATTCATTGGCTATTGTCCATTTTACCGTGTGGGTTTTATCTATATTTTTTATAGCAGCTATATGTATAAATTGTACTGGTAGAACTACAACCTGCTTAAACACTATCATAAATCTATCTGCAGCTTTGCTGGCAGCATCTGCGGTTATACTAAAGGGAAAATTATTCTCATTTAGCAAACTAAGTGTGGTACTTGTTCGCAAAAATTTATCTACCAAAAATGCATCTACATTGCTATTAGCAAAAATACTTGCATAGGTATTAAATTTATAATTGCCTACCCTTGTGCCACTAAGGTTTAATTGAATTGTATCTGTTGCTGTTGGTATTGTCCTTCTTTCTACAACTAAACTTGTAACGGTATTGATGTTGGTTTTTTTTATAGATAAATTATCGTAGGTATTGATTATTTTTTTTGCATCGTTATTGTCAATATTGTTGCTAAAGGAATTATCGAAACTTAATGATACGCCATCTACCAAAGCAAAACTATCTGCTGCAATATTTTTTGCAAACAAAGTAATATCCAGTGTAGGTACGCTAAGATTATTTACGCTGCCGCCCCTACTTACCATATCGCTACCAGCAACTTTATCTACTTCATGCACTGTAATTGTACCTCCGGTTATAGATTGTATAAATGCTGCTTCGCCGCTTTCTATAAAATTCCTTTTTTTTGCCGCTACCCCAGTAGTTATTCCATTGAGCCAATAATCTCCCGCTACCAGTACATAATTTTCGTAACCTCCTACATTGTATAAACCTACATTGTTTGGATCCCATATCGTAAATGCATCTACAGTTGTAGGTTTACTTACATTTCTAAAATCTATACGAGATGCATATGGATTACCGAAAGAATGAAAACTATTGGGCAGTACAGTAAATGTTTGATTGTTCATTCTTATGTTTCCTTTCAAGCGCATGGTGGTACTGCTTGCTGCACTGCCTACTGCTACGCTCCTATCGCCTCGTACAAATACAAAGTAGCCTTGCGTGTTTGCAATGCCCACATTGGTAGCGGCTACTTCGGTAAATGTGTTACTTGCATCGTCATAATATTTTAACGAACCTCTTTGTGTGTACGCATCTACACCGTTTACACCTATTGCACCTGGGCCCGTAATGCGTGTACCATAGCCAGTAGATACGGCAATAGACGAGTTACCTTCTCTCCATGCATCTGTAATGGTAGGTGTAGCTGCTATAGCAATGGGTGTGGCTAAGAGACGCCATGCCAATTTTGGAAATAGATACCGCTCTATCGTTACATCTCCAGATACACTATTGCCAGTAAACATTCCAGCATCAGTAATGTCTGCTATTTGCGCTGTTACACTATCGGCAGATTTTACAGTTAAAAATCCTGCACTTGCAAGTGTAGCATTGCTCACGCCTTTAAAGGAAAAAGCATTTATTACATCTACATTGTGCAGCAAGCTTAGCGTGGTGGGATTATTTTGATTAAAGTTATAAAAAACGGTTTTGGCTGCAGTGCCATTAATGGTTTCGGTAGAAGTGCCGTTAAATACTACAGTACCTTTATTGTGTTTAAATAAACCATTGTTTATCCAATTGCCTGCTACATTAAAAGTAAAACCGATGGTAGATGGTTGTACGCCTCCAGCATTACTATCTATAATTAAGTTGTAGAACTGCGGTGTATTTGTGCCGCTTATATTTTGCAATGATGTGCCTTTAAAATAAGTATTGCCAGAGCCTGCGGGCATAGCAGCTTTATTATTTTCAAAATGGCTAGTGGTATAAAAATTTCCGTCGTTTACATAATCAGTACCCGCAGCAGCATTGTTTACAAAGCGTACAGTTGTAGCCATATTGCTGCCAGCAAAATTGTGCATGTTGCCAAAGTTTGTAATGCCTTGGGCGTTGGCGTGGGTTGTAATAATGGTCGTGAAAAATAATATGGTAAGGGGTTTGAACATTTATTGTTTGTTATTTATTCTTTGACATTCTATTTTTTGAAATATTTAATACCGCAAAACTAAAAGTGTTATGTAGAATAACATCTCCACTAAAAAGGGGATTTTTTAGAAAAAAAGAAATAACTTTAAAAATATCATTGAAAAAAGGGAGGCGAGAAATGAAAAACTTCTGTTTTTTTACATTAGCATTTAAAACCTTAGTATGCTGTTCAAAATATTTTGTACTTTCTTACTATATATTTCTATACATAACTATGCACAAATACAAGTAGCAGATAAATTTGATGTGCGCTTATTTTAATTACCCACATGCTAAAATATTTTTTTTCGATACTGTTTTTTTTTATTCTTACAGCTAAATTATGTGGTCAGGGCATGGCAATAAATGATGAAGAAAAAATCATACATTCTCTGCCTAATGATACCACTAAAATAAATAGACTTAATAAGTATGCTGAAAAAATACAATTTATTAACCCTGAAAAAGCAATTACTATTATTGAAGCTACAATAGCGCTAGGGCAAAAGGTCGATTATCCACTTGGCCTTTCTATATCTTATGGTTTACGTGCTGGTTTGCTTTTTTATGAAATGAAATTAGATAGTTGCAAACTGTTAGTGGATAAAGCTTATAACTTAGTAGATAAATACAACGATAAGGCATCAAAAAACCAAATTGCTTCTCTTAAAAATAGGTATGCAGCCATTTTTCAGCGACGACAAAACTACGACTCAGCAGTTGAACTATACCTGCAAGCAGCAAATATTTTAAAGGAAACAGGCGAGGAACTAAAAATAATTAATTCGTATTACAACCTTTCTAGTATCTACAAATATTTAGGCGATACAACAAAGACTTTCTTTTATGCTAGGGAAACAAGCAGACTTGCATTTATAGCCAATGATACTGTTCTTTTAATAAGGAGTTTAATTGTACTAGGCGAGGCCTACAATTTTATTAAAAATTACGATAGCTTGTTGTTAGTTTCCCGAAAAGGCCTAACCCTAGCTAGTGGGGAGCAAATGACATTTGCTGTTGGTATCTTTAACAATTTTATGGGGTTGTATTATACCAACAAAACGATGCAGTATGATTCGGCCATTCTATATTACAATATTGCATTAAATTCTTTTAATAGTTTAAATATACAGTTTGATAAAGCTTTGGTTTTACAAAATATAGGGAACGTTTATTTAAAAAAGAAAGACTATATCAATGCAATTAAATTTTCGAAACAGGCAACTGAATTGTCTAGAAATTTAAAGTTTGACCAAGTGCAAAACTTAAGCCTGATGGACCTTGTGCTGGCCGAAGAAAATGTAGGAAATATATCTCAAAGCTTTAGATACCTTAAAGAATATGTAAAAGTTAATGATTCTATACAGAGCTTTAACAATCAAAAAAAGGTATACGACTTAGAGGCAAAATACTTGGCACAAAAAAAAGAAGTTGTCATGCTTTCTCAGCAAAAAATAATTAAGCAAAAAAATCAACTTAACTATTTGTTGACTGCAGGTGTTATATTATTGCTGACTATTATTACATTACTGTATTTTAATTATCGTAATAAACAAAAACTACAACTACAGCAGATTATTGAATTACAAACACAACAACAACTTACTGCTACTGAAGCTGTATTAAAGGGAGAAGAACGGGAACGAACTCGTTTAGCAAAAGACCTACATGATGGATTAGGGGGTATGCTATCGGGCATTAAATACTCATTCAACACTATAAAAGGAAATATAGAAATGGCGCCTGATAACGCACAGGCTTTTGAACGCAGTATGGATATGCTGGACAGTTCTATAAAAGAAATGCGCCGTGTAGCACACAATATGATGCCAGAAGCACTTGTTAAATTTGGATTGGACACTGCATTGAAAGATTTTTGTAATGAGATACAACAGTCGGGCGCTTTACACTTTTCTTATCAATCTATTGGTTTAGAAAATGCCGTTATTCCTCAAACGGTAGGTATAACCATTTATCGTATTGTGCAAGAACTCATCAACAATACGATGAAACATGCCATAGCAAAAAATGCTATTGTACAGGTTACAAAAAGTGATGGGCAATTATCGGTAACGGTAGAAGATGATGGTAAAGGATTTGATAGTGCCATTATACAAACCCCTGTAGGCATGGGTTGGAGCAATATTACCAACAGGGTAGAATTTTTAAAAGGAAAACTATATGTAAATTCACAAAGCGGAAAAGGCACATCGGTACATATCGAAATAAATATATAATGGTCATAAAAGTATACTCCTGCTTGTGTGATGCAACAGAAAGATCTTGGTTGTTTTTTCAGAAACATAAGAAGTAGGCTGTTTTGGAATTGCTTATCATCAAAAAAGGTGACTTTTAAAATAAAAGAAATAAAGTTCAAAATATCATGGAAAAAGGGGATGTGGTGATAAACTGTTTCCTTATACTTTTACAAAAGAAATATTTATGAAAAAAGAAATATATTTTTTTCTGTTTTGTTTGATTGGATTTGCTGTAAACGCAATTGCTCAACGCCCCACTTTACAAAAAAGACAACAAGATATTATTAAAGCCATAACCAGTTACAACAATGATTCTAATCAATGTAAAGCGCTTGTAGAATATGCAGAATGGTGGCAAACTAGAAATGCGGATTCTTCTTTATATTATCTAGAAATAGCTGAAAAAAAAGCCGCAGATATCAAGTATAATAAAGGACAAGCATCTGCTTTAGCACATAAAGCTTCCGTTCTTCAATCTAACGGTATGTTGAAAGAAATGCTAGAAACAACTGAGAAATTATTGAAATTTTCCAAGGCTACAAAAAACAATTGGTTTGAAATTGCCGCTCTTTTAGGAATCGGTACAGCTCATATGTCTATGGGACATTTTCAGGAATACTTAGATTATCATTTATTAGCAGAGAAAAAAGCAAAAGAATATTCGTTGCTATTATCCTTTCCACAAATTCCTTACAATATTGGATCGGCGCTTTTACAAATGGGAGAAACTGAAAAATCGTATCCTTATTATTTAAAATCGATAGAATTGTGCAAAGAATCACATAACGATACTTACCTCGCAGTATCGTATTATAATTTTGCACTTGCACTTCACGAGGGTAAAAAATACGACACTGCCATATATTATCAGCAGTTGGGTTTAGAGGTGGCAAAAAAAATTCATTACGATCAATTTATTGCCATGAGTCTTGCCGACTTAGGCGAAAACTATTGTATACTTAAACAATACTCGAAAGGGTTATCCTTTGCGGAAGAGGCTATAAATGTAGCCACCAATTCAAATTACATCATTGGTGAACTATCTGGTTACGCTGCATTGTACAAGAACTATCTTGGATTAAAGGACTATAAAAAGGCCTTGCAATTTGGAGAAAAAAGCATGAAAATTATTCAAGAACAGGAACTTTCGGCAGATTATCGTGGTGAATATTCCTCAATGGCTAAACTTTATGCAGCGGTAGGAAACCACAAAAAGGCTTACGAATTTCAGTTAATGTATGAAAAGTTAAACGATAGTATTTCTAATGACAAAATAAAAATTAAAATTCATCAAATAGAAACGCAATACCAGAATGAAAAAAAGGAAACAACCATTAAATTGCAGCAAACTACCATTAAACAAAAAAACACACTCAATATTTTATTTGGCAGTATAGCAGCAGCTATATTCGGCATAAGTTTATTTGGCTTTAAAAATTACAAACAAAAACAAAATCTCCAACAACAAAAAATATCCGAACTAGAAACCCAACAACAACTCACCGCAACAGAGGCTGTGCTAAAAGGCGAAGAACAAGAACGCACGAGGCTTGCCAAAGATTTGCATGATGGCTTGGGTGGCATGCTTTCGGGTATTAAATACTCATTTAACACTATGAAAGGAAACATGATAATGACGCCTGATAACGCACAGGCATTTGAACGCAGCATGGATATGCTAGACAGTTCTATAAAAGAAATGCGCCGTGTGGCACATAATATGATGCCCGAAGCATTGGTAAAATTTGGATTGGATACCGCACTAAAAGATTTTTGTAATGAGATACAACAGTCGGGTGCATTGCAAATATCTTATCAATCAATTGGCTTAGAAAATACTGTTATAGACCAAACAGTAGGTATAACCATTTATCGTATTGTGCAAGAACTCATCAACAATACCATGAAACATGCCGTAGCTAAAAATGCTATTGTACAGATTACGAAAACCGATGAACAATTATCGGTAACCGTAAAAGATGATGGCAAGGGCTTTGATAAGGCTATTATACAAAATCCAATTGGTATGGGCTGGAGCAATATTACCAACAGGGTAGAATTTTTAAAAGGAAAAATTGATGTAGATTCACAAAGTGGAAAAGGAACATCGGTACTCATCGAAATAAATTTATGATATGATAAAAATATTTGCAGTAGATGATCATTACATGGTAATAGAAGGTATTCATTCGTTATTACAAAACGAACCCGATATTGAATGGATGGGCCATGCCAATAATGCAGCAGCATGTTTGGCTTTTGTAGAACACAACAAGCCCGATATTATTTTGATGGATATAAACTTGCCTGATAAAAGCGGCATAGATTTATGCGCAGCAGTAAAAGAAAAATACTCAAGTATATATATTATTGCATTAAGTACTTTTAACCAACAGAGCTACATAGAAAAAATGATGCAAAATGGCGCAAGTGGTTATGTAATAAAAAATGCCTCGCAACAAGAACTGATGGAAGCCATACATACCGTGAACCAAGGCAAACAATTTTTAAGTTTTGATGCAGCCATTGCTATACGAAAAACAGATACAGAAAATGACATTCCAATAATTACCAGAAGAGAAAAAGAAGTGCTAGAACTGATAGCTGATGGAAATACCAATAATGAAATAGCTTCCCAATTAAGTATCAGTGCAAGCACAGTAGATACACATAGAAAAAGCCTCCTATTAAAATTCTCTGCAAAAAATACTGCTTCGCTAATTAAACTTGCTGCTCACATGAACATCATTTAATATTTATCCACAAAAAGAGAAAGTTTTACAGTTGTGTATTTTGATAAGCAAAGTATTGGTAACTTCCAAATTCAAATTACCAAAACCCTCTTTTTGCTCAATGATAAAGACTATAAAATTATTTGGAACTGCTGTTTTATTTTTATCAATATTAGTATCTTGTAAAAAAGAAAATTCCAAAGTAAATGAAGAATTAAACATTGTAAACATACATGAATTTATAGAAACTGGTAAAGCATATAATCTAGATTTAAGTTTTTATACAGCCTCAAGTGACATTATCATTATAGCAAAACAAGCCATTACTTTTGATGCCAGTGAAATTGTAAAAACGGAAATGAAAAATATGTACACATTTAGAAGAAGTATTAACCAAAAGGAAGGCCCCAATAAAGAGAATGTAGTTTTAAAAATATATGAACCAAGAAATGGTGCTCATTGTGAAAAAACAGAAATAATAATACATTTTACCATTATCTAATTGAATTGTTTACATAAATAGAAGATTGATTATTGGCCACTTCTTTTTATTAATGCTAATCTATTGGGCATTGTATGTATATTGAAGCACCTTCACCAATAGTTGATTGTACATCTATTATGCCATTAATAATTTTTAGACGAGCTCGGATGTTTTTGAAGCCAATTCCCTTTTTTACATTAGTGTTTGCGTTATCAAACCCTACGCCGTTGTCTTCTACTGTAATACTAAGTTCATTATTATTTTTACTTAGCTGTACGATTACTTCTGTTGCTTGAGCATGTTTTAGGATATTTTGTAAAAGCTCTTGCACAATTCTAAATACATGAAAAGATTGTTCATCTTTTAAAATCAAATTTTCTAAGGCAATTTCTTCAAAATTCACTTTTAAAATCCCATCCCTATTTAAGCTCCTACAATAATCTCTTAATGCATTTAACAATCCATTTTGTAGCAAGCTATCTGCATCCATCATGCTATGAGAAATATTTCTTATTTCCTTAATGCTTATATTCAATTTTTCTATACTGGCATCAAAGTCTATACCTTGCTTATTATCCAAAAGAATGTTGTTTTTAATAGAAGAAAAAGAATACTTAATACCACTAAGCATACTACCCAACCCATCGTGTAGCTCCCGTGCAAGGCGAATACGCTCTTGTTCAATAGCATGCTGTTGCGCTACAAATTCTAGTAATTTATTTTTCTTTCGTCTATACAAAAAATAAAAAGTGAGTACCGCTAAGCTAGCTAGCAGCAATATGCTCAATACTTGAAAAGTTGTAATGGTTCTTTTATGATTAAGCTCTTTTAAATGTAAACGCAATAAAGCATTTTCGCTCTCCACATACTTTTGTGATATATCTTGTATCAATTTATTACCATCTTTACTTTCATAAGCATTCAATGCAATCATTCTTTCTTGTATTATACTTATAGCATTTGCATTTTTACTTTCTGTAAAAACACTTAGTGCATCCTTGTAAAAAAGCTTTTGAAAAAATGAGCTTATTTTTAAGGAGTCTATAAGTGCGAACCCACTTACTAGTAATTTATAAGCCGTTGCATTGTCGTTTTTTGCAATAATTATTTCCCTGCCTGTATTCCATAAAATGATGTCATAATTTCTATTTAATAAACAACCTTCTTTAGATTTTTTGAAAAAATACAAAGCGCTATCATATTTATGCAGCTGCATAAAAATATTACCAAAGGTACTATTACACATATTTTTAGCACGCTGAGTACTATCCTGTATTGCTAAATTATAAGCCATTTTATTATAATAGTACGCTGAATCTGTTTCTTTCAGTTTCACATATAACTGCGCTATTTGGTTTATTATTTGGCTATACCTTATTAAAGACCGCTTATAAACTTTGGCAATTTTTGGGAAAAATCTTTTAGCCATCACCGCAGCGGATTTTGCTTCTGCAATACTATCAAGCTCTTCGTATATGTAACTTTTAAAAGCAAATGCATCCGCAATGAATGCACTGTCTTTTATTTTTTGTGCAATAGCAATTGTTTTATTGGCAGACGTTCCGGCAAACTGCATTAAGTTACTAAAATAAAAAATTTCAGTTTGCCTCGAATGTATAAAGTAATCGATTGTATCATTCATTTTTATACTATTCAATTCTATTAAAGTATAAATCCATGTTTGAGCCGAATCGTCGTAATCGTATTTTATGTATTTATCTACAATAGAAAATGCAAGATTAATTTTCTCTAATCGATTATTTGAATTTTTGAACTTGATTATTTTTTCAATTACTGGTAAAGTATCTTCATCATAATCGCCTGCAAGTGTACTTTTATGTACACAAAACAATAAAATGGTTATGAGCAAGAATTTATGCAACTGATTAGTTTAAATGACAAAATATTGAAAATGGAAGATAATAAAAAAAATAAACTTACAGAGACGAATAAAGTGACTATATAAAAAAACTTTTCTAGAATTTATCATTTTTCGCACTTTTGATAATAATAAATACTACTACATACAAGAAACTAGTAATTCCTTCATATAACGCAATCCCTTTTCTTGCGTAAACGCAATATTTTGTTCTGGCACATCATCAATGTTGGGATGTGTATCTACTGCCCTACTTACAGATTCTTCTCTTAAAAAATGCAGCATGGGGTATGGTGAGCGATTGGTATAATTGGATGGATCAATTTCTGTACTACCTGCATATAAATATTGTGGATGAAAACTCGCTATTTGATAAACCCCTTCGTACCCTTCTTTTTCCAAAAGTGATTCTGCTTTTTCTACCAAATCTAAGTAGGTAGTAAATGTTTCAAAATTGAATGGTAGTATTAATAAACTCGTTTCTATATTTTTGTCTTCGTCTAATTGTTTAAATATTTTTATTGTAGCTTCTAAAACAATTTTTGGGGTTGCATTATTTAAAACTTCGTAATGTATACTCCCACGCTTTACCTCCTTTGCAGCAAATGGGCAAAAATTACAACCAATTACAACATCCACAATCCATTTTTCTGTTTGCGCAATTATAATATCAGCATTCAAATGTTCCATATGTATTTTTAGATAATGGTATA
>JAYTLA010000036.1:0-24896 GCA_043729825.1 Ferruginibacter sp.
CGTTGATTAAATTTTATAGAATTCACGCCAACAAAGTTATCCCTATCTGCCATTTGGCAAAATTATGAAATGTTGCGACTTAAACGCCTATACCTATAAAATAAAAAGCAGCAGCACAATGTGATGCTGCTTTTTATTTTCAAAGAAAAATTATTTTCCTCCTTTCTCTATTCTAAAACTCACTTTACAAACTACGCCCCACGATACAATTTTGCCATTTGCTACATGCACCTTTTGGTCTTTTATCCATACAGAATCTATATTTCTGATGGTTTTAGAAACTTCTTTTACTGCTTCTTTTACTGCATCTTCAAAACCCGATTTTGAAGTTGCAATTACTTCGATAACTTTTACTACTGCCATGATAATTGTTTTTATAATTGTGATTAAAAAAATGAATAGTATTTTTTACTAAATCGTTTATAAATGTAACAAGTTATCATGAAACTCCAAAATCAAATCTTAGGCAAATAAGGTTTCTAAATAATGTGTCTTTATGCCAAACATTTCTTTTAGGGCTTTTACCTTTTCCATATTTTCTTTAAATATAATATCTGAGGAAATAGCTTTCGTTCCTACAATAAGCACATTTTTGGGCGTATCTTCTTCTTCTATAAAATCGAACACTTTAGATTTGTATCCATGTGCTTCTAATATAAGTGCACGAATAGTATCGGTTACCATTTCAGCTTGACGCTCTAGTAAAATACCATGCTTGGTTATTAATTTTAATGCATTGGTGGGAGCCATTTGTTTGCGTATTTGTTTGTGGCAACAAGGTGCACAAATAATATAAGTTGCTTTTGCTTTTATGCCTTTGGCTATAGCATCGTCTGTTGCGGTATCGCACGCATGCAAGGCTATGAGCATATTTATCGCATATAAATCCGTTTCTTGTATGCTACCTTTTTTAAAACTAAGCCCTGTATAATTTACTTGCTTAGCAATGTTGTTGCATTTTATCACAAGATCATCTCTCTGCTCTACACCACATATTTGTGCAGCAATATTTTTTTGTACAAAAAAATTGTATAAGGCAAATGTGAGGTATCCTTTGCCACTGCCCATATCTACTACAGAAAACCCGTGTGCTATTTTTGCATCTTTCAAAATGCCATCAATAATTTCTACGTATCTGTTTATTTGTTTGTATTTGTGTTGCATTGCTGCTTTCACTAGGCCATCTGCAGAAGTAATGTCTAACTCTTTTAAATAAAATGCATCGGCTTGTATTATCCTTTTCTTTTGCTTATCATGAGAGCCTGGCACAACTTCTTTTTTTGTATCCAATTGTTTGATTACAATTTTTTCTTTGCCCTTATGATCTTGTGTAAAATAATTTGTTTGTGTGGATGTGTATAATTCAGCATTATAAAAATATTCTTGCAGCAATTTTTTTACTGTTGTTGCACTTTCTTCTACAGAAAAATTTTTGGTTACGTCTTTGTCAGTATATCTATATACAAAAGAAAGCATTAGCTTATCTTTTATCATAACTGGTTTTGCAAAAACATTTTTTAGGTATGATGCTTTTTCTCTTACATGCCCAATCGAAATTTTTATTAATGTTTTGCTCAGTGCAGCAATAGAAACTTGTTCAAGAAATTCATCCAACTTAGCCATCATATTTTTTTACAAAGATAATACTACCACTCTTTACGCAGCTTGTTATTAAACACTACAAATGTTTCATTTTTGTCCGCTTTTTCACCAAAATATTTTAATGGGCCTTCCATTTCTTTTGGTTTCATGTAGCCAGGCAATGGTGCAGGTTGGGCACTTACACCACTCATAAATACAGTGGTAGGATAAGACAATTGCCCACTCGTAAGATATATAGCTAATTCGTTGGTTTTATACTCGGCATTAAATTTATACGTTTTACTATTGAATGTAACAGCATCTCTACTCTCCGCATCAAATTTTACAGCATAATAATGTTCATTTACATATTTTGCTAATTTATCGTGGGTGTATGTTTTACTATCCATTACTTTGCACCAGCCACACCAACTCGTGTACAGATCTATCAATACAGGTTTCGGATTTTTTGCATACATTTCATTTAATTGTTGCACAGTAATCCAATTTATTTTTTCTTTTGGCTTTGCTGTAAATGAAAGTATAGTTGTAACAATACATACAAAAAATATAAAACTGAATAGCTTCTTCATTCGTAAATGGTTTAACTTAGTAAAATGAACGAAAAATTAAGACAAAAAATTGTAATAGCAATAACTGGGGCTAGTGGTTCGGTGTATGCAAAGGTATTATTAACAAAACTCTTGCTTTTAAAAGACCAAATAGCCGAAATTTCTGTGGTAATGACGGAAAATGCTAAATCGGTTTGGCAAACTGAATTGGGCAATGACTACTACAAAAACTTTGATGTAAAATATTATACCCAGCAGGATTTTACTGCGCCATTTGCATCTGGCTCTGGTCAATACAATACAATGATAATCGTACCATGCAGTATGGGTACTTTAGGAAGGATTGCGAATGGCATTTCAAACGATCTTATTACAAGAGCGGCAGATGTTGTTTTAAAAGAACGCAGAAAATTAATTTGTGTAGCAAGAGATACACCATACAATCTCATTCACATAAAAAATATGGAAACCATCACTTTGGCGGGTGGTATTATTTGCCCAGCTACGCCATCTTTTTATAGCTTACCAAAAACCATTGAAGATGTGGCTGCTACTGTAGTTGATAGAATTATTGATTTAGCAGGATTGAAGCAAGATAGTTTTAGATGGGGGCAGTAAATTATTCCTATGTTTAATAATTTGTTATTGAGATGAATGCTGCTAAACTTAAAATGCCAACTCGTATGAATTGGCATTTTAAGATAATTTCATAACACTGATGTATTAACGCAAATCAACTACTTCTACCCCTGGGTATTTTTTTGCATCAAACACAAAAACACCGTCTTGCACATTTGTATTGGTTTTTAGACCAGATGTACTTAGTGAATATTTGTTACCAGTTTTTTCTAACAATTTCATTGAAACAATAGAACTATTATTTACGTACAACAATATTTTAAAAATAGCTTTTGTTTTATCAATTGGCGTTAACTCAATTTCGCTAGTACCTTTTGTTGTACCGTTTAGTTTGTACAAATAATCTTTATCGTAAAAATTGGTAAAAAGTTTTTGTGGAGTAATACTGTTTGCATTGGGATCTATTTTGCTAATGGTAACTTCTTTAGCTGCTTTATCCAATGTCCATACATTTATACCTTCAGAAAATTGCTCTTGCCCTGTAGCAGAAATACGATACTTATTGCCTTTCATAAAAAATGAACCCGCTTTTTTGCCCAATGACTTGCCTGCTGCATTTTCAATTTTTATAGAAAATTTTGATTCTACACTTTTAAATGTTTTAAATTTTGCACTTACCGCATCAAGAATTTGCTTTGCTTTAGGATCGTTTGTTCCCATTCCTTTTGGAGGCTGGGCTTGTACAATTGTGATAGCAAGTATCATAATAATACATACTCCGTATAATTTCTTCATATTGTTTCTTAGTTTTTTTCGACGTGCAAATATAGGCATAAGACAAACTTATAACATAATCGTTTAAATAAGTTTTACAAGATTATGTTAATATGGGTTTTACTTGAAGATGTATTTTCTGCTTCGCAGAAAAAAGGGTTAGCCTCAAAGGCGCTAAGGCACAAAGGATTTTGCTTCGCAAAATGGTGGGAGTTTTTTTGCCGGGGAGTCGAGAAGGCGTTTTAATAGGTTTATTTGGAAGTTTGCTAAAGTGATAAGGCGGGAAGGAAAACTTCGTTTTGGGTTTTTGCTTCGCAAAATTGTTCGGAAGATTTGTCTAAGCGGGGTTTTCACCAGCATAAACCGCAAAATATAAAAACTACAATCGGTGAAACCCCGATGTAGAATAGAACCACTAAAATTTACAAGCCCAACCTTCAATATAAAGTTAAGCCCTCTATTCATATTTTATTTTAATTACGAAAACGTAGGGTTTCGTGAAATTTTAAACTTATTGATGCTTCGGGATTTCGCAACAAAGTCTCGTAATAATTTTTAGTCCTACTTGCGAAAACCCCGCCGAGACAAGAAGTTAGAGATGACATCTTTTTAAAAGATGTTATCTCTGGGGAATTCTTTATCTATTGCACAATCTATTGAACAGTAAAAGCTAAATAGCGAACAAATGTTGAACGGAGCGTCGCCCCCTACTCAAGCATAAGGGCAGCCACTGAAGACCAATCAGGGAACTTCGGCCCATAAACCACCAATAAAAATTTACTAGCGTAAATTTTATGGATAAACTGTTTATAAACTAGTGGCTTAACAAATACAAATGCTATATTTTTGTCGCCATGGCAAAAGCAACCGGCGAGACTCCATTAATGCAACAACACAATGCCATCAAGGCTAAATACCCTGATGCGATTTTGCTGTTTAGGGTGGGCGATTTTTATGAGACATTTGGGCAAGATGCGGTGATTACCTCGCAGGTGCTGGGCATTACGTTAACCAAAAGAAACAATGGTGATGAAAATTCATCGCAGTTGGCAGGGTTTCCGCACCATGCTTTGGATACGTATTTGCACAAGTTGGTAAAGGCTGGTTACAGAGTGGCTATTTGCGACCAACTAGAAGACCCAAAAGCAGCGAAGGGAATTGTAAAACGTGGTGTAACTGAACTGGTAACGCCTGGCGTGGCTACGAGCGATAAATTGCTGGAGCACAACAACAATAATTTTTTAGCATCGCTGCATATTACAGATGATAAAATTGGCATTGCCTTTTTAGATATTTCTACTGGGGAGTTTTTTATAGCGGAAGGTGATAAAGAATATGCCGATAAATTATTGCAAAGTTTGCAACCTGCCGAAGTTATTTTTCAGCGCAACAAGCAAAAGTATTTTAAAGAAACATTTGGTAATTCTTTTTTCACCTATGCATTGGACGAATGGATTTTTGCGGATGTCTATGCCAATGAAATTTTGCTGAAACACTTTGGTACACATAGTTTGAAAGGCTTTGGTACTGATGGCATGGCGGCGGGCATTATTGCTGCTGGTGCTATTTTGCATTATTTAAAAGATACTGAGCACCCCAATTTGCAACACATTACTTCGTTGCAACGTATAAATAAAGAAGAGCATTTGTGGATGGACAGGTTTACGATTCGTAACTTAGAATTGCTTGGCCCAAATGAAAATAGTAGTTTGTTTAAAACACTTAACAATACGGTATCGCCCATGGGTGCAAGGCTAATGAAGCGTTGGATGTTGATGCCGCTGAACGAATTGTCGAGAATAAATGAACGACTAAATGCGGTAGAATTTTTTATAATAGAAACCGACACTCGCAATAATATTACCAAGCACATTAAACATGCTGGCGATGTAGAAAGGCTTGCTGCAAAAGTGCCGCTAAAAAAAATAAACCCGAGAGAAGTGTTGCAAGTAGCAAAGGGTTTACAACAAACGGCTGCTATAAAAATAATTTGTGAAGCTAGTAGCAATGAATATTTAAAACGATTGGGCGATAGTTTGAATAGTTGCGATTATATATTAAACAAAATTTTAAAAGAGATTATAGAAGCGCCGCCTGCTGCTGCAAACAAAGGCGGGCTAATAGCTACAGGCATACATGAGGAATTGGATGAGCTGAGAAATATTGCCAGCGGGGGCAAAAATTATTTGCTGGAGTTGCAACAAAAAGAAGCATTGGCTACTGGTATTTCTTCTTTAAAAATAAGTTTTAATAATGTGTTTGGTTATTATCTGGAAGTAACAAACTTGCACAAACCAAAAGTGCCAGACACATGGATACGCAAGCAAACCCTCGCCAATGCGGAGCGTTACATTACGCCAGAGTTAAAAGTGTATGAAGAAAAAATTATTGGTGCAGAGGATAAAATTTTTGCGATAGAGCAACAAATTTTTCAAGAATTATTAAATGAGTTGCAAGATTACATTGCACCTATGCAAGTGAATGGGCATGTGATGGCGGTGCTGGATAACTTGTGTTGTTTTGCCAGCAATGCGTTACAATACAATTATAAAAAACCGATGTTGCACGATGGGTTTGATATGGATTTGAAAGATAGCAGACATCCTGTTATTGAAAGAAACATTCCACAAGGTGAATCGTACATAAGCAACGATATTTTTTTAGACAACCAAACCAACCAACTCATTATTCTTACTGGACCAAACATGAGTGGTAAGAGTGCGATACTCCGACAGACTGCACTCATTACATTGATGGCACATATGGGAAGTTTTGTACCAGCATCGGCTGCAAAAATTCCGCTGACAGATAAAATATTTACAAGGGTTGGCGCATCGGATAATATTAGTGGTGGTGAGAGTACGTTTATGGTGGAGATGAACGAAACAGCGAGTATTATCAATAATCTTACGGCACGAAGTTTGATTTTGTTGGATGAGATTGGTAGAGGAACTTCCACCTACGATGGTATTTCTATTGCGTGGAGTATTGCAGAATTTATTCACCAAAGTGTGCATGCGCCAAAAACATTGTTTGCTACGCATTACCATGAGTTGAATGAATTGGAAAATAAATTTGGACGCATAAAAAATTACCACATTACTAATAAAGAAGTGGGTAATAAAATAATTTTCTTGCGCAAGCTGGCGCCTGGTGGTAGTACGCATAGTTTTGGTATTCATGTAGCACGTATGGCGGGCATGCCGCCGAGCTTGATTAATAGGGCGAATGAAATTTTATTGGAACTAGAAAAAAAGAATGAAAGTGATTATGAAAAAGGTACCGTTCATTCGCCCGACTTAAAAGAAAAAATGAAAGAGCTTGGTATGCCAAAAATGCAACTGAATATTTTTGATGCACACTCTATAACTTTTGAAGAAATACGAACCATTTTAGAAACAGTGGATATAAATAGATTGACACCTGTGGAAGCGTTGTTGAAATTGCAGGAGATAAAGGGGAAGGTGAAGTGATTTTAGATTTAAGATTTAAGATTTTTTTTAATTCAATCGTTATTATTTTTTCAGCAAATCTTTAACAATTGGAAGCAGCTATTTTTTGATATGAAGGCTCTTTTTAAAATATCTTTACAGTGTATGAAATCTAAGTTTACTTTTTTGTTTTATATTATTTTTGTTTTATTTTCAAGCAAAGTAGGTGCACAATGTACCACTTTAGGTCAAACGCCTTCCACTGCATTTCCAGTATGCGGCATAAAGCCTTATGGCCAAGTTCAAGTACCCATTTGTAGCTCAAATAGTTTATATGTACCTGGTTGTAGTGGGGGTTCAAATGCTAATTATGAAAATAAAAATCCTTTTTTTTATAAATTTACTTGTTATCAAACTGGTACTTTAGGTTTTACAATTACTCCAAATGCAGCAGATGAAGATTATGATTGGCAGTTGTATGATGTAACAGGTTTAAATCCAAATGATATTTTTACCAACCAAAATATAATTGTTACTGGCAACTGGGCAGGTGTTTATGGACCAACTGGTGCAGCTGCTGGTGGTGTTAATTTTATTCAATGCGCATCATCACCCACGGCAAGTGTTTCTACTTTTTCTGCAATGCCTACATTAATACAGGGTCATGATTATATTTTAATGATAAGCCATTTTACGGATACTCAGAGTGGATATCAATTAAACTTTGGTGGTGGCACAGCAAACATTACTGACCCATTAGAACCTCGTTTAAAAAACGCAAGTGCACCATGCGATGGTACAGAAATTCGCATTAAGCTAAACAAGAAAATGAAATGCAATAGCAATGCTGTGGATGGAACTGACTTTACAGTAACTGGTCCTGGAGGAAATATTATGAATCCTGTTTCTACGATTGCAGATGCATGTGCAAGTGGTTTTGATTTTGATTCATTGTCTATTTTTATGGCTGCGCCTCTTACACCTGGTACTTATACACTGAAGGCAAAAAAAGGAACAGACGGCAATTCATTAAAAGATAATTGTGATAGAGAAATACCTGTGGATGATGCGGTACAATTTACCGTTTTCCCTTTATTTCCCACACCAATGGATAGTTTAACAAAACCTAAATGCGAACCGGATAGCTTAGTGCTAATTTTTATAAAAAATATAAAATGTAGTAGCATTGAAGCAAGCGGCAGTGATTTTACAATTACAGGCCCCTATCCTGTAACAATAACTAGCGCTAGTGCAGTTTGTGTAAGAGGTGGGAGTAATAGAATAGTTTTAAAATTATCTGCACCGCTGCAAGTGGCGGGTAATTTTTTAGTGAATTTAAAAGTAGGCACAGATGGAAATACTTTAATAGATGAATGCGACATGCAAACGCCATTGCCAGATAATGTAGCATTTGTTATAAAAGACACCGTGAATGCAAATTTTACTGAAACGATAAATTATACTTGTACATTAAACACCATTAATTATTTTCATAACGGTGCTAACACCGTAAACAGTTGGATGTGGAGCTTTGGTTCTGCGCCAAATAGTAGTTTGCAAAATCCTGTAATTACCTATACAAACTTTGAACCTAAAACAACTACACTTATTGTAAGTAATGGAGTTTGTAATGATACCACAACAAAACAAATTGTTTTTGAGAATTATTTGAAAGCTAATTTTGATGTAACAGATGTTATTTGCCCAAACAAACCTGCATCATTTAAAAATAATTCCGTGGGTAGAAATTTAACTTTCGACTGGACATTTGGAAATGGAAATGTTTCTAGTGCAACAAACCCTGCTCCACAAACTTTCGTGCCATTTTTGTATGATGATTACGATGCTAGACCAAGATTGATTATTACAAACGATTTTGGTTGTAATGATACCGCCTATAGAAATGTAAAAGTTGTTTTTACTTGTTTTATCGCTGTGCCTTCTGCATTTACACCAAATGGCGATGGGAAAAATGATTTTCTTTATCCGCTAAAAGCATATAAAAGTAGCAACCTTAGTTTTAGCGTGTATAATCGTTTTGGGCAAAGGGTTTTTTATACAAACGATTGGCAACAAAAATGGAATGGAAAATTTAAAGGCATACCTCAAGATACTGGTACCTATGTGTGGACGCTAGACTATGTAAATCTTGAAAGCAACAAGCATGTTGTGGAGAAGGGAACGACAATTTTGATTCGTTGATTTGATATTTAAGAAGTAAGAATTCCTTCTCTGTAGTCATTATTCCTTTTTGTAATTGCTTAATTACTTCGATTATTTTTTTTGAATTTTTTAATGACTGATATTATCCCTAGCTTTGAACCTGTAGCATTATTAATTATTTACAATAAATTATTCATTAAAAAATGTCTTCTCCCGTTTATTACTCCGATTATTTAGCACTCGATAAAATAATAGATGCGCAGCATCCGATAAGTTTTAATGAGGGCAAAGAACCTGCACACGATGAAATGCTTTTCATCATCATTCACCAAGCATACGAACTTTGGTTTAAACAAATTTTGTTTGAAGTAAATTCTGTAACAGCAATAATGGGTAAATCTTCGATAGATGATAACTCGGCAGAGTTGCAAACCGTAGTGCATCGTTTGCAAAGAGTGGTTACTATATTAAAAGTATTGGTACAGCAAATAGATATAATAGAAACCATGACACCTTTGGATTTTTTAGACTTTAGAGATATGCTACGCCCTGCATCAGGCTTTCAGAGTTATCAGTTTAAAATAATAGAAGCAAAATTGGGATTGAAATTTGAACAAAGGCATGGGCAAAATTATTACACTTCTCAGCTTCAACAAAAAGATATTGATATTATAAAAGATGCCGAAGCTGGTAATACTATTTTAGCATTGGTGAATAAATGGCTAGAAAGAATGCCATTTTTTAAAGATGACAATTATTGGAAAAATTATGTAGCATCTTCCTCTGAAGAAACGATTCATCCTATAAATAATATTCACCCTTTTTGGAAAGATTATGAAAATATTTATGCAGCAGGTTTAGCCGATGCAGAAAAAATAAATATTGAACATTTTAGAAAATTATTTTTTACAGATATAGAAAATGAAGAACGCTCGCTAAGTACGGAGGCATGTAGATCGGCATTATTTATTATGATTTATAGGGGTTATCCAATGCTGGAATTGCCTTTTCAATTGCTAGATACATTATTAGAAATAGACAACCAATTGGGCAACTGGCGCTATAGGCACATCAACATGGTGCGCCGCATGATTGGCACACGTATAGGCACAGGAGGTAGTACAGGTGCAGGTTACCTGCAAGGTGCCATGGACAAACATTATATTTTTAAAGAAATTTCACAGTTGAACAGTTTTTTAACAGATAGGAGGAAGTTGCCGAAATTACCGAAAGATGTTACGGATAAATTAGGGTACACGTAGGTATTCGCCTGTGGCGAATACGATTGAATTTACAATAGGTGAACGTAGGTATTGCCTGTGGCGAATACAAAAAGAATTTGCCTTCGGCAAATTTAGAAGAGAATTCGCCGAAGGCGAATTCCTAAAGATCTTCCTTCCAATTTATAACATTTGAATTTATATAAGCAGCAATGTTTTCGTATTCATCATTATCTCTGATAATTCTATCATGAAATTTACTTTGCCATTTAAATTCGGCAATATTATTTTTATTGAAAAATTTAGTAACATGCCCCTTAAAATGATTAATAAATAAACTTACAGAACCTTTTGTAAGTGGTGCCAATCCATTTACAGGTATAGATTCTTTTATTGTATTGTTTATTATCTCTACAATTAAATGAATATGATTTGGCAGAATTTCCCATTCCGTAATACCAAAGATGGTATTCGCTTTACTAATAAAAAATGGATTATTTTTATATGGGTTTGCAATATCATCGCATGGGCAAAATTGTAAAATATTAGTGTGTACAAATTCGCCAATTTTAGAAAGATACATTTTTTGATTTTCAATTTTTCCAAAATGATGTTCTCTATCTTTGGTACAAATGGTTATGAAGTAATAGCCGTTTGAAGAATAATCAAAGTTTGGTAAGCGGTATTGTTTTTGTTTTTTGTACATTTTAGTAAATGTCGGTTTTTATTGCTATCGTAGGTATTCGCCTGTGGCGAATACGATTCATATTTGCCGAAGGCAAATAAATGAATTTGCCTTCGGCAAATTTTAAAAAGAATTCGCCACAGGCGAATTCCTACGAACGCCGTGTTTCTGTTCGGTGAATTAAAATATTTTTGCCATAGTCGAAATTTTAGACCAACCCTTTCAACTTCTCCACCACAGCGTCCACCTCTGCCTTTGTATTGTGTTTGCAAAAACTAAAACGCACCGTTAGTTGATTGGGATTATTATTGATGGCACGAATAACATGACTGCCTTGATCAGCACCGCTTGTGCATGCACTACCACCACTTGCGCAAATATGATTGATGTCTAAATTAAATAAAATCATTTCTGATTTTTCTGTTTTCGGAAAACTTGCGCTTAGTACAGTATATAAACTATTACCTAATACATCACCATTAAAACCGACACCTGGTATATGTTTTTTTAATTGCTCATGCATGTAGTACTTGAGCGTACCAATATATGCGCTATCGGTTTCATAATTTGCTGTAGCCAATTCGAGCGCTTTTGCAAAACCTACAATGCCATAAATATTTTCGGTACCTGCACGCATGTTGCGTTCTTGCCCGCCCCCGTGTACAAAGGGTTTTATGCGTACATTTTCGTTTATATAAATTAAACCAACCCCTTTTGGCCCATGAAATTTATGTGCTGCACCAGTAATAAAATGTACGGGTGTGTTTCTTAAATCTAAAGGGAAATGACCAACTGTTTGTACGGTATCGCTGTGAAAAATGGCGTTGTATAGCTTGCAAAGATTTCCTACGGCATGTAGGTCTAGCATATTACCAATTTCATTATTGGCATGCATGAGTGTAACCAATGTTTTTTCTTCTGATGCAGCTAAAAGTTTTTCCAAATCTTCAATATCTACATGTCCATCTGGCAATAATTTTACAAAACTCACTTTTACTTCGTCTAAAGTATCTAAATGAGAAACGGTGTGCGAAACAGCGTGATGCTCAATTACAGAAGTGATAATATGCTTACATCCTAAATCTCTCACCGCTGCTTGAATAGCCATGTTGCTACTTTCTGTTCCACCGCTTGTAAAAAATATTTCTGCTGGGTTTGCATTTAGCAATTTTGCCACAGATTTACGAGCTGTTTCTACAGCCATTCTTGTTTCTCTGCCATAAGAATAAATGCTAGATGGATTACCAAATTTATCGGTTAAATATGGCATCATAGCTTCTAACACTTTTGGCTCAAGTGCAGTAGTGGCGGCATTATCGAAGTAGATTCTTTCCATAATGGATTTAAGAATTGAGATTTAAGAATTAAGATTTTTTTGGCTTTGTACTACTTTAATTTCTGCATACAGTTAGCTTTGAAATAATTATTCATTATTAATTACATTGCTTCTTGTATATCCTTCATCAATCTCATTGCAATATTATCTGCAGTAGTTTCTAAATTGCTTTCTGCATAAATGCGAATAATGGGCTCGGTATTGCTTGTACGCAATTGTACCCAATCGTTTTCAAATTCTATTTTCAAACCATCTTCATCGTTGATGGGTTGGTTTTTGTATTTTTCTTTTATTGCCGCAAATATTTTTTTAGTATCCACCCCATTGTTTAATGTTATTTTATTTTTACTCATAAAATAATCAGGATAAGTATTGCGAAGTTGACGACTAGTTTTACCACTCTTTACCAAATGTGTAAGAAAAAATGCAATACCTATTAATGCATCACGACCATAATGTAAATCTGGAACAATAATGCCCCCATTTCCTTCACCGCCAATTACCGCATTTGTTGCTTTCATTTTATTTACCACATTCACCTCTCCTACTGCACTTGCAAAATATTCGCCGCCATGTTTTATGGTTACATCTCTCAATGCTTGCGTGCTACTCATGTTGCTTACACTATTTCCTTTTTGTAACCCTAGCATATAATCCGCTACAGCTACCAACGTATATTCTTCACCAAACATGCTACCATCTTCGCATACAAAGCAAAGTCTATCAACATCAGGGTCAACCGCAATTCCCAAATCCGCTTTTAGTTTTACAACTTCTCTGCTGAGGTCAGTAAGGTTTTCTGGTAATGGCTCAGGATTGTGTGCAAAGTCACCAGTTATTTTACCGTGAATAATAGTATAGTTTTTTACACCCAATTTATCTAATAATGCTGGTACAGCAATAGCTCCAGTGCTATTTACCACATCTATTACAATATTTAAATTGGCTGCTGCAATGGCTTTTACATCTACAAATTTGTGTGAAATAACTTTTGCAATATGATCATCGAGCGTTGTATCGTTTGTAGAAATAGTTCCTAAATGTTCTACAGATACAAATTCAAAACTTTCTTCTTTGGCAATGTTCAAAATCATTTCGCCTTCTGCACCGCTTATAAATTCGCCTTTTTTGTTTAGTAATTTTAATGCGTTCCATTCTTTGGGATTATGGCTTGCGGTAAGAATGATACCGCCATCTGCTTGTAAGGAAACCACCGCCATTTCTACGGTTGGTGTAGTGCTTAAATCGGTATCAATAACATCTATACCTAAAGCTGTTAAAGTTGATGAAACAATATTGCTTACCATTTTTCCACTGATACGACCATCTCTACCAATAACTACTTTTTTATTTTCTGTGCTGTTGCTTTGCGTTTTTAACCAAGTGCCATAAGCGGCAGCAAATTTCACTACATCTAATGGTGTAAGATTCTCATCTGGTTTGCCACCGATAGTGCCTCTAATGCCCGAAATACTTTTTATTAATGCCATGCTTTTTATCTAATTTTAGGAAGGCAAAGGTACAAAATTGTGTGGAAGAATTGACCATAAAACAGTTTGTATTTTGTTTGGTATTTTGCGTTATAAATGTTGAATAATGTACTAAAGATCAAAACCTACGCCAGATTGTAGTGGAAAGCCCGGAATGTAGTGAGCGACGAAGGAGCGAAACGGAATGAGGACTTGTAACGGAAAGCGGGACCAATGTTCATCAAAGCTTTGCAGCTGACGTCCAAAAAAAATCAAAAAATATATTTATTGTTAAACCATTAAATTTGCCCAATGCTAGACACATGGTTTAAAGATTGGTTTAATTCGCCGTACTATCATCAATTGTATGCGCACAGAGATGAGGAAGAGGCGGCCACATTTATTGATAATTTAGTGGCACATTTGCAACCACAAGCTGGTGCAAAAATGCTAGATGTGGCTTGCGGAAAAGGTAGACATAGCATGCTATTGGCGGCAAAAGGATTTGATGTAACTGGCATAGATTTGAGTAGAGAAAGTATTGCAGAAGCATTGCTAAGCGAAAATGAGCATTTGCATTTTTTTGAACATGACATGCGCTTGCCATTTTGGATAAATTATTTTGATGTGGCTTTTAATTTTTTTACAAGTTTTGGATATTTTAAAACACAGCGTGAGCATGATAATGCTATTAGAAGTATTGTGACATCTATAAAACCTAGTGGCATTTTTGTAATGGATTTTTTAAACGTACAATTTTCTGCCGATAAAGAAGTAGCTGAAACACAACAACAGATTGGCCCTACAAAATATACCATAAGTAAATGGAGTGATGAGCATCATTTTTACAAAAAAATAATAGTGGAAGATGCAGCACTTGCAAAGCCAATGCAATACACAGAAAAAGTGGCTAAGTTTTCCTTAGCCGATTTTGAAAAAATGTTTGTCAAGCAAGGTTTAAAAATAAAAGAAGTTTTTGGTGATTATCATTTTGGGAAATATGATGCAACTGTTTCGCCAAGGCTTATTATGATTGCAAGCCCCACCTAGCCTCCTCTTCGGGGAGGAACATGCGAAGATAGTAGCGAAAGTAACTTCGTAATAAATATCTACTTATTCCTATTATTCACCAACATCCATTTGGCTGTTTCGTAAATGGCAGTGGTTAGTTTTCCCATTTCTTTTTTTACCGAATCTTTTTGTAAAGCAGATAAGTTAATGGGGTCATTTGTTACAGAAACCAATTCTTCTAGCAATAATGGCATTCCATTTTCTGAAACCAATTGGTTGTTTTGTGTGTGAATATTTTTCCGATAAAAATACTTTTCATTTACTACTCCTACCCAACCAGGTGCATGATAAATTATAAATGCAGCATGTTGCTTTTTTGTAGGATCTAATAAATCTCTACCGAGTGTAGAGTTAGTGTATGGTTGTTGAATCATACTGGCAACAGTAGGCAATACATCTATTTGTGAAACAGGCTCGTTGTGCACTTGTGGAGTGAGCAATGCCGGAGCATAAAACAACAATGGTATATGCTCATCTGCCAAGCGTTGTTCATCCCATGCTTTGGGATAAACCGCATTGGAGTTACCTTCTAGCCCATGATCGCCCATAAAAATAAAAATGGTATTGTCAAAGTATGCTTCTTTTTTAGCGGCTTCCATATATTTTTGAAAACAATAATCAGAATATAAAAAGGCATTGTATTCTTTTAAAGATTCAAAACCATTTTTCTTTAACTCTTCTTCCGAAATATTTTTTGGAATAAAATCTTTGTCTTCTTCGGGTATATTAAATGGACGATGATTATCTGCTGTTTGGATGATGGTGAAAAATGGTTTGGTTTGTTTCGCCATTTCAGCATTGGCAGTAAGAAACAAATTTTTATCGCTGATGCCCCACACATTTAGTTTTGGTACATTGTATTTTCCTTCTTCAAAAATGTGCACGTCTTTTATATTTTGTACCAAGCCTTTAAAATTATTAAACTCACTACGCCCGCCAATAAAATAAAATTTATCATAGCCTTCAAAATCGTTGATGATGGTGCGTTGGTTTACTGCTGCTTCATTTCTTGTAGAAAATTTTGCAAGTTGCACATCTGGTATGCCAGAAATGGTAGCAAAAACAGCCCGTGCAGTACCGAATGTTGGCGAAAAACAGCGATTAAAAAATATGCCTTCTTTGCACATTTGATTGAAGTAAGGCGTAGCGTTTAATACATTGCCACTCATGCTGCTTTTGTACATGCTAAAGCTTTCGCAAATTACCAACACCACGTTGGGCTTGCTTTCTAGGGCTTTACTATTAGGGAGTACAAGCCTTGTATAATTATCTACCACATTATTGCCAAGCCCAAGAAAAGTTTTCATTTGGGGATAATTTTCTTTTGCTTTTGTGTCGTATTGTGGTTTTCTAAAACGCAGTGTGGTAAAAAAATTCTGCATGGGGTTTAATGCCAAGTTGCTTTTAAAACCATCGTTTAAATTAAAGGCTCTAAAAAAATTGAGTGGGCTAGTCGTAAAAAAGCCATAAATAAACCAACCTAGAAAAAGCAAGGCTACCGTATGCCATATTTTGCGAAAACTAAATTTGTGAATGCTAATATTTCTATCTTCCACACCAACATGCGTACGACGAAACATCCATATTACCATTATTACTGCACCAAAAAGTGCAATCAAAATCCAGATGATTGGATAACTCTGCCAAATCATTTGCAAGCTTTCTTTTGGGTCTTCGGCAAAAATGAGTGCATCGGCATTAAGCCTTGCATTAATGTATGCAAACTGCCCAAAATCTGCTCCATAAAAAAACAATACAAATAAAGTAACAATGCCAAGATACCCTGTCCAAAATTTTTTTGACTTTTCGTTATAAAATGGCGAAAACTTTTTATACAATGATAGAACAGCAATTGGCGAAAGTATGAATGAAATCCAACGTAGATCGTACTTTAACCCCAACCAAAAAGAAGGCCCTAGTTGAGACCAAGGCATATTGCTTGGTTTAAAAAAAATAACAGTAGCTACTCTAAATGCCGTAAATATGCATAGATAGATAAGGAATAATGTTATAATCCACTGCACTGTTTTTGGTACAAGCCATTTTGTAAGCATCGTTATATTATTCTGATATTTTTATTTTAAAATTTCACTCAATTTTTGTTTTTGCTTCGCAAAAAATATTAGCCACTAAGGCTCTAAGACACTAAGAAAAAAACTTCGTTTTTTAAAGATTCCAAGTTAAATTAGTTCCCTACCTTAATCTATTTGCACAATTGCACATTTTCCTATTGGCACATTTGTTTTATTTCTTCTTATTGTTCAACAACAAATATTTTGCTGTGTTATAAAATGCATCTGTCGTTTTTGCCATTACATTTTTTATGCTATCATTTCTTTTGCTTACCAATACTGGTTCATTATTTAATACAGATACAAAGTCTATATTGCCTGTATTTAAATTTTTAGCATAGTGAAACTCATTGCCTACCACGCCAATGGTACGCATATCGGGGTCGGCAATAAATGCAAATCTATTTTTATTTGCGCTGGTATCAAAAAGATTATTGCCAAGTGTTGTGTTTGTATGACTTTGTTTAGCCAAATAAGCTACTGAAGGAAAAATATCTAGCTGAGAAGCAGGTTCTTTGATACGCAATGGCTTCAATAACTGCGGCGCATAAAACAGCAATGGCACATGCTCTGCCAATATTCCCTGCTTCGTAAAACTTTGCGGAAACATATCGGCAGCATTACCACGCAGCCCATGGTCGCCTACAAAAACAAAAATGGTATTTGCAAAATATTTTTCCTTTTTTGCTGCTTCTATAAATTTACTAAAACAAAAATCAGTGTATCTAAATGCATTTAATTGTGCATTATCATCAAACCCATATTTGTGTAATGTATCTGAGGGATAATCTACTTTTTTAAATGTTTCCAAATCTTCTGAAGGAATAGTATATGGCCTATGGTTATCTGCCGTTTGAATAATACTTACAAAAGGTTTTAGTTGTGCCGCAAAAACTTTATTGGCTTCTAAAAATAAATTTTTATCGCTAATACCCCACACATCTACTTTTGCGGCTTTAAAATTTTCTTCTTCGTATATTTTTAACCCATCAATATTATTTGTCAATAAGCCTCTTATGTTTGCCCATGTGGTGCTTCCACCCAAAAAATAAAATTTTTCATAGCCAGTAAATTCATTCATAATCGTATGCTGATTTACAGCCGCAGGATTACGACTTGCCGTTTTATTGTCTTCCACATCGGGTATGCCTGTAAGTGTAGCCCAAACACCACGGGCTGTGCCAAAGCCGGGCGTAAAGCAGCGTTCGAAGAAAATGCCATTGTTGCACATATCGTTAAAATAAGGCGTAGGGTTTAAACCATTGCCAAACATAGAACTTTTGTATGCACTAAAACTTTCGCAAATGACAACTACAATATTTGGTTTTGCAATCGTATCGTTTGTTTCTGCAAAGCTATATGAGCGCTTTACATTGAGTGATGTAGCATTCGTATCTTTTATAGAAAAATAATTTGCCATTATTGGATAAGCCTCTCTCACTTTTTTTATATCGTAACCCGAATTTTTAAAACTCAAACTGCTAAAAAAACTTTGAAATGGATTGAGTGCTGCATGTGCTTTAAATTCATCTGTTAATGTAAATGCATCGCTCCAGCGCAATGGATATTGATTAAGTTTTCCAAAAATACCAATACCAGTTATCAATACAAATGCAACAGAATAAATTATTTTTTGCTTTTTTTCCAACAAAACATTTGATGCCGTAATTTTTTTCAATAATCGTTTTATCATCCACACAAAAACAAATAATACAATAGCTAAAGCAAAAAATATTTTTATAAGCGGATAGGTTTCCCACATCATTTTTGCAGAGATGGCCGCATCTTTTGCAAAGCTAATAATGGCTGCACTGAGCCGTTGTTTAAGATAATCGTAATAATAAAAATCGCTACCATATGCTACAAGAAAAATAACAAATACAATCGTTAATAATGTCAACCAAAATCGTGTTGCTTTTTTGCTATTAAAAGGATTTATGAAAGTTGAAATAATAAAAATGCCCAAACCAATTACAGAAACAATTCTTACATCAAACCTCAACCCCATCAACATCATAGAACCACTAAACGGCTTATGCTCGGGGCGATAATGAAAGAAGAAAAAAAACCTGTAGAGCGTCATACACAACAATAACATGGCCATTACATAAAAAGCAAGCCTTATTGTTTTTGGTATTTTTGTAAAAAATGTCATTTGGGTCGTACTAAAAAGTTGCGCTAAGTTAACCAGTTTAGGCTTGTTTTGCGCATAGTGATTGTATGAATGGGATTATTTACATTTGCTTTCACATTATGCATAAAATTATACAGGTAGATAGAAATTTATTTGAATTTGTAAACGACCATTTACACAACTCTTTTTTAGATTGGTTTATGTCGCTTATGCGCAACTCTAGCACTTGGTATCCCCTGTATATTTTCATGCTTGCATTTATATTGCTTAATTTTAAAAAAGATAAGTTGTGGTGGATTTTGTTTGCCGCAGGCACGGTTTATCTTTCCAATTTTATAAGTAGCAATATTATTAAAGAAAATATTTTTCGATTAAGGCCTTGCAACGATCCTACATTAATGAATAAGATACATTTTTTAATAGGCTATAAGCCTCAAAGCTCCAGTTTTACATCATCCCATGCTGCCAATCATTTTGCCATGGCATCTTTTTTCTTTTTTACTTTAAAAAAATATATTGGCAATATTGCATGGCTTTTCATGCTTTGGGCGGCTATAATTTGCTTTGCGCAAGTGTATGTGGGCGTACATTTTCCGCTAGATGTACTTTGTGGAGGTATTATTGGTTATCTTTTCGGATATTTGTCGGCAACATCTTTTAATAAAAGATATTTTTTAATGTAATTAAACAAAATGATTGAGGTTTTTATTCTGCTGTTGTTAATATTTCTTACAGCACTTTTTGTAATGAGCGAAATAGCTTTGGTAAGCGCTCGTAAGGGTAGATTAGAAGCCATGGCTGCCAAAGGCGATGAAAAAGCAAAAGCTGCTTTAGACCTTGCCAATAATCCTGAAAAGTTTTTGAGTACAGCAACTATTGGCATTACGTTAATTTCTATTTTAGTGGGTGTGTTTGCCGAAGATAAATTTAGCAAAATGCTTACGCCCTATTTCCAAAAATTTACCCTTACAGATAAATATGCCGAAAGTATTGCTACCATCATTGTAGTATTGGCAGTAACTTTTCTTACCATTATTTTTGGTGAGTTGGTACCAAAGAAAATCGGTTTGCTCAGGGCAGAAAAAATTGCAAGAGCTGTAGCCATACCGATGAATACTTTATCGACCATTGTGCATCCATTGGTTTGGCTTTTGTCGAGTATTACCAATGGGCTTTTTAAAATATTCAACATAAAAAAACCTACAGATAGCGCCGTTACTGAAGAAGAAATAAAAGCTATGATATCGGAAGGTAGTGAGCATGGATCTATTGAAGAAGATGAAAAAGAAATTATAGAAAGGGTTTTTCATTTAGGCGATAGAAATATTACATCGCTAATGACACATCGCACAGATATTGCATGGTACGATATGAAAGATACGGTGAACGATGTGAAGAACAAATCGGAGGAAATTATTTTTAGCACTTTTCCTGTATGTGAAGATACGGTGGACAATATAAAAGGTATAGTTTATGTAAAAGATTTGCTGAAAGCTGACCCCAACAAGCCTTTGGCAGATATTATAAAACCAGCATTGTTTGTACCCGAAAATAATTCTGCTTATCAATTGTTAGAAAAATTTAAAGGCACTAAAATACATTCAGCTTTTATTGTAAACGAATATGGCACACTAGAAGGTATGATAACCCTCAATGATATTTTGGAAGCCATCATTGGCGATGTACCACAAACAGGTCAAGAAGAATATGGTATTACCAAAAGAGATGATGGCACTTACTTGGTAGATGCACAAATTCATTTTTACGATTTCTTAAGTTACTTTGAAAGAGCAGAATGGATGAACGAAGGTGAGCACGAATTTGATACCCTTGCAGGTTTTGTATTGCACGAGCTAGAGCATATACCAAAAACTGGCGAAAAGTTTGCATGGAAAGATTTTACGCTAGAAATTATAGATATGGATGGACAAAGAATTGATAAAATTTTGGTGACGATTTCGGAAGATTTGAAGGAGCAATTAGAAGAGGAATAATTCCATTTATCATTTATTATTTATTATTTATCATTTATTATTTATCATTTATTATTTATCATTTATTATTTATCATTTATTATTTATTATTTATTATTTATTATTTATCATTTATCATTTATCCTTTGCTATTTAGCATAGATTGAAAGTTATTGAACTGCTAAATGATAAATAATAAATGATAAACATTTCTTGCTAAAACTTCATCTCCACAAACTTCTCCGGATTACTCAATTTTGTACTCTGCCGCTTGCCGCCTACAGTTACATGCAATAAACTTATTTGTTCTTTTTTATACTCGTATAAAATATTATCCGTTATCGATATTTTTTTAGGCGCTACAATGTTTTCTATTTCAAAATAACAATAAACGCCATCTTCAATATTTTCGTAGCCTACATATTGCAAAGTTGTAAGCTTTCCATTTATAGCAATTAATAAATGTTTTTTTACATAATCACTCACTAGTTTATCCATGTAGGTTTTTAATGACCCATGAAGTAAATCTACTTTGGTTTTGTAAGTGGCACGCAAGGCTTTTTCAAAATCGTCGGTAAAAATTTTACAACTAATTTCCAATGATTTTGTTTTTGCATTGTGTTCTATTTCTGTAACGCTCATAAATATAGGATGATGCGCAACATTTGTATGCGTAGAAAAATTGAACATGGTAGCCAATAAACATTTAAATAAAAAACTTTGCATAACTTTTAATTTGTTTTCTGCTTCGCAAAAAAAATCTTTGCCACGAATAACACTAATTTTCACGAATAAAAAACCATTAGTGTAAATTCGTGCCATTAGTGGCTAGAAAAAATTGGCAGATAGCCAAACACAAACATACAGCAAAGTACAATACCATTTCAACATCATGAGCGATTTAGCATTTTATTTTAAAGAAGGTTGGCAGCATATCATCAGTACATCTGCATTAGATCATCAGCTCTTTATCATTGCACTAGCCGCTATTTATCTTTTGCAAGTTTGGAAAAAAGTATTGGTCCTTGTAACGGCATTTACCATTGGGCATAGTCTCTCGCTTGCACTCAGTGTGTATAATGTGCTACGCATAAATGAGGCATTGGTAGAATTTTTAATTCCTTGTACCATCATCATCACAGCTATATTTAATGTAGTACAAAAAGATTTGCAACAAAAAAATATATACTTAAATTATTTCTTTGCCTTATTTTTTGGACTCATACACGGGCTTGGCTTTGCCAATACCATACGTTTTATGTTGGCCAAAGACCAAACCATTGGCTGGAGTTTGTTTGGTTTTAATATTGGGTTAGAAGCTGGTCAAATTATTATTGTAACAATAATTTTACTAGCAAGTTATGTAGTAGTAAATAAATTAAAAGTCTCTCAAAAATGGTGGGTATATTTATTAAGCGCTATAACTTTTACATGGGCGGTAAAATTTGCGTTGGAGCGAATGCCTTAAACTTGTAACTTTATGGCTCAATGGTGAAAGATAATTCCATATTGTTTGAGCGTATAAAGAAAACGGTACAAAGTGTAGTGCCAAGTGCCGATATTATTTTGTATGGATCTTACGCACGTGGAGAGCAGAAAGAGGAAAGTGATATTGATTTACTAATATTGGTAAACAACAATTGCCTTTCATATGAAGAAAGAAAAAAAATAAGTTACCCCTTGTTTAATTTAGAAACTGAAGTAGGCATAACGATTAGCCCATTAATATATGATAAGAATACCTGGGAAAATAAACATTATGTAACCCCATTTTACAAAAATGTTAAAGCAGATGGTATTCTTTTATGAAAAATGTAAAGGCAGATATTGAAAAATATATTTCTTATAAAATAGGAAAATCAAATAAGTCAATGAGGGCTGCAAGCCTTATGATGGATAATGGTTTTTACAACGAAGCAATAAATAGAATATATTATGCTTGTTTTTACACAGCTACTGCAATACTTTTTAAAAACAATATTGAAGCCAAAACGCATACAGGTGTTAGAACCATGATGCACAAACATTTTATCCAAAATAATTTAATAAGCCAAAGCGACGGAGCGTTTTATTCAGATATTTTTGAATATAGACATGCTTCAGATTATGACGATTATGTAGAGTTTGAAAAAGATGTTGTAGAAAAATTATTTATAGAAGCAGAAAAGTTTATTACTAATTTAAATATTTTATTATCCCAATAATATTTCCATCACCAACCATTTTTTAAAATAATAATTTCATGAAGAAATTCCTTGTCCTCCTTTTAAGTTTTATTGCAACTACAAGCTTTGCTCAAGACATCCGTAACAACCCTGGCAGCAACCATGGCAACCGTTTTGAACAACTGGGCACTATATTGCCCACACCAAATGAGTACCGCACTGCAAGCGGCGCACCTGGCCCAAAATATTGGCAGCAGCGCTGCGATTACGATATCGTATGCGAGCTAGATGAGCCAAACAGAAAATTAATAGGCAAAGAAACACTCACGTACTTTAATAACTCTCCAGATAACCTTACTTACTTGTGGCTACAGTTAGACGAAAACGAACACAGCTCGGTAAACAACTCTGGCTATCAAACCAGTAATGGAATGCAAAAATCTTTAAGCGAACCTGAGCTTACAAGACTAAACACTGGCAAGCTCGATAAAGAATATGGCGACAACATAACAAAAATTACTACAGCCACTGGTGTGCCTTTGCAATATACCATCAACAAAACCATGATGCGTGTAGAGCTACCACAAACCCTAAAACCTGGGCAACAATTTATTTTTAAAATAGAATGGAATTACAATATTATAGAACGTACAAGATTTGGTGGCCGTGGCGGTTACGAAAATTTTCCTGCCGATGGCAACGATTTATTTACCATGACACAATGGTACCCACGCCTATGTGTGTATAGCGATAACCAAGGCTGGCAAAATCATCAGTTTGTAGGCACAGGAGAGTTTACACTTACATTTAGCAATTTTAAAGTAGCTATGACAGTACCTGCAGACCATGTGGTAATGGCAACAGGGCAATGCCAAAACTATGCAGCCGTGCTTACACCGGCACAGCAAGCACGTTGGGCTACTGCACAAAATGCAAAAGAACCAGTAGAAGTGGTAACACTTGCAGAAGCCAAAGCAAGAGAAGCATCAAAGTCCACCCAAAAGAAAACATGGATTTTTAAAGCCGATATGGTACGTGACTTTGCTTGGGGCAGCAGCCGCAAATTTGTGTGGGATGCTATGCCTGCATATATAGAAGGCAAAAAAATTATGTGCATGAGTGCTTACGGAAAAGAAGCATACAACTTGTATAAAACCTATAGCACAAAAGCAGTAGCACATACCATAAAATCGTATTCAAAATTTACCATACCGTATCCGTACCCAGTAGCCCAAAGCCTAGAAGCCGCTAATGGTATGGAGTACCCAATGATATGTTTTAACTTTGGCCGCTGCGAAAAAGATGGCACGTATAGCGAGGGTACAAAAAACGGCATGCTTGGTGTGGTAATACACGAAGTAGGGCACAACTTTTTTCCGATGATTATAAACAGCGATGAGCGCCAATGGAGTTGGATGGACGAAGGCCTAAACACTTTTTGCGAATACCTTACCGAAGAACTGTGGGACAATAAATTTCCGGTAGGCCGTGGCCCAGCATATAAGATAACCGATTATATGAAGCTGCCAAAAGACCAACTAGAACCCATCATGACCAATAGTGAAAACATTATACAATTTGGCCCAAATGCATACAGCAAGCCATGCACAGGCTTAAATATTTTGAGAGAAACGATAATGGGTAGAGAAAATTTTGATTATGCCTTTAAAG
>JAYTLA010000037.1:0-26066 GCA_043729825.1 Ferruginibacter sp.
TATAGCTTACAATTGGAGTAAATACAAAGATGGGTATGCTTTGCAAAGAACCGTAGCTTTTAATTTTGGGAAAACGATAAACATTGGTGTTTCAAAAAATTTTAATTTGAAAAAGTAACAATCCCTTTTTATTGTGAAAATCGTAACATTGCTCCTCCACGGTTCGTGTCCTAATATAACTCTTTTCGGAAGAAAAAAAATATATCGCTCCTACGGAGCTCTTATTGCGCTTTATTGCTCATTTCTACTGGCATGTCGCCCGCTTTGGCGGGCTAAATGCATTAAAATAATAGCTCTAGAGGAGCGACATATCAGTAGAAAGACATTAATAGTAGGGAGTTAAAAGCTCCATAGGAGCGACATGTAAAAGTAATTGCATAATCTTCCTCCGCCTCGCTTCGCATCCCACGTAACGTTCGCTAAAGTCAACTAAAAAAAATTTAACTTAATGACATTGCATCAGTAGCAACAAAACCCAAACGCTTGTTCACAAAAACATTCTGTTCACAAATAATGAACAAATAAAAATCGTGAACAAAATTTATTTAATGATTAGATGAATTTATAAAAAATGAGGAATCTACATCTCACTCATCACATACATCTTCTCCATCGTCGGCGTTGGGCTACCACCTTCCTTCTCTAGCGTAATGGCAAAGGCTTGAGCCTTACCAAAAGCTTTCATTTTTTGTATATTGTATTTTTGGCCATTTTTATTGGTCGTAATCATACCTGCATCTACAGGTTTGCCATCTATGATAGCCCAAAGCTGGTATTGCATGCCTGTAGGTGTTTCGGGCAGGCCGCTTGCTTCTACATACACATCGCCAGTGCTGCGTATCCAAAATATTTTTGCAGTGCTGGTGGGTGCAGTGGCTGTGCCTTTTAAAACAACTTGCTGGCTGCTATTATTCAATGGCACTTCCAAATTATTTTTTAAGCTGGCAATATCTTTTTCCTGCGCCACTAGTTTTTCTTGTGCAGTAGCAAGTTCGTTGGTTGCTTTATTGTATTTGCTGTACGTAACCATATTAAAAATAGCAGAGCCAATAAGCAATACAATAGATGCTGCTGCAGCATATTTTAACTTGTTATTTATTTGTACCACTGGCGTAGTATGTATTGGTACAACATTTTCATTGGATGATGATGATGTTGCATTATTTTTTATTACTGCAAATAAATTTTTCTTTGTACCCAAAGATGGCACAACAGCTTTTGCCAAATCAACTTGCTCCAAGCTATTTTCTATAGCAAGTAGCTCCACCCCCACTTCTGGGTATGCAGCTTTCCATGTCAAAACCTGGGCAGTTTCTTGCTCATTCGTTAGTCCTAAAACGTGGAGCTCAAGCAAGCCAGATGATATGATGTCGTTTATTTGCAATGTTTAATTAAATATTTTTCTTAATTCAATAATGGCACTTCTTATTTTTGTTTTTACGGTACCCACAGGCATTTCAAGCTCATTTGCTATTTCCTCTTGCGTATATCCTTGAAAATAGGACATATCAATTATTAATCGTTGTTTTTTATCTAAGGTTTCTAATTTTCGTTTAAAGTCTTGCGAATCTAATTTTGTAAAAACATTATTGTTTACACTCACATTTGCAACTACTCTTTCGTCGCTCACCACTTTGCTCTGGTACTTATGTTGGTTACTTTTTAATGTATCTAATGTTAAGTTGTGGGTTATTCTTCGCATCCACGTATATAGCTTGCCTTTGGTTACATCGTAACTATCAATATTATTCCATATTTTTATAAATGCTTCTTGCAAAATATCTTCCGATAAAGCAAAGTCATTTATCATAGGATAAATAACACCATTTAGTGCAGCGCTATAATTATCGTACAAGTATGAAAAGGCTGCTTCATCCTTTTGTTTTAAAGAATGAATAAGTTCTTGTTCTGTATATAATTGTCTGCTAATATGCACTATAAATTTAGTATCTAAATTAGTTATAAAAAGTGAAAGGTGCAACCCATAATTTTATTAAATCCCCTTTAAAAGTCTATCGTACTTCACCGGACCTAGCTCGAACTTACTTTCCATACACTCCCCTTTCAATTTGTTGGATAATTCCTTATCTGTTTTACTCAACACTACAGATGCGGCATATAAAGCAAGCGGTTCGTAGGTTTTATTCAACACATTTTTATTAATAATCTCCGTTGCCAAGCCAATATTATTGGCTTTATAATTTGCTAGTGCAAGCCAAGAGTACGTTTCCGGCGTTTTTCTATTGTTCATTTCACTTTCTGCAATACGCAATGCTTTTACAGCATCTATTTTATCGGTTAAATAAACATCTACCAAATATTTATTGTACATGTTACCATAGTTTTTATTGCTTTCTATTTTGGTAAGAAATGTATGTAGGTATTCATTCTTGGCTTTTATATCTCCCTTCCATTCGCTTATTTCTGCAAGGTTTAAATTTATATCTGGCGCATCGGTGGTGGACAATATAAATTTAAAAATACGTTCAGCTTCTACTGCATTTTTATCGTGCACAAAACAAATGTTAGCAATTCCCTTCAATGCATATAAATTAGCACTATCCAGCTGCAACGATTTTACATACATGTTATACGCATCTTGTATGCGCCCACTATGGCTATACATATCTGCAAGGTTGCTGGTAACCCATATTTGTGTCGATTTTTTGTTACTATATTTTAATAGTCCGTATGCTTTTTCCATTGTAGCAATAGAGGCTTCGGCTTTTCCTTGATAATCTTCAAACTTTGCTTGCCTTATCAAATAATCAAAATTATTTTCTTTGTTGTTTATTTTTTTTAAGCAAAGCTCGGCTGCTAAATAATTGCCTAGCTCCATACTCACATCAAATTTTAATAAATTTATTGTACCCGCATCTGCACCAATTTTTTCAGCTGTATAAATAAATTTTTCGGCATCTTTAAACTTGTGTTGTGTAATGGCATTTTGTGTAAGTGCAAGGTAAATAGATGCTTCTTTATTATTCAATTTGCTGAGTGCTCTGTAAAATAAAGAATCCGCAAAAGCCAAATCGTTTACATTGCCTGTAAGCTTAAAATGAGATAACGTATTAAAACTTACCTCTACCATGTTGGCATAGCTACCAGTATCTTGTTGTAGTTTAGTATTCCAAAATTGTATTTCGTTTTCATTATTTTGCAATTGTGCTTTTTGAAATGCTGGATTTATAAATGCATCGTAATCTTTTGCGTTGGCAATATTTGTTTTTGTATTACAGCTTATCATTGCAGTTGTTAGGCTCGACAATAGTCGGCTGTAGAGAATTATTTTTTTCATGTGTTCATTTTTTTACATTATAAAAAAAGCGTGTAATAAAAAAATATTACTACACGCCCTTTTCCATTTCTAAATTAACCTTTAAAAAGGCGCTGCTAAATAGGGGAATGTGGTTATGAATGCTTTATCATTGGCATTCACATTATCGTTTGTTAAACCAGGGTTAGAACCTCCAGTTGACCCACCAAATATTAAAAGCAATTCTACATTTATTACATCATCGGCTAATGCTCTACCTGTAAGTACATTTACACCATCAAAAAATGTAGTGGTACCAGTTAACTTAGCATTTAATACATCAGAAACCAATAATGTGGCAAACTGATCTCTTGTTTGCCCTAGAGCATTTGTAGATGCAGCTGTTTGCCCAAACCCCGTTAGTACATTTACAAAATCTGTTTTAAATGCTGCATTCATAGCAGATGGGGCTGTAGTATTAAACTCATTCTTGCGAGGTGCACCTACAAATACGGTGTTTATTGCTGGCCTAGCCATTTGATCGGTTTGTGTAAATGTACCTGCCAGATCAAATGTGTCAACAACTGGTGGTACAACTACGTCATCATTTTTTTTGCAACTTGCCATAGCAGCTATTGCTATTACGAAAGCAAAGGCTTTCAATTTATTTATCTGTATCATTTTGTGTAAGTTTTTTAATGGAAAATTTATTTCGTTTTTGTTTCTACCCAGTAGTTTATTGTTGTGCCAGTTCCTAATAATGTTTTTGGCATTTCTGCTACCAAAGAAAGTACGTTTGTGCCAGCAAAAAAGTCCACACCTACAGGTCTAAATGCTGTTTGAGTACCAGCTATAATTTCTTTAAAACGAGCTAGATCAAAAAAGAATGGATCATCTCTTGGGCCAGCAAATATTTTCATACCATTTGCACCAGTACCTACAATTGGCGTTGTGCCATATGGTGTAACATCTGCTTCGGTAATTGCACCATTTGTTCTTATAGTACTCGTAGTGCCTGTTGTTGCGGGTGCTACTGGACCATATGCACGTACTTTTCCATTTTGAACTAAAAATTGGATTACTAAATCTTCTACATTGTCGCCCGTATTATCGATGTTCATTTCGTACAATACATTGCTACCAAATTTTGCTGCTGCAGTAGTTGTTGGTGTCATTAAACCAGATACATTAGCTACCAATACCATTTTGGTATTATCGGCAGGGCTTTGAAAAGCATAAATATCTGTAATGTCTGTTGCCAAACTGGTGCTGCTTGGGCCTGTTACACTTGGAGCATCTATATGGTCGGCCGCAAAAACGATACTGCCTACTAGTAATGCACTACAAGCAATGCCTATTAATATTTTCTTTTTCATTGTATTTTTATTAAATGGTTAATTTATAATTTTAAAAATCAGTTGAAAAACTGTCGACATTTTTAAACATAACCTACTTACGATTATATTTTAAAAAGCGATTTAGGAAATGAAAGAAATTTTAAAAAAACAACAAGTTGGCAAACTATTTTAGTATAGATGCTATATTTTTACAAAACAACTTACGATTATGTTAATAAAAATTTTTGTAAATGAAAAACCAATATACCTTACTAATGCACTTACAAAGCATTTAAAAGAATTGTCTGTAAAAGAAGATACCCTTTTTTTAGAAAATGAAACTGTGGATGCTACATCATTACTTCAACAATTAGATTCTAAAAAATTCGCCACTGCCATATTTTTATCCAATAACTTCGAGATTCTAAAAGAAAATTTCTTTTCGCAATTTGAGATTATAGAAGCTGCAGGCGGTATTGTACAAAATGAAAGGAAAGAAATACTTTTTATTTTTAGAAGAGGAAAATGGGATTTACCAAAAGGGAAATTAGAAGCAGCTGAAACAATTGAAACTTGTGCTACAAGAGAGATTGAAGAAGAAACTGGTGTGAATAAATTAACTTTAAAAAGAAAGATTGGAGAAACATACCACATCTACAAAGAGAGAGGAAAACTAATTTTAAAAATTAGTCATTGGTTTTATTTTACTTGCCCATCCTCGCAAAAAATGGTTCCACAAACGGAAGAAGATATTGTAGAAGTAAAATGGATAGCCACAAAAAATATTAGAGAGCCGATGTCTAATACCTATAAAAATATCAAAGAAATAATTAATACTTTTTTTGACACCCCATAATGGGTTAGGGTTAAAAACAAAGTGCCCCCCAATTACTGAAAGGCACTTAAGTAGCTGAATATATTGTAAGGTAGATTCAACTTATTTTAAAAGAAAAACTTTATTACAATTGTAAAAAAGTCTTTCTATATTATTAATATTTTACTAATCTTTCGACTGAGCTAGAACCATTTTCATTTAAAATCTTTATTACATACACACCCGATGGTAGATGGCTAATATCAATATTTGTATTATTTGTTACATTAAGCTTGTTTAAGAAGTTCCCGTTCTTACTATAAATAGAGATGGTATTTTTTCCCATTGCCATACCAGTAATATAAAACTTATTTACCACTGGATTTGGCGAAATTATAATTTCATTCTTTCTATTGGCGCAACTAATTTTTTGAATATCGCTATATTTAAACGTACCATCAGTGTCAATCATTTTGAGTCTGAAATAGTAAGTAACTCCCGATTCCATCGCATAAATAAATTGATATTTTTTGAGGGTGTTACTATTACCAGCTGCAGAGAATGTTTTTAATAATTCAAAATTACCTGTTACACCTTTACTATATTCTATTTCAAATTTATCTGAATTTGTTTCTGATGATGTTTTCCAATTTATGATGGCATTGCAATTATTTTTTTGTACAAGAAACTCTTGTAAACTAAATGCAAGAGCGGTTACAGGGTATCTAACAGCATAAAGTGCAGCTGTAGGGTCAGCTACACCTGCAGCATCAATATAGGAATAATAAAATTTCACCTCTTGCCCAGTAATATAATATGGATTGCCAGAATAAGTAATTTTAACTTTTAAAAGTGCAGGATTATATGAGGTTATAATCTGCCCAGCTGTTAATATTGTTCCAGCGTAATACAGCAATCCTACTTCTGTAGTATTTGGTACAGAATAACTAGCATTAATAATTTTTATGGCTTTTCCAGCTAAAGGACCAGCTAATGGTTGATCTTCTGAGTCACTACCAATAAAAGCAGTGCCATTTAAACTAAAAAGCACATTCGGTCTAAAAACGCCATCAACTCCCCCAGTGCCAATGTAAGCAACAGCATCGGAAGTTTCGGGCAATCGCTCTATTCCAAAATTTACATCAGTAACTGTACTGTTTTGCAAAACATTTATTACTACAGATTCTCCATTTACTGTTCCATCATTACCAGTTACATTTCCCACAAATTCGCCTGTATTTATCCAACCAGCTGGTAAAGCATTTGCTAAGGCATTTATTGGATTTGAATATGTACCTGTACTAGCATTAATAGTTAATTGTATAGAATAATCTCCAGCTATAACGTTACTAAAATTATAAGTTCCGTCGTTACTAACAAACACACTAGCAACCACTTGATGTAAATTATTTAATAAATTGGCAAATAATAAACCTTCTATATTTGTTTTAGGATTATTTACTCCTCCTGAGCTTATAATGCTGTTATCGGTCAGCACTACCAACCATTCAATTTGACAAGTTCCTCACCTTTCTTAGTTAGACGTAGACCTCGAAAATCATCTCGCCATTCAACAATACCTTTCTTTTCTAAAGTCTTTGTTGTTGGTTCTTTGTCGCTGTAAGTAGGTTTGTAGTATCCTTTTTCAGCAATCTTCTTAAAGATGGCAAGATGCTTCTTTGATGGCTTAAATGGCTTTGGCTTGCAATCACATTTACCATTTGGCATTGCAGGCATATTATGTACTGCACAGTCAGATTGATGTTGATACTCTTCTGTGCAACTACCACATCCACAAATTTTAAGAAATCCGGGCAATTGTTTCATTTGTTTTTCAAGTTTTTCTAAATCAATATCAATAACCTGTCCAGTTGGTTTCCTTGTAAACTTAATATGAAAGCAGTTTATTTGCGAACTTGTTATATCGTCAAGATACTTCTTTTCGCCTTCTGTTAGTGGTGGTGGACTAACCATATTCCCGTGTCCATCATCAACTTTCCAATACTTTTCGTAAAATTCGGACTGTTTTATTCTTCTTAGCATAGTTATAATTTTAAAAGTGACATTCCCAAACTACCCGTGCCGAACCGATAACAACGGCATTGGCAAAATGGGGGCTGAAAAACATATCCTCATCATTTTGCAGAGCCGAGCATTGGTTGTATGGGAGCGACAGAATAAAGCCTTCCCCACTTCGCCAATGCCCACCGTTATCAGTTACTCCATCTCTATCAATAAATACATTTCCCGAAATTTGCTGTGCATTTAAAATAAATACAGATTGCATTACGAAAATAAAAATAAAAGTGATTTTTTTGTAGAGGCTTATCATTGATTAAGTAATTGGTTTTGATAAATATTCTTCCTCTTGTAAGATAAAGAATATGATAAAGTTAGATAAAAAAGTTAAAAAACCAACTTTTTCACTACTTTTTTGTAGGATATGTACTGCAAAGGTGTACTAGATAATGTAATTTTTATAATCATTTTACATTAAAACAGCAGAAAACAAAATGCCTCCCAAAAATGGAAGGCATTCTTTTTTGTGTGTGCGTAAAAGTAGATTCAAGTCACTTTAAGAAAACTATTGATAAAATAGGGTATCAATAGCATTTTCTATTTTTTTTAATACTTAACTAATTTTTCTACAGAAGCTGTTCCATTTTCATTTAAGATTCTTAGAACATATCCACCTGAAGCTAAATCGCTAATATCAATAATTTGTTTGTTTACTACATTAAGTGTTTTTATCAATTTTCCTTCATTGCTATATATAGAAACTGTGTTTTTACCTTTAGCCATTTTTTCAATATGGAATGAATTAACTGCTGGATTAGGCAGAACAACAATCTCAGATCTTGTATCTAAACAACTAAGTGTACGAATTTCGCTATAAGTAAATGTGCCGTCTTTTTTATACATTTTCAAACGGAAATAATAAAACACACCAGACTCCATTGAGAAATTATATTGATAACCCTTAGTTGATGTACTGTTTCCAGATGCAGCTATAGCTCCCAATGTTTCAAAATTTGTATTAGTATTGGTGCTATATTGTATTTCAAACCTCTCAGAATTTAATTCAGAAGCTGTTTTCCAATTTAAAGTAGCATTACAATTGTTTTTTATTGCTGCAAAATCAGACAATACAATTGGTAACGCATTACCAGCTGGCCATTGCAAAGAATAAAATGCAGGCGTTGGATCAGCTAAACCAGCAGCATCAATATACGAATAATTAAATTTCACAAATCCTGAAAAACCTGCATTCGGCATAGTAAATTTAATTTGTAATAAAGATGGTGTGTAATTAGGTATAACCTGACCTACAAAAACTTGAACCCCACCATATAAAAGGATAGCATTACTTGGTAAAGTATCTATTCTTATAGCTTTACCTGCTAATGATCCATTTATTGGTTGATCTTCGGGATCACTTCCACTTAAAACTGGTAAAGAATCAACTAAAGTTATTACTTGATTAAGTGTTGGTCTATCTATGAAGTTAGGATAACTGTTAGATTCAGGCAAACGCTCAATACCAAAATTAACTTCAGTTTTAATATCTAATGCATTTACAACAACGCTCGAAGATTTACCATCTACAGTACCATCGTTACCAGCAACATTACCAACAAACTCTCCCGTATAACCCCAAGTTGGTGGCAATACATATGCCGGAGCAGCAGCAGGAGAAAAATAAGTACCTGAACTTGCATTGGTTGTTAACTGTACAGAGTATGTACCTGGAGGTACTTTATCAAATAAGTAAGCTCCGTTATTTCCTACAGGAATACTAGCAACAACTTGTCCAGCTGTATTCAATAAATTAGCAAATAAAGAACCTCCAATATTTGTTGTTGGATTTGGTATTCCTGCACTTTGATTAACATTATTATCTGTTAAACCATCTTTATCAACAAAAATATTTCCTGATAATTGTTGAGTTGGTTTATCTAAACTTGCTGAAATGTACCACTGGTCTCCAGTAAAAGGATTGTGACCACAAGCAGTTGCGCCACAAGTTACATTCGATCCAAGCGTTGAAAAATTCATATCTGAAGCGGTACTACCTCGTAAGAATACTTTATATACTAATTGAGTTACTACACCTGTAATTCTAATACTACCTGTGGCAGCTCCATAATTATCGAAAAGATCTCCAGGAACAAATACTGAACCTCCATTTGGTCTAAAAGCACTATTAAGAATATTATTACCAACTAAATTAAGATTTGCATTTCCAGATAATTTTGTTGAAGTAAAGCCAGGTGTTTGCAATTCTAACTCCGAAGAAAAATAAGATGTCTTATAATTTACTGGATTATCTATGGCACCAAAAGGCAAATAACGATAAGACCCACCAAGTCCAGCAACATGTATTACAGGATTAATAACAGGACGACTAAAAGTTAACACAATCTCACCGAATTCTTCACGAGCATCTTTGGGTTTGTTTAGGTCATATAAAACCTGAGAAGCAGTAAGGATTTCAACACCCGAATTTACCCCATTTCCAAAAAGATTACCATCAATATCAAAACCAGTACCCAAATTAGTACCTACAGCGTTTGGATTTGAAGTAAACATACTTGATTCAGGACCCCCAGCACCATTATATGCAGCTAAGATATCATACCTATTATAAGGTGTTACTTGTTGAATAGGCCCATCACTTGACAAAGATGGAGCACCACCAAATACCATCCCTGTAGAAATATTACTGTAAGTTAAACCAGTATAAACCTGATTTCTAAAAGAAACAGTAAGATTTAAAGCAGGCGTATAATTATCAAAATTATGATTGTTTATTGCATCTACTTCAAATGGAATTACAAGAGGTGTAGTTGTCGGACCAGAACCTGGAGCCACTAACCTATTTGTAAGTTCAAGAGTAGGTACAGATTGGGCAAACCCAAAGTAACCTGATACAAGAAACACTGTAAGCAACGTGTTTAATTTACTAATTGTTTTCATTTTTGTGTTTTTTAGGTATTAAAGTTTTTAAATAATTTTATAGAATATTAGCCAATTACTACTTCTCCAGATTTTAATTTAATTCCAAAGTTTGCATTCGTTACATTAACTGTACCTACTGGAACATTCAATCTACCATTTATTACTCCATCACTTCCAGGACTTGTCCCTAATTTCTCACCAACGTTTTGCCATCCTGTAGGTAAGCTAGCAGCTGGTGGTGGTGTTCCAACAATTGCTTGCGTATTGCTTAAAATAATATAATAATTGGTATTTGGAGATACATCGTTAAAGATAAAAGTACCTGTAAGACTCGACACAAATCCAATTGATTCAATCAACCCAGTTGTATTGTTTACCAAATAAGCTCTTAAACCTACTGGTATTGATTGTGCAGGTGGTATTGCTGCTGCTCCACTATTGTTTACAAGATTATCTGCTAAGCCATTTACATCATGCCAAACATTACCTGCAATACTAATTGGAACATAAAACCCTGCGTCAATTGTACCATTATCATCTCCTGCAGCAATTGCTATATTACTAACCAAACCATTTATAGGGTCACTGTCATTTGCGTCTGTAGCAGTACCTCCAGTTACATTTGAAACTGTAGCTTTATATCCAGCTGGCGTTATAAATTCTACATTATAAGAACCAGGTATTAATTTATCAAAGATGTAAGCTCCAGCTCCATTCGTAGTTGAAATTGCCGTTCCTCCATCAGGATAGGTAAGTTTAACTGAAGCATTTGCAATACCTGGTTCAGTTGTTTCTTGAATACCATTACGGTTCGCATCTTCCCAAACATAGTTACCCAATCTTCCATTACCCGTCAATGCAATATCTAGTGTTAAATTGCCATTGTTATCGTTACCATCAACACCAGTAGCCGGCTCTCCACCTGCAGTAAGCGTTATTGCAGGCGTTCTCACTTCTCCAGGCACTGTTGTAATACTACCATTATTATCATTATCAATATCATTATCAGGGTTACCACCATTAGTAGCTACTGCCGAATATCCATTAGGAATAACAGCACCTACAATATAACTACCAGGGAAAAGGTTGGTGAAGTTATAAGCACCATTTCCATTTGTAGTGGTGGTTGCTACTGCTGCGCCATCTGGTACATTATCGTTATTTAAATCTTCATACAAGTTAACCGTTGTGGCTACACCTGGTTCGCCAGCTTCTTTTAATCCGTTTGCATTTTTATCATACCATACACTATTTCCTAAGTTTACAGGTTGTACAACCGTTACGTTTACAAATGAAGTATCACTACAACCGAAAGGTGAAGCAAATACAATCACTCTATAATTTGTAGTGCCTACTACAGTTGGGGTTACAATAGGGTTAGTATTTGTGCTGCTATTTAAACCAGCAATTGGGCTCCATATATAGTTAAGAGTAGAACCTGGAGTAGCTGCAGGAACTGTACCAGTTGGTGAACCACCTATTGCAACTGACGAACCTAATAAGATTATTTTATTTGGACCAGCATCTGCTACTGGGTTTTTATTTACATTTATAAATACAGTTACTTGGTCAATTTTTGTACAACCATTTTGGCTTACTGTTAGTTGATAGGTTGTAGTTACCAATGGCGAAACCAAAATACTTGATTGGTTAGTACCATTATCAATAGAGGTAGGGTCACCTGATACAACAATCCAACTGTATAGAGAACCAGCAGGACCTGATCCATTTATTGTAGAACTAATGCCGCTACAAATATCTTTATCGGGACCAGCATCTGCAAATATGCCTTGTGTGATGATAATTGATTTTGTAAAAGGTGTAGTACAACCATTTTTTGTAATGGTAAGTGTAATATCATACTCACCAGTAGCAGACCAAGTAGAAGTTGCATTCGGACCTGTAGCTGTAGCAGGATTACCATTCGTAAAAGTCCAAGAATATACTGAACCTGCACCAGCTCCAGTTGTTACATTGAATACAGCAGGTTCATTGGCACAAATTTGGCTTGGGCCAGTGATACCTGAAACTATAGGCACACAATTAAAGAAACCAGCATCAATTGTATTATCCACTTGACCAGCTGTCAAAACAATATTATTAACTATTCCGCCTATTGGATCACTATCATTTGCATCTGTAGCCCCTGACACAGTTACGTTAGCAGGTGATACACTATAACTTGCTGGTGTGGTAAATGTTACGCTATACGTACCTGGAGCAAGATTAGGGAAACTGTATAAACCATTTGCATCAGTTGTAGTGCTAGTAGTAGTTCCATTAGGGTAAGCCAACACAACATTTACTCCCTGTATTCCTCCTGTTTCAGTTACATCTTGAATACCATTAGCATTAACATCATTGAAAACAAGATTACCAATTAATCCAGTTCCTTTGAAGCCGAAGTCAAGAGTTAAGTTCCCATTGCTACCATCTCCATCTGTTGAAGGTTCAGTGGTAAGGGCAAGTGTTATTGCACTACTTCTTACCTCACCTACAATACTTGTATTGGTTCCGTTATTATCATTATCTGTGTTATTATCAGGATCACCACCATTGTTGGTTACTACTGCATAACCTGTAGGAGTAGTTACTCCTACTATATAATTACCAGCAGTTAACCCACCAAAATTATAGATACCATTCGCATCGGTAGTAGTTGTTCCAATTGCTGCTCCATCTGCAACGTTATCATTATTAGCATCTGCATATAATTTAACAGTTACTGCTGCTATTCCATTTTCAGTAGCATCTTTAATACCATCGTTATTTTGATCGTACCAAACCACATTACCTAAGTTCATTACATTAGCTGCAAAGAAACCTGCATCTACAGTTGTATTCGTCTGACCCACTGTCAATACAATACCTGTAACAGTTCCGCCAACTGGATCACTATCTTTTGTATTATCAGTGCCTTGGTTAGAAGGAGATGCTGTTAAGCCACTAGGAGTAGTAAATGTTAGAGTATATGTACCCGGTGCAAGATTAGAGAAATTATATCCTCCATTTGAGTCAGTTGTTACTGTTGTTGTTGTTCCATTTGGATTCAATAAACTTACAGTTGCATTAGGAATTCCAACTTCGCCTGCATCTTGAATACCATTACCATTTAAATCATTGAAAACAAAATCTCCAATTGAACCTGTTCCTCTAAAACCAAAGTCAACAGTTAAGTTACCATTATTTCCATCTCCATCAGTTATAGGTTCAGTAGTAAGTGCAAGAGTTATTGCACTGCTTCTTACTTCACCTGCACTAGTATTTACACCATTATTATCATTATCTGTATTATTATCAGGATCACCACCATTTGTAGTTACTACTGCATAACCTGAAGGAATCGTTACACCTACTATATAGTTACCTGCTGCAAGTCCTCCAAAATTATATAAGCCATTAGTATCGGTAGTAGTTGTAGTAAGTGCAGCTCCATCTGGTGTGTTATCATTATTTGCATCTGCATATAATTTTACAGTAGCACCTGCTATTCCATTTTCAGTTGCATCTTTAATACCATTGTTATTTTGGTCATACCAAACTGTATTACCCAAGTTCATCACATTTGCAGCAAAGAAACCTGCATCTACCGTTGTATTAATTTCACCCGCTGCTAATGTGATACCGCTAACAACTCCAGTTACTGGATTTGCATCACTATCTTTTGTATCATCAGTACCTTGGTTTACAGGAGATCCTGTTAAGCCAATAGGGGCAGTGAAAGTAACACTATACGTACCCGGTGCAAGGTTTGCAAAAGTATAATTGCCATTTGCATCAGTTATAGCAGTTACGGTTGTACCATTAGGATATGTTAAAATAACCGTAGCATTTGGAATACCTTGCTCACCTGCATTTTGAATACCATCTCCATTAGCATCATTGAATACAAGGTCACCAATACTTCCTTTTCCTCTGAAACCAAAGTCAACAGTTAAATTACCGTTATTACCATCACCATCGGTTGTAGGCTCAGTTGTTAAAGTAAGTGTGATTGAACTACTTCTTACTTCTCCAGCTACAATTGTGTTTATGCCATTATTATCATTATCTATATCATTATCAGGATCTGTACCAGTAGTAGCTCCTACTGCATATCCAGTTGGTATGTTTACTCCAACAATATAGTTACCAGGTGTTAAACCTCCAAAATTATACACACCATTTGCATCGGTTGTAACAGAAGGAACAATTGCTGCACCATCTGCTACGTTATCATTATTTAGATCTGCATATAAGTTTACTGTAACGCCAGCTATTCCTGTTTCTGTAGCTTGTTTAATGCCATCATTATTTTGATCATACCATACCACATTACCCAAGTTCATCACATTTGCTGCATAAAAACCAGCATCCACCGTAGTGTTTATTTGCCCAGCTGTAATTACAATACCAGCTACTACCCCATTTACTGGATCACTATCTTTCGTATCATCTGTTCCTTGGTTAGAAGGGGAAGCTGCTAAACCACTTGGGGTGGTAAATGCTACACTATATGTTGTGCCTGGTGCAAGATTAGCAAAAGTATAAATACCGTTTGCGCCAGATGTAACAGTAGTTGTGGTTCCATTTGGATAAGTCAACACAACTGTTACACCTGCAATACCTTGCTCACCATTATTTTGAATACCATCACCATTTGTATCGTTAAATACAAAATCTCCTATAGAACCCGTTCCTGTTAACGCAAAGTCAACTGTTAAATTGCCGCTTGTACCATCCCCATCAGAAGATGGTTCTGTACCTGCTAGCAATGTTACAGCACTACTTCTTACTTGACCAGCAATAAAAGTATTTGTTCCATTATTATCATTATTAATATCGTTATCAGGATCTCCACCATTAGCAGTTACCGCTATATAACCCGAAGGTATAGTTACTGCTACTATATAATTACCAGGTGCTAAGTTTACAAAATTGTAAAGCCCATTTGCATCTGTAATAGTTGCTGGAGCTACGGCAGCTCCATCTGCTATGTTATCATTATTTGCATCTGCGTATAAATTTACTGTTACTGCAGGTATTCCTATTTCTGTTGCATCTTTAATACCATTATTGTTTTGATCGTACCAAACAGTATTACCCAAGTTTACTAATTGATAAAAACCTGCATCTACTGAGGTGTTAATCTGCCCAGCAGTTAATACAACTGTAACTGGTGATGATCCTACAGGGTCACTGTCCAAATTATCATTTGTTCCTGCATTTGCTGTAGTAGGTGTGTAACCAACTGGAGTAGTAAATGCTACAGTATACGTACCAGGTGCAAGATTTGCAAAAGTATAATTACCATTTTGGTCAGTTATTGTGGAAATTGTGCTTCCATTCGGGAAAGTCAACACTACGGTTACACCTGCTATACCTAATTCATTTACATTTTGAATTCCATCACCATTTGCATCGTTAAATACTAAATCTCCAATAGAAGCCGTTCCTCTTAATGCGAAATCAACTGTTAAATTACCGTTTACATCATCGCCATCAACTCCTGCTGCAGGCTCTAATCCTGTTGTAAGCGTTACTGTAGCACTTCTCACTTGTCCAGCTACACTTGTATTTATTCCATTATTATCATTATCAATATTATTGTCCGGATCTCCACCATTTGTAGTAACAACTGCATAACCATTAGGTATTGATACACTTACGATATAGTCACCTGGTACTAAATTTGGAAAATTGTAAACACCATTTCCATCAGTGGTAGTAAATGCAAACACAGAGCCATCTGCAATATTATCATTGTTTATATCAAGATAAAAATTTACAGTTAAACCAGAAATACCATTTTCTGTAGTTTGCTTAATTCCATCATTATTCAAATCGTTCCATACAGTATTTCCTAAATTTAATAGCTTAAAGAAACCAGCATCTATAGAAGTCATTATCTGACCTGGTCCCAGTAGAATTCCACTTGCGGTTCCACCTATAGGATCACTATCCAAAGCCTCGCTAAGTCCTGCATTGGCGGTTGTAGGGGAATAACCTTGAGGAGTTACAAATGCAATACTATATGTACCTGGTGCAAGATTAGCAAAAGTATAATTACCATTTGTATCAGTTACTGTGGAAATTGTACTTCCATTTGGATAAGTTAACACCACAGTTGTACCTGCAATAACGCCATCTCCAGCATCTTGAATACCATTACCATTTACATCACTAAATACTAAATCGCCAATTGATCCTGTACCTTTCAATCCAAAATCAAGGGTTAAGTTACCAGCGGTTCCATCACCATCAACTGTTGCTGCGGGCTCTCCTCCTACTGATAATGTAATAGCATTGCTTCTAATTTCGCCAACAACACTTGTATTTAATCCGTTGTTATCATTATCAATATTGTTATCAGGGTCTCCACCATTAATATTTCCTACAGCATAGCCATTTGGTGTCATTATACCTACTATATAAGTACCAGCTACCAAATTGATAAAGCTGTAAGCTCCACTACTATTAGTAGTTGTAGACTGAGTTGAAGCTCCGTCTGGTATATTATCATTATTAGCATCAACATATAATTCAACTACTACTCCCGCTATACCTGTTTCGGTAGTTTGTTTAATACCATCATTATTTTGATCGTACCAAACCACATTACCTAAATTTACTACAGGACAAGGTGTGTTTGTTACTGCCTCTGTATTGTTTCCAGTTTTGCTTGGGCTAGCGTGCACCGACGCTACATCTATAAAGCCAAAGCCAGATGCACCAAAAGTTGATGCCTTAACAGTAATTTCGTACCAAACTTCATAAATCCAATTTGGTGTAGCTGTGTTAGGCGTATAGTTAGCATCTGTAATTGGTGAATTAGTAGTATAGATATAGCCAAAGTCATTAAAGTTCGAGGTCAATGAAGATCTAAAACTTAACACATCAGTAGCTAATCCAGCAGTTGGATTACCACCATCGCCGCCAAAACCTAAGTTACCATATCCAGAAGGGAAAAGTGCACTTGCAGACATATAATCTTGCTTAAATGCTAAAACTTCTACACCTGCGCCATTTTTTACAGACCATTGTAGATGATCTGATCCAGTAAGGTTAGAGAAACTATGGCTACCAGGCCATCCAATTATGCTAGTTCCGTATGTATTATCAACAAATGTTTTTGCAAACGTTACACGCATGGTTACTGTTTGAGAATTGGCATTTACGTTCCAATAACTTTTTGCATAAACTGCAGGATTTATTCCAGTAAAACAACCTTCACCACCATTTGGTGGTAATGTAGGGTTGTACATACCAAAATCGTAAGTATTATTTGTATTTAAGTCAGGCTCAGTTCCAGATGCTAAAGTAATAGCATTACCTCTTAACTCACCAGCAGTAACTGTTAAACCATTATTATCATTATTAATATTATTATCAGGATCTCCAGCATTTAAAACAGCAGGTGCATATAAATTTGGAAGCACGACACCTACTATATAATTTCCGCCTGCAAGGTTTATAAAATTGTAATTACCATTTGCATCGGTAATTGTGGTAGTTATTGCAGCTCCGTCTGGTATATTATCATTGTTTGCATCAAGATACAATTTTACTGTAGCTCCAGCAATTACACCATCTCCGGCATCATACAAACCACTTCTGTTTTTATCATCAAAAACAAGATTACCCAAACTTACAGGAACAATTGGCGTAACAAAAAAGCCTGCATCAATTGTATTGTTTATTTCTGTTGAAGTAGCTAATGTTACACTAACAACTCCACTTACAGGATCACTATCATTTGCGTCTGTAGCACCAGCAATTGTTACATTAGAGGGAGTAGCAGAATAACCAGCAGGAGTTGTAAATGTAACAGTGTAGGTACCACTATTCAAACCTACAAAACTATACGCTCCTGTACTAGAAGTTGTAGTTACATCTATTATTGTTCCTGCTGCATTTTTTAAAGTAACAGTTACACCAGCAAGACCAGCTTCTAAGTTATCTTGTACACCATTTTGGTTTGTATCAACCCATACAAAATTTCCAATAGAACCATTAGTTAAAACGCTTCTACAATGCCATTGAACCATATCTTGATAGGCACCGTTATTAGATTTATAAAATGTCATTAAGGATTGCGTACCGTTGGCAACTGGCACAGCCGCCACTGCAGCCTGTGCTATAGTATTATTAGAACCTCCAGTACCCGCTATATACCATATGGCTGCATCCACTCCAGCGGCAAAACAACTATAATTACAAACAATCCAATTTATTCTTGATGCTTGTAAAGCTGTTAATCCAGCACCTATAAAATCTGTAGGAGTATATTCTTGATGAAGTGGTGGTCTTGATAAATTACCATCAATGCAATGCCATTGAGCAAGTGCAAAAACAGTACAAGTAGGTGCTACTTCTAATCCACATGGCCTATAGTCATTCTCATCATTATATGCAGAACCCGTATTACAATTAGAAATAGACCTAGGAGCACCAGTACAATCATTATAATTTATTGGGCTACCACATACCGTAGATGTTCTACTTGAAGTATTAGGGGTTTCAATATAAGGAGCATTATCAATTTCAAAATCAGTAGCAGAAGCACTTACAATATTATCTACTGTTCTAATTACTTTTAGATTAAAGTAATTTCCCATTCGCACATTAGAAAGTGTCAACTTATTATTTACACTACTTAAAATTGGAGAGATAAAATTATTCCCCTTAGAATGCAAATCGTAAGACAAACGATATGTCGATTGTTGTGCATTTAAATCTTCAATAGTCACAACAATTTTACCATCAATTAAACCAATACGGCTTTCATTGATAGCTTCAACGTTTGTAATCTTAACTGTGCTAGTTACTCTCTGCTGGCTAGGCGCCTGCGCACTTACTTTTGCAATTTGTAAAAACTGCAATGAAAACATAAGTAAAAAAGCAAGAGAATTGATCTTTGTCTTTGCTGAGATTTTGGTAAATGTCATTGTCATTTGTTTTGTTTTTAAATTGTACTTAGTTTTTGCTGGCTTAAGTTCAATTTCATTAGTTAATGGTGTCGATATAAAACCAATAGTCTAGTTAAGACAGTTGATAATATACACTATATCAAATGTTAAACAAGGATCATTAAATGGAAAAATTGCGTAACTTAAAATTATACAGTAAGTTACATCTGTAGGATTTTGCAGGGGAAAAGGAAAAATTTGGTTATAGGATAACAAGTATTTCTACTTACTATAACACAAAGTAAAGGAATAAATAAATACAAAACTTTTTTTTATCAACTTTTTTGTAGGAAAAATTCTACAAAAGCAATTTTCTTTTGTAATCATTTGTTTATCATTGCTTTAAAAGATGACATTTTTATGACATGTTGGTAAGTTCCTGAAAACAATTTACTTAGTCAGTAGTTTTGCTATTTTCCCATAGTTACCAGCTAAATAAAGGGATTTACCTCTTTTTGAAGCGCTACAAACATGAAAGCTTTCTTTGCTTATTTGATTGAAATTTATTCCATTATCTACAGAAATATCAACTCCATTTAGGCCACATGTAAGCCAAATATTAGCGTAAAAATATTCAATACAACTTCTATAACCAGAAGGCGATTTTACTGGGGCGAACCATGTTTTGCCAGCATTCTTGGTAATATAACAATTTTTTGCAATAGTATCTTTACTACTAAAATCTCCGCCAACAATAATCATCATTTTATTATTTTTAAATGCTATTGAATTTGCGCCCGTGCTTTCTTTGCCTTGCAAAATGGGCAATCGCATTGTCATATTATTGTAAAAGAAATGTGATAATAATCCACCACTCACCAAAACAAATTTTTTGTTATTTAATAACCTAATATTTGTACCGCTACTTGCAAAGCAAGCTTCTCCGCTATCTGCAATAGGAAGTTTATCAGATGCATCTTCTTGCCATGTATTGCCACCATCATTTGTTCTGGCAATAAAAAATTTTCCATTTATTGGATCGCCAACAATGATTCCATTTCTATCATTTTTAAAATCCATTGCATCTAAAAACATTCCTTTGGTATTGTTTTGATAAACCGTTTTCCAAGTTTCGCCAGCGTCTATAGTTTTTAAAATATAAGCGGGAGAATCTATACCCATAATGATAGCCGTTTTATCATCGAATGCTTCAATGTCTCTAAAGTCAGTCTTTTCAAAACCCTTTACAGTAATCCATTTCCACGTTTGGCCGGCATCAATACTTTTTGCGACAGTGCCATTGCTACCACTTGCCCAAATAATATTATTGCTTACAACACTGAGACCACGCAGAGAAGTTTTGGTGCCACTTGTGAGCAGCTTTATTGTTTGCGCATTCAAAGAAAACAACCAGGATAGGAAAATAATATGGAGTGTTATTATTTTTTTCATGTATAATATATTTTCAAGTTCATTTATTATTTCTGGTAAATTTGTCCCAATTCCGAAAATATTTATTTAAGCGTATAATTATTTAAAGTTACACTTTTACTTAATTGCTAGTATAATTGACTTAAATAAAGAGATTAAAAAATGTAGGTGCTTATAACTTAATCACAATCATCAAATTTGATTTATTAAATTACATTTGCAAAAATTAAATAAAAAAAAATATATGAAAAAGCTTATTGTTATTGTTATTATATTTTGTATTACCTCTAACGCACTGGTTTTTGGGCAAAAGAAGATTGATAGTATAAGTTTATATACTACTAAAGCTATTGAATTAAGAAAAGCGGATAAACTAAATGAAGCCATTGCTGAATTAAAAAATGTGATAAATATTGGAACTACAAAAGCACCTGATTTTAATAATAAAGCAAAATCATTAATGTTGTTGTGCAACTATAATAGAGCAGCAAGAGAATTGAATAAAACTAAAATTAACGATGAAATAGAAATAAGTAAACTTGCATTGAAAAATGCTACTGCTGCAATAAAATTAAATCCAAAAGTTGGTGATTTTTATTTTACAAGAGCAAAAATAAAATATGAATACTTAAATCAGACTGACTCTGCATTAAACGATTTAGGTAAATCTATTTTATTGGATAAATCAAATATTGATCTCTATAAATATCGTCTTTCAATTTACAAACTTGCCCCAAATTTCCCTTGCGATAAAGCAACATATGATTATACGCAATTGATAAAATTAGATACCGTTAACAGTAGAAATAATTATGAAAACAGGGCCGAATGTTTTATGAAAATAAACAAGCAAGACTCAGCCATTTTAGATTATACATTTTTAATAAATAAGTACCAAGATTTTAAGTACAATGAACAAAGAGGTGATGCTTATGTGAAAATAAAAAAATATCAGTCTGGTATAAACGACTACACTATTATTATAAAAAATAGAATGACGAAAAGAGATATTAGAATAAAAAGAGCAAACGCTTATTATGATAATAACAGCTTGGATACTGCCTTTTATGAATACACAAACATAAAAATGGAATTTGATATGGCAAGTATGAATAAAGAAATAGCGATGGTTATTAATAAAATATATGGCACAAAACTTACACAATTGGACATTGACAAATCGGATAAATTTTTAGACATAGCAAAGAATGATATTTTGTGGCCTTATCAATTAAAAACAGCAGATGATACAAAATATTATAACCAAATAAAAGAAGCACTTTCCAATTCCATAAAGGCAGACCCTTACCAATACAATGCTTATTTATGGATGGCTGAAATGGAATACACTGTTGCCAATTATGAGGCCGCAAAACAAAATTATTTAGCTGCACATAAAATCATGCCATTAAATCCTGAGTTTCTTTTTAGAGCAAATAAAAGTGAGGCAGCAAAAACAAAATAATTTTTTTTCAGTATCTTCAAAGGTTTTAAACAATCGTTTTAATGAGTTATAATTATTTACCAATAGATAGAAAGCATACCAATTTTGGCCAAATTAAAAACCTCTTAGCATTCGACCAATTGGTATCAATAACGTTTGATGCACATGAAAGTATTTTAAAATGCAGAGCATATTTAAACGAAAAAATGAAACACCCTGATGCTTTGTATTATGGCATCAATACAGGTTTTGGCTTTTTACAAAATGTACAAATAGACAAAGAACAGTTAAGCGATTTACAAAATAATTTATTAAAATCTCACGCATGTGGCTTGGGCGATGAAGTGCCAGAAGATATAGTGAAGTTGATGATAATGCTGAAAATAAAATCGCTTAGTTATGGGCACTCTGGCGTACAAGTAGATACAGTAAAAAGATTGATGGATATGTACAATGCAAAAATGTATCCCATCATCTACACGCAAGGATCGCTTGGCGCATCTGGCGATTTGGCACCGCTTAGTCATTTAGCTTTACCATTAATTGGATTAGGAGAAGTGTACTTGCAAGGCGAAAAAATGAGCGCTTCAGATGCATTAAAAAAATTAGATTGGGAGCCAATAACATTGCAAAGTAAAGAAGGAATAGCATTGATAAATGGCACACAATTTATGAGTGCATATGGTTTGCATAATTTAGTACAAGCAGAAAGATTAATGCATTGGGCAAATATTATTGCTGCAATAAGTTTTGATGCATTTAATTGTAGTAAAGAACCTTTTAATGCAAACATACATAGAGTACGCCCGCATTTAGGGCAGGTAAGCGTAGCAGAAACTTTGCGTACATTATTAACCAACAGTGAAATTGCTGCTCAACAAAAAACAAATGTACAAGACCCCTACTCTTTCCGCTGCATACCACAAGTACACGGCGCTACACACGATACAATAGCTTACATAAAAAATATTTTTATTACAGAAATAAATTCGGTGACGGATAATCCAAATATTTTTCCAGATGAAGATTTGATTGTGAGTGGTGGAAATTTTCATGGACAACCGCTTGCATTAGCTGCCGATTTTTTAGCAATAGCGATGAGCGAAATTGCAAGCATTAGTGAGCGCAGAACTTTTCAATTGTTGAGTGGGCAAAGAGAATTGCCAGCCTTCTTAATAAAAAATTCTGGTTTACATTCTGGCTTAATGATACCACAATATGTATCGGCAGGCATTGTGAGCGAAAATAAACAATTGTGTACTCCATCATCTATAGATACCATACCAAGCAGCAACAACCAAGAAGACCATGTAAGCATGGGTGCAAATGGTGCTGTAAAATGTAAACGTGTAATAGATAATGTAGAAAAAGTTTTGGCAATAGAATTGCTTACTGCTGTGCAAGCCATAGAATTTAGAAGACCATTAAAAACATCTACACAACTAGAAAAAATTATTATGGCATTTAGAAAAGAAGTTTCGTTTAATGATGCAGATAGAATTTTGCATGATGATATGTTGAAAGCGATACATTTTATTAGAGACTTTGCATTATAAATGTTGATAGAAATTCTGCCGTTGAATTTCTACACCCGACCTGCCTGCCGGCAAAGGCAGGTTGCAGCGACTACCACGGTGAAGGTATTGTGTGTTGGCTTTGTGCCGGAGTAATAGCGAAAAGCGGGACTAAAGATAATAGTAGCACTTTGCTTGTGTTCAAAAAAAAATAAAAAACTTTTATGATTTCTACGTACGATTACGAAAAATATAAAACTCCAACTGGTACAACATTAAACTGCAAAGGTTGGGTGCAAGAGGCTGCATTGCGCATGTTGCTAAACAATCTAGACCCTGCTGTGGCTGAGCGCCCTGAAGACTTGATAGTGTATGGTGGCAGAGGAAAAGCAGCAAGAAATATTGAATCGTTGGATTTAATAATAAAGGCATTAAAAGATTTGGAAGACGATGAAACGTTGTTGATACAAAGTGGCAAACCAGTTGCCATGCTAAAAACCCATAAAGATGCGCCTCGTGTATTAATTTCAAATTCGCAATTGGTACCTAACTGGGCAAACTGGAAACATTTTGATGAGCTAGAAAAAAAAGGATTGATGATGTATGGACAAATGACTGCGGGTAGTTGGATATACATCGGCAGCCAGGGAATAGTACAAGGTACGTATGAAACGTATAGAGCGGTTGCAGATAAAAATTTTAGCGGCACATTAAAAGGCACACTAAATGTAACGGCAGGGCTTGGCGGCATGGGTGGTGCACAACCATTGTCTATTACTATGAATGAAGGTGTAGCATTGGTAGCCGAGGTAGAAGAATGGCGAATAGACAAACGATTAGAGACAAAATATGTTGATATAAAATGTACTAATATTGACGAAGCTATTGATACTGCTTTAAAAGCAAAAGCTGATGGAGAAGCTGTAAGCATTGGTGTTTTGTGCAATGCAATAGATTTGTTGCAAAGATTAATTGCACGAAACATTGTACCAGATACATTAACAGATCAAACAAGTGCGCACGATCCTTTGATTGGTTATGTTCCCAATAATATGAGCAATGCGGAAGCTAATATTTTGCGTGAAAAAAATCCAGAAGAATACATTAGTAGAAGTTACGATGCCATGAAATTGCATGTAGAATTAATGTTGGCATTGCAAAAACGTGGTGCCATAACTTTTGATTATGGAAACAATTTACGAGCTCGTGCAAAAGAAAGAGGATTAGAAAACGCATTTGATTTCCCTGGTTTTGTACCTGCCTATATTCGCCCCCTTTTTTGTGAGGGCAAAGGACCATTTAGATGGGCAGCACTAAGTGGCGATGAAAATGATATTGCAGTAACAGATGAAGTAATGATGAATCTTTTTCCAGAAAATGAAGGCATGATTAGATGGATGAAAATGGCGAAAGAAAAAATTGCTTTTCAAGGATTGCCAGCTAGAATTTGCTGGATAGGCCAAGGTGATAGAGAAAAAGCTGGTCTTGCATTTAATGAACTCGTGTGCACAGGAAAAGTAAAAGCTCCGATTGTAATTGGCCGAGACCATTTAGATACTGGAAGCGTAGCAAGTCCCAATAGAGAAACAGAAGCAATGTTAGACGGTAGTGATGCCGTGGCCGATTGGCCTGTGCTTAATGCGCTTGTAAATACGGCTGGAGGTGCTAGCTGGGTAAGCTTGCACCATGGTGGTGGTGTAGGCATGGGCTATAGCATACATGCGGGTATGGTGATAGTGGCAGATGGTACAGATGAAGCTGCTGCAAGGCTTAGTCGTGTGCTACGCAACGACCCTGGCATGGGTGTAATACGCCATGCAGATGCGGGCTATGATGTAGCAAAAGATTATGCAAGAAAATACAATTTGGATATTAAAGAAAGGTTGAAGTAAAAGAGTGATTGGTTAAATTTTTAATATTTTCTATTCTCAAAATAATGTAATAGCTTCGCTGCTTAATGCAACTATCTACAAAACATTTAATAGGCATTAAAGAACTTTCTACGGAAGATATATCCCTCATTTTACAAACTGCCACTACTTTTAAAGACGTTTTACAACGACCTGTAAAAAAAGTTCCATCGCTGAGAGATGTTACCATTGTAAATTTATTTTACGAAAACAGCACTCGTACTCGTATATCGTTTGAGCTTGCTGAAAAGAGATTGGGTGCAGATACGATTAGTTTTAGTGCATCATCTTCTTCGGTTTCAAAAGGTGAGACATTACTGGATACTGTAAACAATATTTTGAGCATGAAGGTGGACATGGTAGTGATGCGCCATGCGGCTAGCGGAGCTGCACATTTTCTTGCACAACAATTACCCAATACAGCTATCATTAATGCTGGCGATGGTACCAATGAACATCCAACACAGGCTTTGCTAGATGCATTTTCGATACAAGAAAAATTGGGTACGCTCG
>JAYTLA010000038.1:0-5738 GCA_043729825.1 Ferruginibacter sp.
TAAAAATGCCCTTAATATCTTTTTTTGCTTTTGCAGTTATTTTGATTTGTACCATGTTCTCATTTCTTTCTTGAACAATTTCCAATCTGTAACCATTCCTGCATCAGCTTCTCTTAATCCCTCTTCAACTTTCTTTTTAAATACAATGTCATAAAAAATATCTTGTGCATCACTAGATGATAAGCTAGAAGACAACGTCTCTATTTCTTTTTTTACTTTATTGATTTTTAAGATTGGCATTGTTTAACAGTTTTATCAAATTTACAAATTAATTATTACTCAAATAATACATTGTACTACAATTATTTTCATCAAAAATAATTCTTGTTTGTTCCAAAATGTTTTCCGCTGTTACAGCTCGGTATTTCTCCAATTCGCTATTCATCAACTCAGCATCACCAAGTAATTCATACATAGCAATGCTAGATGCCCTGTTCATTACACTCATGTCTTCAAAAGCCATGGCACTTTCCGTTTTGTTTTTCACTTTTTCTAACTCCTCTACAGAAATACCTGTTGCTTGCATTTTTTTTATTTCTTCGTTTATAGCTGCTTCTGCTTTTTTAATATCAACACCTTTTACAAGCTTCCCTTCTATCACCATTATACCAGCATCTGTACTGCCCATGTGGTAACAATCTAAGCTGCTAAAAAGCTGTTGCTCTTTTACCAGACTTTGGTATAACCTTGAGGAGCCGCCGCCACTTAAAATATCCGAAATTAAATCAGCTACATAATACCGATCATCGGTACGTGGGTATATATGCCAGCATTTATACAAGGCATCAAGTGGTACATCTGCTTTTACTTCTAATGTTCTTGGTGCAGTTTGTTTTGGTTCTACAGGTAAATTTCGATTGTATTTTTCACCTGCAGGTATTGGGCCAAACCATTTTTCTGCCAAAGCTTTTATTTGGGCTACATCAATATTGCCTGCTACGGTAAGTATGGCGTTAGATGGGTTGTAATGTTTTTTAAAAAATGCTTTTACATCGTCCAATGTGGCATCTTCTACATGTTTTAATGATGCGCCAATGGTCATCCATTTATAAGGGTGTGTGGTGTAAACAAGATTGCGAAGCTTATGCCACACGTCTCCGTAAGGTTTGTTTATGTAATGCTCTTTAAATTCTTCGCACACCACTTTTCGCTGTACCTCCAAACTTTTTTTGCTAAATGCAAGGCTCAACATTCTATCGCTTTCTAACCAAAAAGCGGTTTCAATATTTTCTGCAGGCAGTTGACAATAATAATTTGTAAGATCATTGGTAGTGTATGCATTATTTTCTCCACCAGCAGTTTGCAAAGGCTCATCATATACTGGTATGTTTATGCTGCCGCCAAACATAAGGTGCTCAAATAAATGCGCAAAGCCTGTTTTTTCAGGGCTTTCATCTTTCGCACCTACATCATACAGCACATTTACCACGGCCATTGGAGTGCTTTTATCTTCGTGTACCAATACACGAAGCCCATTATCTAAAGTAAATTTTTCAAACTTAATCATACACAAAGTTATGCTATTAAGAAAAAAGGTTTTGCATAAGACCAAAGTTTTAGTAAAGATTTATTTAACCCACAAAAGATAAGCATAAAAAAGGTATGTGAAAACAAAAAGATGGTTTGCTAGGTTCGCTTAAATGAACAGTTCTTCTCAAGAATCTGAACAAAAAAGGCTGGCTCAATAGCATGAGCCAGCCTTTTTTAAGCTTATATCAAAAATATTAATCTTTCAATTTCATATTTAATTCTACCCTTCTATTTTTGGCTTTATTTGCAACAGAAGTGTTTTCTACCAATGGCTTTGTAACGCCGTATCCTCTAGCTATCATTCTATTTTCATTAATACCTTTTTTAGCAAAATAATTTTTTACTGCCGCCGCTCTTTTATCAGATAATGTTTGATTTTTATCCGCCTTTCCAGTGTTATCAGTGTGGCCATCAATTATTAATTGGTAATCTTGATACTCATTTAAAATTTTAACCACTTCATCTAATTGTTTAAATGATATTGGTCTAATGATATCTTTACCAACTTCAAACTGTATTCCCTTTGCAGCAAAGTTTAATTTTTTAACCACAACCTCAGATACCCTTGGACAACCCTCATTATCTACAGGACCTGGTTTATCAATACACTTATCATTTTTATCGGCTACGCCATCGCCATCAGTATCTGGGCATCCTTTTAATGCTGGTAAACCTTTTACGGTAGGGCATTCATCTTCGCTATCTTGTACGCCATCCTCATCAGTATCAGCACAACCATCGAACGTTTTTATGCCTGCAATAGATGGACATTTATCTTCGTTATCAACAATACCATCGCCATCTGTATCTTTTGGCGCTTCTACTTTTGGTGCTTCTACTTCTTTCACTAGCTCTGGCGTTTCGTTATCATCTTTATTTTTTCTAGATTTTGGTTTTCTGTAAGGTATAGCCGCATGCAAACCTATATACAAATTGGCACTTGTAAATTTGCTCAAACCTGTTGCACTACTTATTAAATCATCGCTACCAATATAAAATATTCCTAAGCGTAAACCTAAACCAACTTTCACATCTTGCGATAATGCATTGTAAGAAATAGGTAACCCAGCATCTAAAAATGTACCTTCATACCTAGGTGTTATTATTGCTTGAAAAGCTGTTCTTGTACCGTTTGTTTTATCACCAACAAGCCCACCAGTAAACAATGCGTTTACATAAATATGTTTCGAAAATTTATAATCGCCATATAATGTAAAAACTGTTGGCGCTTTTATTTTTGTTGTTAAACTATCTTTTGTATAAATGGCCCCTATAGATTTAAAATATGTTGCCTGATCATCAAATCCAATATTTGCTGTATCTACCGCACTCACTGTTTTTGGAGTAGGAAAATTAAGTTTGTAATGAACATTATCTGGCGATGTTTTGTATCTAACAGTGCCAATATCTTGTAGGGAAAATCCAATCTTAAATTTATATTTATTTTCGTAACGAGCCGTAGAAACTTCTTCGGCATCTCTGTATTCATAAACGCCGCCAATATCAAATCCAATACCACTTCCAGCACCACCAAATAACAAATTTTTAGATGCTGCATTATCAATATTTCCAGCACTTTGTGATGCATCTAACCCTCCACTAAATTGCACAGTTGATGTAGCAGTATCAATAAGCTTTACAGAAAAATTATTTAAGCGAGCACTACTATAAGCAAGGCCATTATATCTTTTTAAAGTTGCACCAACTTTTATATAATTTTTTCCTTGGTTTAAAACCTCACGCCCATATACAAAACCAATTTCGGTAAAAGCATGCACATTTGTATTTACATTTCCACTCGTAAATGTGGTGCCATTACCAAGTTTTACACCTCTAATGCCATCATTAATAAAAGTAAAGTAATCTGTATTTATTCCACTTCCACTTGCTACAGTTCTAAATCTTGTGAGCAAACCAATTGCTTGTTTTTTCCCAATTTGCATCATAAAAGACGGACCTCTTATCTCGCCTAAAAAATTAAATCCTACATTTTCGGTTCTACTACTTCTAGTAAAAACAATATCTTTTCCATTGTTAACATAATCTGTAAACGATTTAAAATTTTTGATGTAACCATAGTTTTGGTTTACTGCAAGATTGCCTGATGCAAATTGTAAATCCATTAGCATTCTATTATCTGCAATATTTGCAGGATTTATGTACAAGCCATTGGTAGCAGAATAATTGCTGTTTGCAATTCCATAATATCGTTGTGCTTGTGTAGCCATTACAATAAATAAAAATGCAAGAAAGATAATAGTTATTTTTTTCATGATTTTGGTTTAGTTATAGTTCAATTCGTATTGTGCCGAAGTTATATATTGTTTATTACAAAATATTACAAATCAGCAAGTACAACCCATTATTATATTCGGTAAAAGTAATGAGATTTTTTTAATAGCTTTAGATTATGAAAAAAATCGCTTTGGGGCTTCTTCTAAGTAACTGGGTTTTATTTTTATTGGCACAACCAACAAATATTATTAGCACCAAAAAGCAATATCAAATTTCTATAGACTCTAATTCGCAAAAAAAAATAATAAACATAAATAAAATAATACCAACTATTATTTTAGACTTACGATATGGCACTATAAATAATTTTACAAAAACCAAACTGTATAAAAATGCTAATACAACATATATGCGGATGGCTCCTGCAAATGCATTATTACAAGTACAAAACTATTTTGCCAATAAAGGATTAGGAATAAAAGTTTTTGATGCATATCGCCCATATACTGCAACAAAATTAATGTGGAATTTAATACAGGATGATCGCTATGTTGCTAACCCCAAAAATGGAAGTAACCATAATAGAGGGCTAGCCATTGATCTAACAATAATAAATTTAAAAACATTAGAAGAAATAGATATGGGCACGGCTTTTGATAATTTTACCGATACAGCTCATCATAGTTTTACTCATTTAGCAGCAAAGGTTTTGGAAAATAGAAAACTATTAAAAACTACGATGGAGCTTTTCGGGTTTATAGCTTTTGATACTGAGTGGTGGCACTATTCATGGTCTAATAATCAAAATTATGAGGTAATAGATTTGAGCTTTACAAAATTAAAGCGCATAGTTAAATAGTTTATTTTTATAGCATTAGTAAAACCGTACTAAAAATTTGCAATAAAAATATGGAGAATGCTTGTAAAAAAAAGCAACCATTTATTAGTAAATTACGATTGTTATACTGACTAAAACATTAAAATCTTAAAAATAATTAACAATATAAAACAGCTATTTTGCCAAGCAGGCAACAATTAATAGATATCATTAATGGTTGTGTAATAGCAAAAAGGGAAAGTCAAAGGGAGTTGTATAAACTTTACTACGGTTTTGCTATGGGTATTTGTATGCGGTACTGTCATAACCAAGATGATGCTATTGAAATTGTAAATGATGGTTATTTAAAGGTATTTAAAACCATAAACAACTTTACCCCAAGGCACGAAAATATTGAAGCTTCCATAATGGGATGGGTAAAAAAAATAATGGTTTATACATCGATAGATCATTATAGAAAAAATTATAAAAACAATCTTACGGATGAAATAGATGAAGTTCATTTTGGTTTAACAGACGGTAGTGAATCATCGATAGACATAATGTCTTATAAAGAAATTATACAACTCGTTCAACAATTATCCCCAACCTATAGAACCGTGTTTAACCTATTTGTACTAGATGGATTTAAACACGAAGAAATAGCAAAAAAATTAAATATTTCTGTAGGCACATCAAAGTCAAACCTTGCAAAGGCAAGGGTTAATGTACAGAAAATGTTACAGACAACAAATATAAAATTGTATGAGCAGCGAAAAGCGATTTGAACATATTGAAAATAAAATAAACGAAGCAGTCGAAAATAATAATATTGTTTTTGAAGAGAAGTCGTGGAAAAAAATGGAAGCATTATTAGATAAAGAAGATAAACGGAAACCATTTTTTTTGCTTTGGTTTTTAGTACCAATAGTCATCATTAGTGCCTACGGTTTATTTACGTTCTCAAAAAATAATGAAAAAGTAATTGCAAAAAATATTAATGAAAATACAATTGAAAAAATAAAGACCAATACGAAAGCCACCGTTCAAATACCAGCTAATAAGCAGCCAATAAATGCTGCGGATGATTCTACAATTCCTGAGAATAATACCAATAAAATAAATAGTAATACAGCAGTTGTAGCAATTGCAAGTA
>JAYTLA010000039.1:0-17008 GCA_043729825.1 Ferruginibacter sp.
AAATAATTTACCGATATTTGTTCGACCCACGTAAAACGTTGGGTCTTTTTTCCTTTAGAACAATTAACTAAAAAACGAAATTAATTCTGTGAAGAAGTTTATAACGACACTTAAAAATATTTGGAGCATTGAAGAATTGCGCAATAAAATAATATTCACGCTTGGATTATTATTTATTTATCGCCTTGGTTCATTTATTGTATTGCCAGGTATTGACCCTAATAAATTGGCAGAACTTAGCAATACTTCAAAAGGTGGTATGCTTGGTTTATTAGACGCATTTGTAGGTGGAGCTTTTTCGAAGGCTTCTATTTTTGCGTTGGGTATTATGCCATATATTTCTGCTTCTATCTTTATGCAATTGGTTACCATATTGGTACCGCAAATGGCTAAAGTACAAAAAGAAGGAGAGAGTGGTAGAAAGAAAATTAATCAATGGACCCGTTACCTAACAGTTGGTGTTACTGCGTTTCAGGCAGCAGCATACATTGGTTTCTTAAAAAGCCAAGGTGATGCTTTGATACCTGCTTATGCAAGTTTCTTCTGGGTTTCTACAGTTGTAATTTTAACCGTAGGTACCTTGTTTGTAATGTGGCTTGGAGAAAAAATTACAGATAAAGGTTTAGGTAATGGTACTTCTATCATTATCATGGTAGGTATTCTTGCACGTTTTCCGCAAGCAATAAGAGAGGAATTTAACTCTCGTATTACAATGGGGGCAGGCGGCTTATTGTTGATGCTTATAGAAATTGTTTTCATGATTGCAGTAATAATGGGCTTAATTATGCTTGTACAAGGCACAAGAAAAGTACCCGTAAATTATGCTAAGCAAATGGTGGGCAATAGCCAATTAGGCGGCGCTCGTAATTTTCTTCCTTTGAAAGTAAATGCATCTGGTGTAATGCCAATCATTTTTGCACAAGCAATATTATTCTTTATTGGTTTTGTAGTTGGATTGGGCAAAACATCTGACAAAGCATTTTTAAATGACCATACTAATATTTGGTATATGCTTATTTACACAGTTGCTGTAATTGCATTTACATTCTTATATACTGCACTTATTTTTAACCCTAAGCAAATGGCTGACGAATTAAAAAGAAACAATGGTTTTATACCTGGTGTAAAGCCTGGGCAAGAAACGGCAGATTATATTGGAACAATTATGGATAGAATAACATTACCGGGTGCCATTTTATTAGCAGTTGTTGGTATTCTTCCTGGTTTATTCCAATTGGTATTTAAAATGCAACAAAATTTTTCTACATTCTTTGGAGGTACATCTTTACTAATTATGGTAGGTGTTGTGTTGGATACATTGCAACAAATAGAAACACAATTATTGATGCGTCAATATGATGGATTGATGACTAGTGGTAGAATGCAAGGCCGCCAAACTGTGGAAGCAGGAATGTAATAGAATACAATAATAACTTTTTATAAAAACCCTGACGCAAAAAATCGTCGGGGTTTGTTTTAATATTAATTTTACAAATGATTCAGTACAAAACAAAAGAAGAAGTAGAGATAATGCGACACAGTTGTTTGCTAGTAGGTAAAACGCATGCAGTGGTAGCTGCTGCACTAAAACCTGGCATGACAACGATGGAAGTGAATATTTTGGTAGAAGCATTTATTAGAGATAATGGAGGAGTACCCTCTTTTTTAAATTATCATGGCTTTCCTTATGCTACTTGTATATCGATGAATAGTGCAGTGGTACATGGTTTTCCAAGTGATATTCCCTTGAAAAATGGGGATATAATTTCGCTTGACATTGGTATTTTAAAAAATGGCTTTCATGGTGATAGCGCTTACACGTATGCAATTGGGGAAATAAGTGATGAGGTAAAACAATTGCTTCGTGTAACAAAAGAATCGTTGTATTGTGGTATAGAAAAAGCAAGGCAGGGTAATAGAATTGGAGATATTGCCTATGCCATACAAGAGCATACAGAAAAAAAACATGGCTATGGTGTAGTGAGAGATTTAGTAGGACATGGTGTTGGTAGAAAATTACATGAAGATCCACAAGTGCCTAATTATGGTAAGCGAGGCAGCAAAGAAAAATTAAAAGATGGAATGGTATTGGCTATAGAGCCGATGATAAATATGGGAGTGAAAGAAGTGCTGCATTTAGAAGATGGATGGACAGTGCTTACTAAAGATGGAAAGCCTTCTGCACATTTTGAACATGATGTGCATATCACAAAAGCTGGACCAGATATTTTAACTTCGTTTGAAGAAATAGAAGCTGCTGAAAAGGCGAACGTGAATTTGAGTTGGAGTTATTGAGTTGGCAAACTAAATTAAATTAAAGGTATAAAAATACTACTATTAACACTTTTCAATATCCTCATAATTGATGAGGAATTTTAATAAGGAAATTACAAAAAAAATGCCTTTAAGCATCTAATAGTTTTCCAAAATAAGCAAGCGTTTAAAAAATTATTACAAAGTCATGAATAAAAAACTTGTTGTAATCGGTGGTGGCGCAGCAGGTTTTTTTTGTGCGGTAAATGCTGCACGTATGCATCCTCAAATGCAAGTAACCATTATTGAAAAAACTGGTAAACTTTTAAGTAAAGTAAAAGTGAGTGGTGGTGGACGCTGCAATGTTACCCATGCCTGTTTTAGTATGGCTGATATGATAAAAAAATATCCACGGGGAGAGAAATTTTTAAAAAAAGCTTTTCATCATTTTTTTACGACAGATACCATTGCTTGGTTTGAAGAAAGAGGCGTGAAGTTGAAAACAGAAGCCGATGGAAGAATGTTTCCTACTACAAATAATTCGCAAACCATTATAGATTGCTTACTTGCCGAAGCGACAAAATACAAAGTGAATATTGAGATGAATACAGATGTGAAATCTATTGCGAAAGAAAATGAACAATGGATACTCACCACATCTACAGATAAAAAAATAACAACAGATAATATATGCGTAGCGGCGGGTGGTGCACAAAAATTATCGCAGAGCGAATGGTTAATAAAACTTGGGCATACTGTTGAAGAACCAGTGCCATCTTTGTTTACATTTAATATGCCCAATAACTCCATTACAAAATTGATGGGCTTGTCTGTAGAAAACACCATAGTAAAAATAGCTGGAGAAAAAATGCAACAAAGCGGACCATTGCTCATTACACATTGGGGTATGAGTGGCCCTGCTGTTTTAAAAACATCGGCATATGCTGCAATTATTTTAGCTAAAAGAAATTACGATTTTACAGCCATCATAAATTGGATGCCCGACTACAACGAAATAACATTAAAAGATAAAATGCAGTTGTTACGTTTTGATATGGCAACAACTAAAATACAAAACAGGAATCCATTTGCATTGCCATCTAGATTGTGGGAATATTTATTGCAAGTGAGCGAAGTGAAAGAGGATATTCGTTGGGCAGATTTGCCTGCAAAAGAACAGAACAAATTAATTAAAAACTTGTGTGCACAAGAATTTACTGTAAAAGGCAAAACAACTTTTAAAGAAGAATTTGTAACTGCAGGCGGTATAAAAACGGAAGAGATAGATGTAAATACCATGCAAAGCAAATTGCACAAAGGATTGTTTTTTGCAGGCGAGGTAATAAATGTAGATGGTGTAACAGGAGGGTTTAATTTTCAAAATGCATGGACAACAGGGTGGATAGCGGCTAGAGCGGTGGGTGAGAGGTGAGTGGGTAGTCGTGAGTGGTAAGTGGAAAGCGAGAAGAGGAGAGTATGTAAAGTGTGATTTAGTATAATCTAGAATGTATCAGTAATCTGTTGTCTGTTGTCCATGGTCTTTCGTCTGCAATTACTTTAACTTTTCCAACATAAACTTTTCACGAAAATATTGCATCTCAAATCTAATAAGTTGTAACTTTCGCCCTGCATGAAAATAATAGACAAGTATATCATTTCAAAATATCTTACCACTTTTTTCTTTTGTCTTATTTTGTTTACAGCTATTGTGGTGGTAGTGGATATTAGCGAAAAAACCGATGATTTTACAAAATCAAAACTATCTGCCATGCAGATATTTACGGAGCATTATTTAGGCTTTATTCCTCGTATAGATGCAATGCTTTTTCCTTTGTTTGTTTTTATTTCCGTAATATTTTTCACATCAAAAATGGCTGGCCGTTCCGAAGTAATTGCTGTGCTAAGCAGTGGCGTAAATTATCGTCGTTTAATGGCGCCTTTTCTTGCAGGAGGCTTTATACTCACTATGATTTTGTGGCTAGGATATCAATTCATTGTGCCAAATGCCAATAGAAAATGGGCCGATTTCGAAAAAAAATATATAGATGTAAACATGAGTTTTGCAAACCCAATTACATCTTACAAACAAAATCTTTATTTTAAATTAGATCAAAACTCTTTCGTGGGAATAAGGGGATACGATACCATTTCTAAAACTGGCACAGGGTTCTTTATCCAAAAATTTAAAGATAATAAACTGCAATATAATTTGCGTGCTTCTAATTTTAATTGGGATACTGCTACAAAAAAATGGAAATTAACATCTGTATCAGAACGTACTTATCATGACTTAAATGAAACCGTTACCAATTCTCCACAAAAAATAATGGGATATAATTTTAAGCCATTAGATCTTCGAAAAGATGATTATTTAAAAGACCAAATGAGCACACCCGACCTAAAGCAGTTTATAAAGATGGAGAAAATTAGAGAATCTGAAAACATCAATTCGCTTTTGGTAGAAAGGTATAATAGAGATGCCATTCCAGCTTCGGTACTCATTCTCACAGTAATTGGAGCTTCACTGGCCTCCCGAAAAGTAAGGGGTGGAAGTGGCGCCCACATTGCAATAGGCGTTGTATTAAGCATGTTTTACATTTTGTTGAGTCGATTTTCAGTAGTATTTGCCACAAAAGGAAATTTCCCTGCCCTAGTAGCCGCATGGATGCCTAACGTTATTTTTGGCGTATTAGCTTTGATACTTTATAGAAGGGCAGCAAAGTAAAAATTTTTTTTTTGCTGTCGGTTGAAAACCTTTATTCATCATAGGTTTGGGCTTTTCGTTACAATCTTTTTTTCGCTCCTCACAAAAGGATTTCCACTACAATCCCGCAGCTCTTCAACTTTTGTTTTTCAATTTGGCAACGATAGCAACGTCTTCAAAAAATTGAACAACGAAATAATTTAGTTTTTATTTTACGTAAATGATTTGTTTAGCTAGCCATGCTGTCGTATTTTTAGGCATCGATTTATCCTCACCCTTGCCCTCTCCACTTCGTGTAGAGGGAGAGCTAGAAGATAAGGTATTCGATTATGCAACTGGTTTTTTGGTATTGTTGTTCTATTGCATAATGAAAGTTGATAAAAGGTAAAATGTTGAACGGAGCGTCGCCACTGAAGTTGCATATAGCTGCTTCTTTGTTTGGACAAAAATGAAAACACAATAAATAAAAAATATAATTCTATAACTATGGGAATCATTAAAGAAAAATTTAAAGCAAAAGCAGATGTAGTTGGTGCAGAAATGAAAGAAATGCTTAAAGAGCATGGCGATAAAAAAATTGGCGAGGTTACGCTTTCGCAAGTGTATCAGGGTATGCGTGGCATTACAGGTTTGGTAACAGAAACTTCATTGCTAGATGCACAGGATGGAATTCGTTTTAGAGGATACTCCATTCCTGAATTGCAACAAAAATTACCAAAAGCACCGGGTGGTTCTGAGCCATTGCCCGAAGGGTTGTTTTATTTAATGTTGGTGGGCGATTTGCCTACGGAAGAAGATGTGCACCACCTTACAAGTGTGTGGCAGCGCAGAAGTCATGTACCTAATCATGTATTTGCTACAATAGAAGCTTTGCCTGTAACTACACACCCAATGACACAGTTTGTGGTAGCTATAATGGCATTACAAACTGAAAGTAGTTTTGCAAAACGCTATTCGCAAGGCATGAGTAAAAAAGATTATTGGGATGCTACCTTTGATGATACCATGGATTTGATAGCACGCCTACCAAGAATAGCTGCATATATTTATAGAAGAAAATATAAAGGAGGAGAGCATATACAACCTAATGGGTTGTTAGATTGGGCAGGTAATTTTGCACACATGATGGGCTACGAAGATGAAGGCTTTAAAGAGCTCATGCGCTTATACATGACGATACATGCAGACCATGAAGGTGGAAATGTATCTGCACATACTACACATTTGGTAGGCTCTGCATTGAGTGACCCTTACTTAAGTTTTGCTGCAGGTATGAATGGACTTGCAGGTCCATTACATGGCTTGGCAAACCAAGAAGTAATAAAATGGATTTTTGAATTGCGTGAGCAAATTGGAAGCGATGCACCAACAAAAGAACAAATAACGGAGTATGTAGAAAAAACATTGGCAGAAGGGAAAGTTGTACCAGGGTATGGTCATGCAGTGCTTAGAAAAACAGACCCACGTTTTACTGCTCAAATGGAATTTGGTAAAAAGCATATGCCAAACGATCCGCTTGTACAAACAGTTTGGAATATTTATGAAGCTGTACCACCAATACTTGGTACAAAAGCAAAAATAAAAAACCCTTGGCCCAATGTGGATGCACATAGTGGTGCATTGCTAGTACATTATGGTATGGTAGAGTATGAATTTTATACAGTGCTGTTTGGCGTAAGTCGTGCACTTGGCGTACTGGCTAGCCTTTGTTGGGATAGGGCTTTTGGTTTCCCATTAGAACGTCCAAAATCTGTAACAAATGATTTGGTAAAAAAATGGTTGAAAGGGGAAGATGAAGTATGGGGAGATTAAGATAGTTCAAAGTTGAAAGTTATAAACTCCGAAATTGTTTCGGAGTTTTTTTTGAATGATAAGTTTATAAAATTATATTTGTAATCTTCTTGGGGAATTAGCTCAGTTGGTAGAGCGCTTCGCTGGCAGTGAATAGGTCAACGGTTCGAATCCGTTATTCTCCACAAAAAATCTCAATTACTTTGTTCAAAAATTACAAATACAATAGCAATATAGGGCTTATTATTTTCTTTATATGTTCATTTTTATCGCTTTTATTTAAATTGCTCTAAAAAATAATTATTCTACGTAGTAATATTTATATGTAATAGATAATGCAAATAAATGTTTTACACATAAAAAAATATTTTTATTGTCATTTTTTTGTTTTTTTTTAGTTTTACACACAATAAAATATACAAAAAAGCATTTAGTAGTCACGTGTTGAATCGAATACCCTAATTTTCATCAAAATTCAACACAGCAACACACATAGAATCTTATACTTTGCTACATTTTTTTTATAAAAAATAGAGTATCATGTTAAGATTTTTACCAAAAAGTAAAGTAGCGGCAGTATTTATTATTGCGTTCTTTAGCTTTATGAAGACCTTTGCAGCAAACGAGCCAATACCAACTGGTTCATTTATTGTGAATATGGGTATAACCCCTCAAACCTACAGTAATGGTGTGAAACCGTGGGGAATGCTTCACGATTTAATTAAGAACCATCGAGTGCAAGTAAAATGGATAATTAATCCGATGAAAGCAAAAGATGGCATAGACTTTAGTCATAATAACATTGACTACAGAGGTGGTACATTTATTATTCCTTCTAAATATAGAACTGCAGCTGTAAATGCTCGTATTGCTTATTGGCAATTACAGGGTGTGCAAGGCACCAATACAGTCACCGATTTTAATATAGATGTTACTTACACCTTGAAATATACACCAAGATGGACTTTTGATTTTCAGAATGGAAATATTGCGCTAGCATTTTTAGATGCAGCTGGTATTCCTACTATAAGCTATCCCAAAAAACTACCCGAAGAATTAAATACATGCGATGATTTATTTGTAATGCCACATGCCGACCCAACTTGGGATACGCATAAAAACATGTATTACTGGAACAAATCTAATAGAGGATGGATTTGGGGTGGGTGTCATGCAACTAGTGTGATAGAGAACATGGTTAATCCATTGGACTCATCAGTGAAAATGAACTTCCTTTCGCAAAATGGTTTATTGCTTTGGGGTGACCATGCTGATGGAACACCACCTTATAGCTATAGATATCCGAATGACCCCGAAATGCAGTTTATGGGTGTGGCAGATGAAGCTATGCAAAACGGGTCGGAGCAGGTTTTTTTACCAAAAACAGGAGGTTGGAGACCAACAACTAAAGTAGCTGTTTACGACGCTACACAAATAAATGTGCCATCTACCTCTCCTGGAGAGGCAGCTGCAATTGTGTATGGCAGAGCTTTTGGAGATAATACTAGAGGCGAGGTAATGTACACTGGAGGACACAATATTGAAAGAGGACAAAGTAATCCGGATGCTGTTGCTGCTATAAGAGCTTTTTATAATTTTTCTTTTTTATCGGTCTATGATAAGGCATTAAATCCTTCTATCGTGGGAGCAATAAATTTAACATCGTTAAGTTCATATACATATAGAGTTTCTCTTCCAATCAATCCTGCATCTGCAAATTATTTTTATAAATGGTCTTCATCTTGCGGTGGTACATTTAGCAATTCATTTGATACGGTAACGGTTTTTACGGCACCCTCGATAATAACTTGCGGACCGTGCACACTTACTTGTACCGTAACTGACGGATGTGGACGAGAATATTATCAAACATTTGATGTAACAATATGCCCTGCAGCACCACCAGTTGCATTAGATAAAACAATGACATTAATAGCTAACCCAGACGGTAGTTTAGGAAAAACAATTGGAGATATTGTACCATTAGCTGGTACAGATGAAGATGGAATGGTAGTGAATTATGTTTTAAAATCTTTACCGAGTAATGGTGTGTTGAGTTATGATAATGATAATAATATTGCTACGCCAAATACAATTATAAGTTCGTTGCCAGCTGGTGAATTAATTTTATCTCCTGCGCAAATGAAAACGTTACACTTCGATCCTAATAATGGATTTGGAAGTGCAACTAGTTTTCAATACACGGTTATTGATAATAGTAATTTAAGAGATTTAACACCGGCTATTTATACTATTCCTGTAAACCCGCCACCAGTGGCTATTACAAAAATATGTACACCCATAGCTAGCAATGCAGATGTACAAAGTATGTGTGCTTTAGAAGCTACAGATAATGGCACTATAAAAGGGTATAGAATAACTTCATTGCCTCCAGCATCGCAGTGTAAAATTTACAGCACCGAAAGTGAGGTGTATGTTGGACAATTTTTAACAGCAACACAAGCATCAGCATTGCAATACAAACCTTCTGGTACTTACGTTGGTTATTCAGAATTGTTATTTACCGCTATTGATAATAATGAAGCCATTGACAATACGCCAGCAACAATAACTTTGCAAATGGTGAATCAACCACCAGTATCTGCAGATGTATCTAGCGCAGCTATTGCAAATCCTGTAGGCTCTACTAAGTTTAATGTAATGCCATTAAAAGCAGAAGATAAAGATGGTGCTGTAGCTTATTATAAAATAATTTCTTTGCCAACAATTGCTGAAGGAGTATTATTTTATAACAACGGAACGGGCTATGCGCCGGTTTCTCAAAATCAAATATTAACGATTGCACAAGCTTCTACTTTAATGTTTGACCCTGTTGATGTATTAAATGGTGTAGCAGACTTTACTTATACAGCAGGCGATAATAATGGATTGGAAGATAATACGCCAGCAATAATGTATTTGCCAACACAACAAGTACCACCAATAGCGCATGATACAACTAATAATCCTATTTATACAGGTGCAAGTTGGAAACCATTGTTTGCTATTTCAGCAACAGATCCTGATGCAACAAATACAATTGCTTCATACAAAATATTAAGCATTCCTGCAGCTACAGAAGGGAAATTGAGATATACAGTTGGCACTACAAATACAAATATAGTTGTGGGAACTGTTGTACCAGCATCTGCTGCTGCTGCTATTCAATTTGACCCTGTTGTTGGATTTACTGGTATAGCAGAGTTTACATTTACTGCTACTGATAATGAAAATTTAATAGACAAAAGTCCAGCTGTTGTAAAAATACCAGTGGTAAACCTAGCGCCATCTGTGCCAGATATTATAGCACCATCAATGTTTAATAATTTACCAAAAACGACAATACAAACTATATCGGGTAGTGATCCTGATGGTAAACCATTAAAATATGGTATCATACTTTCGGTGCCAGATTCTATAAAATATGGCAAACTGTATTTAGGAGATGTGGTAGTAGAAGCTGGAGATATAATTATGCCAAACCTAGCAAGTACACTTAGTTTTCATCCAGCGCCAAATAGCAGAGATACTGCTGTGTTTACTTACAATGTGGCCGACGAAGGTTTCATGACTGATCCTACTCCTGGGTTATATAAAATTCCAATTATTTCTTTTAACATAGCACCAGTATCTACAGATATTACTATGGCTAACATTAATACTAGTGCTGTATCTAATAATTGTTTGACTCTAGTAGGTACAGATGCAGATGGTACTGTTGAAGGATTTGTATTAACAAATTTACCAGCAGCAACACAAGGTGTACTATATGTAAATAATATACCAGCAGTTATTAATCAAACGATTTCTAAATTAAGTGCATCAAAAATTACTTTTGTGCCATCGGGTAGCTTTGCGGGCGATATTAATTTTAAGTATAGGAGTTTTGATAATGCTGGAGCTCTTTCTAACCAAGTAAAACAGAATATAAAAACGGTTAATACTTTGCCAGTAGCTATTAGCAAAACAATTGTTGAAGTGAAAAAAGGGTCAACGGTAAAAATTCCTGCGCCTACTGCTACCGATGCAGATGGTATTATTGTTAATTATAAAATATTATCGTTACCAACTTTAGGTACATTACAAGTAGATGCACTAGGTACAAATGTTTATACAAATATTTTGGCTAATCAAATATTAACTGCAGACCAATCAAAGCGTATTAGAATAATAACAGGAAATATAATTGGTAGCACTACTTTTAATTTCAGAGCAATAGATAATATAAATGATTCAAGTAATATAGCTGTTTATACTATTCCAGTTTCAGGATCTAACATAAACCAATTACCAGTAGCAAGTGCTGTAATTACAAACAATATTATTTTTAATAATGCAGCATCCTCTATCAGTCCATTATCGGCTATAGATTATGACGGCAGTGTAAATAGTTATAGAATTTTATCAATTCCGCCAAGCTATTATGGTACACTATGGTACAATACTGGTGGAAGTACATACGATTCAATAACAATTGGAGATAAATTAATAACCTTAGCACAAGCAGCCACACTTAAATTTAAACCCTCGGGATTATATTATGGTCCGGTTAAGTTTACTTATTATGCATATGATAACGATGGTTCGTTGAGTAATTTGTCAACATTTATTGTGAATGTAGCCAATACAGATCCAATAACGAATGATGTAACAACTGGAGCATTATCTAGTAATGGTGGCCCTGCATTTATTCAAACTTTAGCAGGTACTGATGAAAGTGCGGTAGAAAGTTTTACCATTACAACTTTGCCATCTGTAAGTAGTGGTGTATTGGTAATGGATGGTAGTCCGATAAAATTAGGACAAGTTATTCCGATGATGTATGCTAATAGGCTTGAGTTTGATCCAAGTGCTGGGTTTATAGGTAATGCAAGTTTTAATTATGTAGCTAACGATAATTTTGGAGGAACAGATAGAACAGCAGCTTTATATACAATACCAGTTATAAACTTTGCACCAGAAGCAATAGAAAATAATAGCCAAGTAATAACCAATGCCATTGGTACACCTGCCAAAGTAATATCAGGTTTGCAGGCTGCGGATAATGATGGTACTATTGCTTCTTATACTATATTAACACTGCCTACTAATGGCGTTTTATTAGTAAATAATGTTGCTATAAATTCATTGCCTGCCGCAGGTATGGTCATTACATTGGCACAAGCAAATCAATTGTCGTTTAATCCAAATGATAATTTTAGTGGTACAACATCTTTCGATTATACTGCTACAGATAATTTGGGGGCTAAAGATTTAACAGCAGTATCATATAAAATATTTGCAAACGTGCCGCCAATATCGCAAAGTGTAATTACAGCGGCTTTCACAGAAAATGCAATTGCTAATTTACCAATAGCACCACTTGTAGCTACAGATGATGTGAGTGTGGCTTTCTACAGTATTTTATCTTTACCTGCCACTACCGAAGGTGTGTTGTATTTAAACGGTGTTGCCGTTACTTCACTTAGTCAAGTACAAAATGTAAGTGTTGGTCAGGCTTCGCAAATTCGATTTGCTTCTACCAATACTTTTAAAGGAGCTATTTTTACCTATACAGCTACAGATAATTTAGGAATAATAGATGTAACACCTTCGGTTTATATTATCCCTTCAGCAAGAGCAGGAGTGTTACCAATAAAATTATTATCATTCACTGGTTCAAAAGTGGATAATGATAATGAATTGAAATGGGCAACATCGCAAGAAATAAATCTTAAGCATTTTGAATTGGAGCACAGCGTAGATGGAAATAATTTTGCAACCATCGGTATTGCAGCAGCTAAAGGAAATACCAATTCCATTTCCGATTATGCATATACTCACAAAGGAGTAACAGCTGGCAAACATTATTACAGATTGAAGTCTGTGGACAATGAAGGAAAGATAATCTACTCTTCTATTGTTGTATTGAGTAGAAGTGGAAGCAGCAGTTCAGAAATATCTGCTGTTAGTCCAAATCCTTTTAAGATAAAACTTGCTGTTAATTATGAATCGGATAACAATTCAGCAATTAGTATTCGTATTGTAAATACAGAAGGAAAAACTATGAGAGTAGAAAAAGCAAAAGTTATTAAGGGAAGCAATACATTGTACATCGATAATTTAAATGGATTGCCAGCTGGAAGTTATATTCTTATCATTACTGATGCAGCTAAAAAATCTACATCACAAATTATTAAAATTTAAAAAAATAAGAGGACAAAAAAAAAGCTATCCAATTGGGTAGCTTTTTTTATAAAAAATATTTTTTTTACTTCATCGTAAAACTTTCCAAAAACTTAGTCGTAAAATTTCCACTTTTAAAATCTTCATTTTGCATTAATTGCAAATGAAAAGGAATGGTTGTTTTTACTCCTTCAATTACATATTCGCTCAAAGCCCTATACATGGTATTGATGGCTTCTTCACGGGTTTGTGCTACAGTTATTAATTTTGCAATCATACTATCGTAGTAAGGTGGAATTACATAGCCCGCATATACATGACTATCTACACGTACACCATGCCCGCCTGGTTGGTGCAGTACGGTAATTTTTCCTGGCGATGGGCGAAAATCGTTGTATGGATCTTCGGCATTTATTCTACATTCAATGGCATGCATTTGAGGATAATAATTTTTACCACTTACTTTTTCGCCTGCTGCTACTTTTATTTGTTCTTTTATTAAATCGTAATTAATAACTTCCTCTGTTACACAATGCTCTACTTGAATACGAGTATTCATCTCCATGAAATAAAAATTGCGATGCTTATCTACCAAAAATTCGATGGTACCAACGCCTTCATAGTTTATACACTTTGCAGCTTTTACAGCTGCATCGCCCATGCGCTCACGCAATTCATCGGTCATAAATGGAGAAGGACTTTCTTCTACTAATTTTTGATGGCGACGTTGTATGCTACAATCTCTTTCGCTTAAGTGACATGCATTTCCATACTGATCGCCCACCACTTGTATTTCTATATGGCGTGGTTCTTCAATATATTTTTCCATATACAACCCATCATTTTTAAAAGATGCAGCTGCTTCTGTTTTTGCATTATCAAAGTTTTTTTCTATTTCACTTTCTTCCCATACCAAGCGCATGCCTTTGCCACCGCCGCCAGCTGTTGCTTTCATTATTACAGGGTAGCCTATTTCTCTTGCTGCTTCTTTTGCATGTTCTGCATCTCTCAATAAACCTTCTACACCCGGTACAACTGGTACACCTGCAGCAATCATGGTTGCTTTTGCAGTTACTTTATCGCCCATGGAGTTTATCATTTCTGGTGTGGGTCCAATAAATTTTATGCCATGGTCACCACAAATTTTTGCAAACTTGCTGTTTTCTGCAAGGAAACCATAACCAGGATGCACAGCATCAGCATTAGTAATTTCACAAGCCGCAATAATATGAGGTATGTTTAAATAGCTATCCATGCTTGCAGGTTTGCCAATACACACGGCTTCGTCTGCAAATTTTACATGTAGGCTATCTTTATCTGCGGTAGAATAAACAGCTACTGTTTTAATGCCCATTTCTCTGCATGTACGAATTACACGTAAAGCAATTTCGCCACGGTTTGCAATTAATATTTTCTTAAACATATCTAAAAAATGGGCAAATATGCAAATGGGCAAATGTGCAAATAATTACACAAGCCTTGTTGCAGATATGCCACTGCTTTAATTTTTAAAAAATAAAAAAACTAAGTATATAGCTAAATGGCGTTTTACGTTTAGCTGTAGAAATTATACTTCCTAAAATTCTATTTAATTCTTCTAATTTATTTAATAAATCAGTTGGTTTGGGATAATTTTGTGCTTTTTCACAAAGTATCAACCAGTATTGAGTTTCGCCTGCTTCTTTTGCAGCAATTTTCATTTTATGAATAAAGTCGGCTTTGCTTTCAGGGTTTTGTGCTTCCATTGCGTTAGCACCAATAGAAGTTGCAGAACGCATAAGTTGCTTTGCTACTATGTATTTTTTTTGCTCATTTAATATTTCACAATAATCAATTACTTGAAGTGAGAAAGCTATAGATAATTTTAATAAGGGATTATTTTCTGTAAGTTCGGTTCGCATAAAAATTATTTTTTGTAAAATTTATTTGATAGAAAGATTGCTATTTTCCTAGCACTTTCGATTTTCTATTTGCACATCTGCACATTTTCTCATTTGCAAATTTTACATTGGTTCTACCAGAAACAACGGCTGATCATACTCAACAGGGCTGGCATCTTCTACCAATACTTTTACAATTTTTCCTTTTACTTCGCTTTCTATTTCATTAAACAATTTCATGGCTTCTATAATACAAACTACTTTGCCTGGCGTTACTTCATCTTCTACGTTTACAAATAAAGGTTTGCCAGGGCCTGCAGAGCGATAAAAAGTTCCAATCATTGGGCTTTTTATAGTAATAAGATTATCCGCTTTTGGCGCTTCACTTACTATAGGTGCAACCGAAACCGCAGCAACTGGAGCAGTTAACTGTTGTGGAGCCACAGGTGCACTATATGTGTTGGGAGCGCCTTGAGTATAAATTTTTTGAGAAGGATCTTTCTTTTGTTTAATGGTAATTCTTGTTCCATCTTCTTCTATGGTTATTTCGCCAATAGATGTTTTGTTGATGAGCTTTACGAGTTCTTGTATTTGCTTAATGTCCATGTTAGTTTGTTAAATGGTTATTGCAATATTTTTAGGACCGCTAAGGTAGGGAATGATTATAAAAAAAGACAATTATTATTATTTTTTAAAATGAATAATAATGCCTAAAAAGCGCTAAAAATTGCCAAAAATGGTTAAAAATCCTTCAAAAAGCCCATAAAAAGGCAAAAAATAATGGATAACAACTTTCGCCATTATCCATTATTAATTATAAAATTATCAATTATTAATTAGCTCTTTACTCTCTCTACGTACTCGCCAGTTTTTGCCAATATTCTTATTAATTCGCCTTCGTTTACAAAAAGAGGAACGTTTACTGTTGCACCAGTTTCTACGGTACAAGGTTTCAAGGTTTTAGTAGCGGTATCCCCTCTCATACCGGGTTCGCTATAGGTAACCAATAAAACAATTTTGTCTGGTAATTCTACTGCCATAGGCATATCGGTTTCACCATTAATAGATACAGATACCTCTTGTCCATCTTTTAAAAATCTTGGGGCGTCTATCATTGTTTCTGCTACAGTTATTTGCTCAAACGTTTCAATATCCATAAAGCTATAACCAGTATCATCTTTATATAAATAGGTATATGCTTTCTTTTCTACACGCACTGGGTAAATTGTTTCTCCAGAATTCCATGTTTGTTCTATTGTACGAGAATTATCAACACCTTTTAGTTTTGCCCATACTTTTGCCGCCGAACGGGCTGTTTTATTTTGCCCAAAATCAATAACGGTATATAGACTACCATCTACCTTAATAATAAGTCCTGAGCGTATATCTGTTGTAGTTGCCATTGTAAATGTTTTTTTTTGTTGGCTGCAAAAGTAGCGGAAAAATGCGTAAAATTGTTATTGTAGTACTTTCAAACTATAAATAATAAAAAGTCAAACTATTATATTTGTAAAAAACATTTTTTATGGATCAACTCACATTAGGTATAGGTACACGCTTGCAGCACACACAACATGGCCCAGGCGTAATTGTTGGAGTAAAATACGCTACGTATTTAATTTCGTTTATTGAGCATGGCATAAAAGAAATAGATAAAGACGATATTAAGCTAGAAGAAATTATTGCTGAAAATGTGAGTGAAGAAATAGAAACAACTTCTGAGGTAGAAAAATCTTTATTGAAAATTTTAAAAATGTGGGGTGGCATTACCGAACAAGTGCCACTTGGCGATAAATGGATTGGTGGTACTATGGTTTTGCAAACAGCAGATAAAACTTTAAAACCAAAAGAAATTCCAATAGATGATTTCTTTCATAAAATAGTAATGCTGAGAGATAGGCTACGAGTGTTAGAGCAAAACATAAACAGTCATAAAAAATTAACCGACGAAGAAAAAGTAAACATACAACAATACATTACTCGTTGCTATGGTTCGCTTACTACTTTTAATGTGTTGTTTAAAAATAAAGATCAAAATTTTGTGGGGGATAAGGGTGGTAAAGAAGATTGATTATTTAAGTACTAAATTCCAAATACGATTTAAATTTATTTATATAAAAACTAGTGTTGTCCGATATAAATTAAAAATAAGGGTGGTTTTGTGACCACCCTTTATCAACTTTGTAGTTACTACACAATAAAGTTTGATATGAAC
>JAYTLA010000040.1:0-60872 GCA_043729825.1 Ferruginibacter sp.
AATAAGTACTGAAAAAATTATCTATTTTCATAAAGTCTAATTTATTTAGCAAATATATACTAATTAAATTAGTTTGCACCTAATTGCGGATAGTCATTGGTTTTTTAATGCAAGTAAACCTACTCTCACTTACAGGATATTACGGAAAACCTGTAGCCAAAGCTGCTTCGTACATTATAAAAAACGATTTAGCATCATTTACCGCCACCGATCTTCATCACAATCGCCACATGCAGGCGCTACACAACCCCACAAACAGAGCTATTTTTGGAGAAGTATTTAAAGGAAAAAATATGAATGAAGAAATGAATTTTTTATAAACGTATTATGGAGGTTACTCTATAAAGTTTTTGTATAACAAACACCGTGTTGGTAGTAGTGCATTTTGTCTGTAGAACAAATAAAGTAATTAATGTCCAAATTCTGTTTTTTCTATCCAAGTAAAATTAGACTGTCTTTTGTTGATTAACCAATGTCCGTTTACCTTCAAATAGTCGTCTTTGTAAATAACACCAAAAGTCGTTTTCATCCTCTTTCCGTTTTCAGTACCAATTAGTGTTACTTGGCTGTAGGCGGTTCCTGTAGCAGAATTACCATTAATTTGTACAGTTTGTTGCCCGTTAAGATGATAGACAGTTTCAAACAAACTTAAAAAACCTCCAAAGGCCTCGCCAAGTTTTTTTCGCCCAACCAAAGCTGGTTGTGCTAGTCCATTCATAATTGACACAACTTCTGCATTTTCGGTAAAAAGTAAAGTTTGTTCTTCTGTCTTTTTTTGGTCGGCAAGTATCGAGAAAATATCTACCAATTCTTTTAATGCAAGTTTGTCCTCTATTTGAGTCATTGCTTTATTGTGTTGATTTGTTTTTACTTTTTGTGCTTGTGTCTTTAAACAACAAATTGCTAAAATAATAAACGTTACTAATATCTTTTTCATTTCAATAGATTCAAGTCAATTTTGGTGATAAAATCTTCGTTATAATCTTGGTCTGTTTTTGCATTACAGATTGTGGTTGGCAAAGGTTGGGTATTGTCCAATTGTCTGCCCAAAAACGATGTTGTGTAAAGATATGAAAATGATATTAAGAACTAATGCCCAATATTGCTTATCTAGCCAGAGCCCAAGCTAGCATATATACCGCTGCCTATTGCTACACTTTCTAGACCAACTTTTGCAATGTTTTACCCCTTATTTATTTTGCAAGTTCATCCTCCATCGGCTTCGTACTTCGTGTCATACTTGCATTTGAAGCTGTCCATTTTTTAGTTTCAGCTAACCACAACTTAAAGCTTGTCTTATCCTTCTTTTCGTAATAGTCTTTTCAATTTTTATTAATCCCGCCATTAAATTCTTCTCCAACAATTTTAAATTCAAATTGAAAATCGCTGTCTGTACTTAAGAAATAATTATACCTATAAAGTTGCCCATTAAATTGTAATAATGGTAAAAGATAAAAAATTAATTTCTTCGTGTTATTTGATAATAATTTTTTAGTATTAATGTGTAATTTCTTATATAGTATATGCCTAGTTACCCATGGGAGCACACACTCATAATTTAGGCATGTGAAAAATAGAGATTAGCGAATTTTACCTCATACACAAACTAAGGTGAATACTGAAATGGTATTTTCATTTTTGTACTTATTATTTCTACTGTTCAAAATAGTTTTTATAATTTGTTCGGATGGTCAAATACCATGCCGCTAAAGCTATGAGTTGGATGGGAGGGCTCATGCAATACCCATAGGCAAAAACATCAAAATAAATTACCCCCCACCTTTTATTCGTCTAGCTTCAGCCTCTGAGCCTGCTCTCCTTTCTCTAGCACTTTTTATTTGTGCACTACCAAAGCGGTAGCTAAACGATACCCTAAATGTTTGGCTTTCCCATGCGCCGCTGCCACGTATGTACAGGCCACCAAAATTGCTGGTGGCTTTCCATGGAGAGGTAAAGAAAATATCGGTAGCAGCTATTTTTACAGTAGCAGCTTTTTGTAAAAATTGTTTTTGTACGCCCACATCTACGCTGCCCATAGAATTGGTTTTCCAAGTACCGCCCCACACACTTGGGCCATTAAACCATCCACTTATTTCTGCTGAGTAATCTTTGCCAAGGTTAAAACTTTGCTCTACGTATGCACCATAGCTTGGTATTTGTTCTTTTATTTTTTTGTTGCCAATAAAGCCTTCGTAAAACTGTTTGTTAAACCAAAAGTTTACATAACCATTCCACCATTTTTTTATAGGTGTAGGTGCTCCAAGGTTAAAGCTTACAATTTGCTGCTGTGCCAAGTTTTTTTGTTGTATAAAACTGGTATTACCAGCTGTATCGGTTGTAATAGTAGCAAAATCTTTTACATAACTATAGCCCACGGTAGTGTTTATAAAACCCATAAACGTATGCGTCATTTCTACATTATCTGTGTATTGTGGTCTAAGAAATGCATTGCCTTTTTCAAATGTAAGTTCATCCAATTTATTTTCAAACGGGTTTAAATCTTGGTATGTTGGTCTATCAATTCTGCGGCTGTAGGTTAGGTTTAAGCTGTTCTTTTCGTTTATATTCCAAGTAAGTGCCGCACTAGGAAAAAGGTCTAGGTAATTTCTTTTTACTTTATTGTCTGCTTATACAATGCCATCTGCTCTGGTAAGATCACCATCGCTATTGGTTTGCTCTAAGCGCAAGCCTGTTTGTAAACTCCATTTTTTATTTAGCTGGCGCTGGTAGTTTACATATCCTGCATTTACATTTTCTTTATAGGTAAAACTATTGCTTCTGTTGAGTTGTTTTATTGGCACACCGCCTATTTCATTAAAAAAATCGAATGTATTTTTAGTGGTAACAAAAGCTGTTTTTAATCCATAGCCTATTTTAGCTTTTCCTAATTTATGCTCTACATCTATTTTTGTTGTAAAAATATTAATATCGGTAGGGGTGTAGTTTCTGTTTATAACCCTGTATAATTCTACATTGTTGTTGTCTTTATAAATATTGGGTTGGTAGCTTCTGCCTGTACCTTTAAAGAATCCATAGTCTGTATCAATATTTATTTCTTTGCCACTGGTATCGGCATAGCGGTAGTTTACATTAAAATTGGCGTTTGTACGGCTGCCAGGTATTGTATTTGTGGCGTCTAATATTTTTACAAAAGTATTATTTGGGTTGTAATATATATTTGTAGTACCCCCATTATTAGCAGTGCTGTTTGCAAAATTGGTATTGGCTAGTACACCAATGGTATTTTTATTGTTTATAAAAAAATCTGCTCCTGCTTTTACATTTATACTTTTATTATTATTTCTCATTATGGAAGTTTGGTCATATAAGCTATCATTTTGGATGCGGTACAAATCAATACTATTGCGGTTTATACCAATATTGCCACCAGCATTTCCAAAAACATTTATTTTTTTATCTCTATAATTTAAATTGATGGAGCCATTGCCCTTTGGTGTAAAGCCTTGCGTAAAACCAAGATTGGTGCTGCCGTTGGTGCCAAATTTTTTATTTTTCTTTAAACGAATATTTACAATACCCGCATTGCCACTGGCATCGTATTTAGCGCTTGGATTACTTATCATTTCTATGGCTTCTATATCGTTGCTGTTTATACTTTTTAGGTAAGCGGCAAGGTCTTTGGTATCCAATTGCATCATCTTTCCGTCCACATATACACGTACACCCGTCTTTCCTTTCATGCTTATGTTGTCGTTGTTGTCCACCTGTACGCCTGGGCTTTTACGCAATAGTTCTAAGGCATCGCTGCCTTGTGCATTTATGCTATGCTCCACATTAAAAACCGTTTTATCTGCCTTTACCTCTATCATTGGTTTTTTAGAAACCACGGTAACGGCTTGTAAATTTTTTGTGGCAGTTGCAAGCGCCACGGTTTCGGCTTGTACATTTTGCCCATCGGCTATAGCAAAATTTTTTGAGTATTTTTTTTCGTATCCGATGGCGGAAAAGCTTAGTAAAAAATCGCCAGTTTTTGTGGTGCTTATGTCAAATTTTCCATCGGCATCGGTTACATCTGCTTTTGCAAGGCTGCTATCTTTTGCATGTAATAGACTTATGTTTACTGCTTTTAAGCCTTCGTTCTTAGTGTTTGTAACTGTGCCACTTATTTTGTTTGGGCTTTGTGCTGCGGCTTGTGTGGCTATAGTTAATATGCCCAATGCCATTGCAGAAATTTTCTTACTCATCATTATCATTTTTTATGTAACGCAAAGAAATGATAAAAAGTTACATATACATTCAAAAAAAACTACGAACGGAGATATTTAGAATACGAACGGTTGATATTTGGGTTTTCAACATTTTTGATAATTACGAAAATGCAATTTATTTATTTGCTAATGACATTCGTAAAAGTTTTCAGCAGCTTCGCTGCAAAAAACAGGACTTGCCACAAAGGCACAAAGCCACGAAGTAGAAAAAATGCGTAGCATTTTCCCTTTGCGTCTTTGCGCCTTAGTGGCTATTTTTAATTTTTTGTAAAAAAATCTTTTAATAGACATTGTAATATTTTATTTTTACAACCATGCAACCAACCGATATAGAAGATAGAACCTTTGATAATATTGATTATACCAACAAATCATTGGCCAATACTATTTACACAAACTGTGTGTTTAACTATTGCAATTTTACCAAAACCGACATTAGCTATGCTAGTTTTGAAGACTGTACGTTTAATATTTGTATTTTTTCTGAAACCACTGTAAACCTTACCAGGTTTAAAAATGTTTTTTTTAATGAAACAAAAATGATGGGTTTTCATTTTAATAATTGCAAAGAATTTTTATTTGAACTTAGGTTTAAAAATTGCCCATTGGATTATGCTTCTTTTTTTGAAAAGAAAATGCGCAATACTTTTTTTACCGATTGTAGTTTGAAAGAGGTTGACTTTGCAAAAGCAGATTTAACCATGGCCACATTTGCCAACTCCGATTTGCAAGATGCCATTTTTGATGAAACTATTTTAGAGAAAGCCGATTTTCGTACGGCTATACATTTCCGCATAGATCCGCAACAAAATAAAATAAAGAAAGCAAAATTTTCGCACTTGGGTTTAGAGGGTTTGCTTATTAAATATGGAATAGAAGTGGAGTATTGAGAAATTAATCATTACTTCCCAAATTGAAGTCTTTGCTGTGTCTGACACCTAAAAAAGGTACTTCAATTTCTCAGAATGCTTGTAGGTGTCTGACACATACGAAAGGATATTCAATTTATAAAAAATATTTGAGGGCTCCTATAAATATGTCTGACACCTACAAGTAGTTTTTAAATGGTTGTTTTATAAATAAGCTGTCAGACACAATTACCTTTTTTATACAGTAAAGAGAATCTACTGTACAGATTAAAACCATAATTTTGCAGCAATGGAAAACAACAAACTCCTCACCAATTGGCAAAAAAAATCGTTGAACGTACAAAGCTGTATAAGAAATTTTTGCACAGAGCCGATAAAAAAACAACTTTGCGTGCCTTACCCGATTTGCACGAAGAAGCTTTTGAAAACATCAATTGCCTTACCTGTGCCAATTGTTGTAAAAACTATAGCCCAAGGTTTAAAGCTACGGATGTAAAGCGCATTTCGAAACTCATGCAAATGAAAGAAGGCGTTTTTATAGAAACATATTTGGAATTAGACGAAGACAATGATTATGTAACCAGAAGCAAACCTTGTCCGTTTTTGGGAGAAGATAATTATTGTAGCATTTATGAAGATAGGCCAAGCGATTGTATGCGCTTTCCATATACCGACGAAGATGTGATTATAAAGCGTCAAGATATTACGCTGAAGAATTCTACTTTTTGCCCAATTGTTTATTTTGTGTTGGAAAAATTGATGGCAAAAAATTAGAAGTGCTCTAATATTTTTTTGCCACTAATGGCACGAATTTACACGAATCATTAGTGAAAATTTGTGTAATTCGTGGCTATTTATATTTTCTTTACTATTTCTAAATACGGAATTAATTTTATGCACATGCAAATCATTTTCAAATAAACTATAATTTTGCATAAAATATAAAACATGGAATCGTTAATAAAAAACCCAATAAATTTTACAGATAAAGCCATTGTAGAGGTAAAACGCTTGATGAATGAGCTTGATTTTGATGGCACAAAAATGCTACGTGTAGGCGTAAAAGGCGGCGGCTGCAGCGGTATGACCTATGTATTGGATTTTGATACACTAAAAGATAATGATGCCGTGTACGAAAAAGATGGCGTGAATTTTATTGTAGATAACTCACAAAGTATTTATTTATTGGGTATGGAAGTAGAGTGGGAGGGCGGCTTAAACTCTCGTGGTTTTACATTTACTAATCCTAACGCAAGTAGCACTTGCGGGTGCGGTACTAGTTTTGCAGTGTAATCTTTTTAAAGAATTGTATAAATAAAGTAGATACATGGCTCTAGTTATTTTCTTCTTCTAATCTTACTTTTTACTTTATTAGGCCTTATCATCTTATCTGGAAAAAGTATTCCATTTTCTTTACCCATTTTATCTTCATACATCAAACTATCTGTTTTAGTAAACATTCCTTTCTTCATCTTTTTGGGATTTACCAAAAATTTTTCTGGAATATTTTCTGGTACTATATTTTCTGCATCTTCTGTTTCCAAATTAAAATAATCACCAAAAATATTTACTAAAACCTTTGCACGGTACGTAGATCTTGCAAAACGATTGCTGAGTACTATAATAGTAGCATCTTCTTTTATAAGACGTATAAAAGTTGCATTGTTGCCATGCCACCATCCGTTATGAAAAATTATTTTTTTATTGTTGTCATACACATTCATACGCCAGCCAAAACCATAATTTTTTGTGCCAGGTTTTTCGTTGCTATATGGCGTGTATGCAGCTTCTAGCGATTTGTTCGATAAAAATACAGAGTCAGCCAATAATCTATCCCATTTCAATAAATCTCCAACCGTACTATAAATATTTTTATCGCCATATATATCATCTAAGCAAGTATTGTATATACGTCTTCCTTTCCAATCAAAACTTTTGGAAAGTGTATTAGAATCTAATTTATAATTTACAAAAGTATTTTTCATACCTATGGCATCAAAAATATTTTCTTTTAAGTATTGTGCGTAAGACATGCCACTTACTTGCTCTATAATAAGTGCTAGCAATGCATAGTTGGTATTGCAATAAGCAAATTTTGTATCGGCAGGCACTGCCTCGGTCAGCACTGTTTTTTTGTTTATTAGTAAGTTTAAAATATTTTTATTTTGCAGCATCGAATCTTCTGACCATCCAACCTGTTCTAAAAAATGAAGATAATTCGGTAATCCACTTCTATGGTTTAACAATGTTTTTATAGTAACGCCAAAATAATTAAAATCTGGAAAATATTTTGTAAGTGTATCATTTACGCTCAGCTTGCCTTGCTCTTGCAATTTTAAAATAGCCATGGCAGTAAATGTTTTTGTAACCGAGGCAATATGCAGGGGCGTAGTGGCAGTTATCGAATCTAATCCGTCAAGATTTATAGATCCTCTATATTTTTCAAATACAATATTACCTCCCTTTGCCACTATAATGCCACCATTGAAGCCAGATGGGAATATGGTTGTATCGTAAAACATTTTGCAGGCACGATAAATTCTATCATTTTCCTTTTTATCTAAGGGTATTGGCTCATTCATTTTGTACGTAACGAGCGGTTTTGGTGGTTTAGCATCAGTTTTACTGTGCTCATTTAAGGTGCAGCCCACAAGCATCATCATCACATAACCTGCACATACCAAACTTTTAAAATTGAATTTTATCATTTTTTTATAGGTACAAATTTAGAAATAGAACGAATTCATGTTTATAAAAACGTTTCTAAAAGATATATTTGTGCAAAATAAGCAAATAACAATGGCAGAAAAAAAAATAACGAGTTATCCTAAAGAAAAAATAAATATTCTTTTTTTAGAAAACATAAGCGATGCAGCCATAACACAGTTTACAAATGGAGGATATGCATCTGTAAAAAAATTAACAGGAGCCATTAGTGAGGCAGATTTAATAAAAGAAATAAAGAATGTACACATACTTGGTATTAGAAGCAAAACACAAATCACTGCGGCTGTATTGCAAGCTGCTACTAAGTTGCAAGCAATAGGTTGTTTTTGTATTGGCGTAAACCAAGTAGATATAAATGCCGCTACCGAAAATGGTGTAGCCGTTTTTAATGCACCCTATAGCAACACTAGGAGCGTGGCAGAGTTGGTAATTGGTGCCTCCATAATGCTTATTAGGAAAATTGTAGATAAAAATAAAGCTGCACACGAAGGTAAATGGATGAAAGATGCTACAGGAAGCCATGAACTCCGTGGCAAAACCCTTGGTATTATTGGCTATGGCAATATTGGTAGCCAAGTAAGTGTGTTGGCAGAAGGGTTGGGTATGAAAGTTATTTTTTATGATGCAGAAACTAAATTGCCGCTTGGCAATGCATCCGATAGCAAAACATTAAAAGAGTTGTTACAAAAAGCAGATATCGTTACACTTCATGTGCCCGAAATGGCTTCTACACAAAATATTATTAATAAAACTACGCTAGCACATTGTAAAAAAGGCGCTATAATAATAAACTATGCAAGAGGTACTGTTGTAGATTTAATGGCACTTCGTAAGGCAATTTTAAGCGGACAAATTGGTGGCGCAGCGGTAGACGTTTTTCCGGTAGAGCCCGAAAAAAATGGCGATGCTTTTGATTCACCATTGCAAGATTTGCCAAATGTAATTCTTACCCCGCATATTGGAGGCAGTACACAAGAAGCACAAAATAATATTGGGTTAGATGTAAGTACAAAACTATTCAATTACCTCGAAAAGGGTATCAGTACAGGTTCACACAGCATTCCTGCGCTTGCATTGCCACCGCAAGAAGGTGCGCACCGCATATTGCATATACACAACAATGTGCCGGGCGTACTTAGCGAAATAAATACCTTGCTCAGCAAAAATAAAATAAACATACTTGGGCAATACTTAAAAACCAACGAAGCTATTGGTTATGTGGTGCTAGATGTAGACAAAAGCCTTAGTAAAAATGCCATAGATTTATTGAGGGGTGTGAAGGGCACTAGGAAAGTTAGGATGTTGTATTAAAACTTCGTATTAAATGATTTGTTTACTGACTGAAAAGCCCTGATTGAACTTCGGTGGCTAGTTTATCCTGAGTTTATCGAAGGGCTCCGTTGAAAATTTGTATTTCAATTTGGCATTTATTATGCATTAGATTATGCAGTAGAATTTGTAACTTTATACTTGAAACAAAAATATTTTTATGTACACTACATACCATTTAGCATCAGCAGACGAAGTGCCTAATATAGTTGATTCCATTATGTCTGCATATAAATCTAAAGCAATAACCATTACTATAGAAGAAGATGAAGATGAACTTTCTGAAGAAATGAAAACAATATTAGATCAACGGTTAATGGAAGATGAAGGCGATTATTTAACAGCTGAGCAATCTATTGCTCAAATGAAAGCTAAATATGGAGTTTAAAGTAATTGTATCGCCCCGTGCACAAAAAGAATTTTATAAGTCTATTGATTTTTATGCTTTAGATAGCAATTGGGCACCACTAAATTTTATAGTTGCTGTAGAAAAGGCATATTCAATATTAATTCAAAACCCATATTATAGAATTCGGTATAAAAATGTGAGGGCTATTAAACTAAAACGATTTCCATTTTTATTATATTTTGTTATTAATGAAAAGCAGCAAACGGTTAAAATATTATCTTGCTTTCATAGTAAACGAAATCCAATGAAAAGACCAAGAGTTTTGTAAGGAATGAATTAATTATATTTTAAAATATTTTAACCCGAAAAAATAACAATAGCCATAAGTAATCATTATAAAAAACATTAAAATAACAAACCATGCAATACGGCTCATTCTACTACCCAACTCCCATCAACGAACCTGTACTGGCCTATGGCAAAGGTTCTAAAGAAAAGCTTGCACTAAAAGCAGTTCTCAAAGAATTAAAATCTACCAAAGTAGATGTACCAATGTACATAGGTGCAGACGAAGTGCGTACAGGAAAAACATTGGATATTCGTCCTCCGCATGAGCATAAGCACCTGCTAGGGCAGTTTCATGTAGGCGATGCAAGCCATGTAAAAAAAGCCATAGCTGCTGCACTTAAAGCAAAAGATAAATGGGCAAATATGAGTTGGGAAAATCGTGCAAATATTTTTTTGAAAGCGGCGGATTTATTGGCAACGAAATATCGCCCATACATAAATGCAACCACCATGCTTGGGCAAAGTAAAAATGCCATGCAAGCAGAAATAGATGCATCGTGTGAGTTGATAGATTTTTTGCGTTTCAATGTACATTTCTTAAGTGAAATTTATACACAGCAGCCCATCAGCAGCCCAGGTATTTACAACCGTATAGAGTATCGCCCGCTTGAAGGATTTGTGTTTGCATTAACCCCATTTAATTTTACAGCTATTGGTGGCAACTTACCTACAAGTGCGGCCATGTGTGGCAATGTGGTGGTGTGGAAATGCGCCAACACACAAGTGTACAGCGCACAAATGTTCATGAAAATTTTAAAAGAAGCGGGCTTGCCCGATGGTGTTATCAATTTAGTTTTTATTGATGGACCAACCATTGGCGAAGTAGTTTTTAACCATCCCGATTTTGCAGGATTACATTTTACAGGTAGCACTGGGGTGTTTAATAAAATGTGGGAAACCATAGGAAAGAATACACCAATATACAAATCGTACCCACGCATTGTAGGCGAAACTGGTGGCAAAGATTTTGTAATTGCACACAAGAGTGCCAATGTGGACGCTGTGGTAACTGCCCTTGCGAGAGGTGCGTTTGAATACCAAGGACAAAAATGTAGTGCCGCTAGCCGTGCATACATACCAAGCAATATGGCTGCCGAAGTAAAAAAGAAATTGATAGCAATGATAAATACCATGAAAATGGGTACTGTAGAAAACTTTACCAATTTTGTAAATGCGGTGATAGATGAAAAAAGTTTTGATAAACTAGAAGGTTATATAAAAAATGTAAGAAAGCGGGATAGTGGCGCAAAAATATGGGTAGGAGGCAAGTGTGATAAAACAGAAGGATATTTTATTGAGCCAACGGTTATTGAAGCAAGCAATCCGCATTATATAACTATGTGTGAAGAGTTATTTGGCCCCGTGCTTACCATTTATATTTATGATGAAAATAAATATGAAGAAACGTTGAAGTTGGTGGATGGCACATCTGCGTATGCGCTTACAGGTGCAGTAATAGCGCAAGATAGATATGCAGTAGAACTTGCCGTAAATAAACTTCGTAACAGCGCAGGTAATTTTTATATAAATGATAAACCAACTGGCGCTGTGGTAGGCCAACAACCATTTGGTGGTGCAAGAGCTAGTGGTACGAATGATAAAGCGGGTTCTATGCTTAACTTGTATCGTTGGTTGAGTGCACGTACGATTAAAGAAACGTTTGTACCGCCGGTAGATTATGGGTATGTGTTTATGGAGGAAACCTAAAGAAATTATCAAAGCATTATAATTAAAAAGGATTCCAATTTTAGGAATCCTTTTTACTTATAATGTAAAGCTTAATAAATTATCTCCATCAATATCGGCGTCTTCCCTTGCTTGCTGATATACCCTTTCAGTTTTTGTAAAAAAGCAGGAGATACCATTGGGCAGCCATAACTAAAGCAAATAGGCCACTCACTTTTTTGTTCATCGGGTACACATGCGTGACCATGTAGTACAATGGCTCTTTCAAAAGCCTTGTTGTTTGTGCTGTCTATGCCTGTAAGTTTATACGAAAAACCATACATGCCCTTGTACGAGCCACCAATTTTATATTTGCCTAATGATGAGCAACGGCTATCTGGTATGTTTGAAAAAACCAACTCACCTTTAAACGTTTCGGAGCCAGTACCATGTGCCACAAAACCCGAATTAAGCAAAGAATCTTTTTTTAAGTTATATACAAAAAACCTTTTTTTATAACTGGGTATGCGCAAGTCTATCACAAATGCATAGTCTTGATTGCATTTATTTTTTGTAGCATAATCTTTTAAAGCAATTTGAGTATTTCTTACACGTCTCATTTCTGTATTTATTTCAAAAGAGGGTACAGCATAATTAGGAGATGTAGCAGCAGTAGAAGTAGTGCCCATATTTGTGGATCCCATGGAAACTGGCGTTTTTTTATCAGCCATTTTTTTATACTTCATATAAAAAAATACATTGCCTACAAGCAAAATTATTATTAAAACTGCTACAGAAATTTTAGGCATTTTCTAAATAAGGTTTTGGTAAAAAATTTTAACGATGCAATACTAATCGTTTTTAATGGCAATATTATTAGAATAAAGTTAAAATTTCGATTTAGGCAATTTGAAGGATTGTTGTCAATTTTTTGTAAAACTCATCGGGCATAAATGGCTTTTGTACAACATCTATAAATCCTTTCTTTATTAAATATTCTTGCATATTTTCAAATGATGCTGCCGTTAAAGCAACAATGGGCAATCCCAATCGTCTTTCATTTATTAAAGCGGTAGCTTCATACCCATCCATTATTGGCATATCCAAATCCATCAAAATAATGTCATATTCATTAGCCAATGCAGCGTCCAGGGCTTCTTTTCCATTTTCTACAATGGTTACGATTGCATTCCATTTTTCTAAAAAGCGCTTTGCTACAATTTGGTTTATCTTATTATCTTCTGCCAATAAAATTTTTGTGCTTGGCAAAGTATAGTTAATTTCAGTTTTAAGATTGAGCTTATTATTTGGCACAAAAGATGATTTTTTTAATTCTATCTCAAACCAAAAAGTAGAGCCTTTTCCTAGTTCACTTTCTACATTCAATTTCGACTTCATTAAATGTAAAATTTTTTCCGAAATGGTAATCCCCAAACCAGTACCACCAAATTTTCGAGTAGTATTTTCGTCGGCTTGAGTAAAGCTTTCAAATATTTTTTCTTGATGTTTTTTATGAATGCCAATACCACTATCGGTTACAGCAAAATGCAATTTGATAAAATCAGCATCTTCTTTGTCTTTATGTATTGTAATTATTAATTTTGTAAAACCTTTATCAGTAAATTTTATAGAGTTACCTATTAAATTTATAAGCACTTGACTCAATTTTATTTCGTCGCCTTTTAAGAAAATATCAGCCTCTCCATTTACTTCTATACCAAAATCAATTTTTTTAAGATTAGCAGTATTTTCAAAAATAGACTGTAGCTTTTTGATAAATAAAATTAAATTAAACCTATTGTTGCTTAATAAGGTTTTTTCTGCATCTATTTTAGAAATATCTAGAATATTGTTTACTACACCAAGTGTGTGATCCGATAAATTTTTTAGGGTTTCAAAATGTTTTTGTTGCTCGGGTAAATACACTTCATCTAACATAATATTGGTAATGCCTAAAATGCCATTCAGCGGTGTTCTAAGCTCATGGCTCATATTACTCAAAAAACGCTCTTTTGTAAACGAAGCTTCTTCAGCTTTTTGTTTGGCTTGTATCAATAATTTTTCGGCAGCCACTCTACTGGTTACATCTCTACTGGTAAAAGTGGCTCCTATTATTTTGTTGTCTTTACTATCGTTTATAGGCGTAGCTTTCAACTCATAATCTTTTTTTCTTAATGTAAAATGTTCAAAAATAGATTCGCCACTGAGCACTCTACTATAATGTTCTATCATAAAATTTGGAACTGCTATTGTAGAAAATATTTCTTTTAAATTGGAATCTACTTTTACATTAACTAATCCAAATTCTTGTTTGGCAAACTCTGCAAATAATTTATTTACGGTAACAAGATTATAATTGGCATCTATACTCCAAATAGCACCAATGGCATTGTCGAGTGTGGTTTGCAAGCCTACACTTTGAATAACAAGTTTATTTTGCTTATGCCCCGAGTTTATGATCATATAGGCAGCATACAAAATAAATAATATAAAACTAATTAAAATGTTTAGAATGCGTAGGTGATTTGTAGTTTGGGCGCTCCAAATGTGCGGCTCAAAAATTTTGTTGCCACCCATTTCGAAAAATAAAATAAATGCAAGCGGTAGTAACAAGAAAAAAGATACAGAAATTGGACTTTTCTTTACCGAAAAAATATTAAAAGCGGAAGGTAAAAAAGCAAAATAATACAAACTTGTATAAGAATTATTCCCATAAAAGTTGTCGTACCAAGCTATGGTTGTATAAATGCCAGTTAGGTACAAATATTTGGCTAGCATAGCCTTGTTGTAGGATACCAAAAAGTAAATTAACCATAAAAATGCCTGAACAGCAATGGTAGAATATATAAAAAAAGAATAATTGCTTTGGTATATGAATAGGGCAGCAATAGTGTTTAATACAACAGTTAAATAAGAAAACAACCATATCATATTGAGGTAAACGACCTGCCTAATTTGTGATTGATGAATAAGATGCTTACATCCATGCATCCTTAATTGTTGGTATAGTTTAAACATTCTTAAATTAATTTTTAAATCAATAATTCGCAAACGTTTTGGTAACTCTCATTATTGTTGGTATAGCAAAAGTATTCTAATTTATGTTTAAAAAAAATATAAATGAATTGCATACCTTTTTTTGAAGCGCTTTAACTTGATGTAATAAAACAATGGTATAAAAAAGTATATAATGGTATTGTAATACGACCAAAGAAAAAAATTAATAACTTTGCCTTATGCAACTTCTCATTCCTCACACAAAGCTTCAGCTTGTCATAAATCGCTTGGCGCAACAGCTTATAGAAAATGATAATATCTTAAGCGAAACCATTTTTATTGGTTTGCAACCACGAGGTGTGTATATATGCGATAAAATAATTGCTGAAATAAAAAAACTTTGCCCATCCGATGAAATAAAATACGGCTTGCTTGATATTACTTTTTACAGAGATGATGTGCGTAGCGAAATACATGTAGCTAATAAAACTGATATTCCGTTTTCTATAGATGGTAAAAAAGTAATTTTAATTGATGATGTGTTATATACTGGTAGAACAATTCGTGCAGCATTAGATGCATTGCAAGATTTTGGCCGCCCTAAAAAAGTAGAACTCTGTGTATTAGTAAATAGAAGATTTGATAGAGAATTACCTATACAACCAGACCATTGTGGTATTGTTATCGATAGCCATATTGAACAAAAGGTAAAAGTTGATAAAGAAAAAGGTGAGGTGTTTATTTATTAGTATGAAGCTAATCGTGAAAATAAGTAATTCAGCATTCACAATACATCATACATGAAGCAAAAATCACTTTACAATTAACATGCTTGCAACAATAAAATCAATATTCATTTTTCAATAATTGTTTAATGTCAAATCTTACATCACAATTCTTAATTGACCCTAATATTACTTTTTTAAATTTTGGTTCATTTGGTGCATGCCCAAAAGTTGTATTCGATAACTATCAAAAGTGGCAGAGAGAGCTTGAATATAACCCCGTAGAATTTATTGCCGTAAATGGTATCAAGTATTTAGAAAATACCCGTGAGGCTTTAGGCAATTTTATTGGCTGCCATGCAGATGATGTAGTAATGGTAACAAACCCTAGCTATGCCGTAAATATTATTGCAAAAAGTTTGAAATTGCAAGTGGGAGATGAAGTGTTAGCTACAAATTTAGAATACGGCGCATGCGATAGAATATGGAAATATTATTGCAACAAAGCAGGAGCAAAGTATGTACAACAAAAAATCACTTTACCCATTATCAGTAAAGAAATTTTCTTGCAAGAGTTTTTTGCAGGAGTAAATAAAAATACCAAACTCATTTTTGTAGATCATATTACCAGTGCTACCGGTCTTATACTTCCTGTACAAGAAATTTGTGATTATGCAAACGAAAAAGGTATTTTAATTTTTATAGATGGTGCACATGCGCCTGGGCAAATAGATGTAAACCTGCAAACGCTTAATGCAGATATGTACACCGGTGCATGCCACAAATGGATGATGACTGCAAAAGGAAGTTCTTTCTTGTATGTAAAAAAAAGTTTGCAACATTTGTTCGACCCATTGGTGGTAAGTTGGGGTTATGATGCCATTTACCCATCGGATTCCCAATTTTTAGATTACCATCAAATGCAGGGTACGAGAGATTTTTCGGCATTTTTAACCATACCTGCTGCTATACAATTTATGCAAGAAAATAATTGGGAAGCAACAAGAGTAGCTTGTAACGAAATAGTAATGCGCAATGCAAATCGTTTTTGTAATTTGCTCAATACAAAACCAATAAGCCCCATTACAAAAGATTTTATTGGGCAAATGTTTAGCATCCCCATTAATTCAAATGACCCATTAGCATTAAAAGCATTGTTGTATAATGACTACAAAATAGAAGTGCCAGTAATGCCACACAATGATATGCTCTTTATACGCTATAGCATACAGGCATTTAATTCGCAGAAGGATTTGGATGTGTTGTATGCGGCGGTGAAGGATATTATGGCAAATGAACCCAATTTGTTGTTTGCATTTTCATGATTAAAATTTAATTCGTAAAAAAAAGATTACATTTGGTTACGATTTTTTTATTTGAAAATGACCGAAAATAGTAATCTACAATATATATATGAACTTCAGCAAAGAGTTGCTGAATATGAAGATGCTGTAGCATATAAAAAAATATTTTTATTGTTTTTCTTACCGCTAAAAAGTTTTTCTTATTCTATCTTAAAATCAAACGAAGCTGCAGAAGAAGTTGTATCAGATGTATTTGTAGAAATATGGGCAAGAAGAAAACAGTTAATGGAAATCGAGAATTTTAAAATGTACTTATACATTAGTGTACGCAATGCATCTTTAAGACAACTGCAAAAAATACAAAAAACCAAAACCCTTTCTTTAGATGATTTAGATATAACTTTTGCTTGTGCGGATTTAAATGCGGCGGATTCCATCATAAGCAAAGAGTTGGTAAGTAAAATAGAAACTGCCATTGAACAACTGCCTCCTCAATGCAAAATCATTTATAAATTAGCTAAAGAAGATAAACTTAAATATAAAGATATTAGCCAACTACTTTCAATAAGCGTAAAAACCATCGACAACCAAATAGCTACCGCACTTAAAAAAATAGCTTCCGTACTAAATCTCCCTGTAAAAAAGTATTCTACAAAATAAATTTAGTTTTTTCTACATCGATATAGGGGATTTTTTTTTCTTTTGTCTCTATAAAAAATGTACCGATATGCAAAATGCAAAGAGATAGAATTTGGACTATAATGTCCCGCAAATTATCAGGAGAAGCTACTCAGGCTGAACTCTTGGAGCTGGATGAGCTTATAAAAAGCCATCCAGAATTTGATATGCCTACTCAATTTGTATCAGCCTATTGGGCTATTCCAGCAGAAAATGAAGAAGATTTTTTAGAAGCTACTTTTCATTTGCACAATGAAATTTTAAAAACTAAAGGGTATCATCTCAATTCCATTCAACCTGAAGCTGGTGCCTTTAAGCATCAAAAAGTTCAGAAACACACCCCTTCAAGAAAATGGATTATTGCTGGGTTAGCCTGTCTTTCCATTTTTGCAACGCCAATCGCAATTTTTAATTACCATAAATTTAATACTAACGCACACAGCCATCCTATTGCCAAAAGTGAAGTAAGTACAAAAAATGGTTCTCGTTCAAAAATTCAATTACCGGATGGAACATCGGTATGGCTAAACAGTAGCAGCAAATTAACATACGACAACGAAAATTTTGGTGCTAAAGTTAGAGAAGTTTCTCTTGTAGGCGAAGCTTATTTTGATGTGGAGAAAAATGCATCAAAACCATTTATTATTCATACAACCAAAATGGATATAAAAGTATTTGGTACAGCTTTTAATGTAAAATCGTACCCTACAGATAAAACCACCGAAACTAGTTTAATACGTGGTAGTGTAGAAGTTACACTAAATGATAGGCAAGAAAAAATAATGTTGAAACCTAACGAAAAATTAATTTTCAATACCTTACAGAATATACCCGAAAAAAGGAATATAGAAAAAGAAGATTTTAACACCAACAATAAAGAAAAACCAATAATTGAGTTAAGTCATCTAACTGTTTATCCTATTGATAACTCTATTGTAGAAACAGCTTGGATGGATAATAAACTTGTTTTTAGAAATGAATCATCAGAAGATATAGCATTAAAAATGGAGCGCTGGTACGGCATTTCAATTGTTATAGTTACAGAAAGTTTAAAAAAAGAATTGATAACAGGCTCTTTTGAAAAAGAAACCATTTATCAGGCCTTAAAAGCGCTTCAGTTTACAAATAAATTTACTTTTATAATCGAAAAAGATAAAATTATTATTTCTAAATAATTAAAAAAGGAAAATATAACAGTAATGGTTATTAAGAATAAATTAAATAAAAAAATGTACATTGGAGAGTAATAAAAATTAAAATAGTTTAATAAAATCTTATTTAATTTTTATAGTTTTTTTTAAAATAACAATGCTTAAATATGAAATCAAAATTTTTAATATCAATTTCTTTTTTCCTTTACTTGAGTATACAAGTACAAGGGCAAGCTATATCGTTAGAAGTTCAAAATACAGAAGTAAATAAAATACTTTCTTTAGTAGAGAAAAAAAGTAATTATCGTTTTCTGTATAATAATAACATAAAAGATTTATATCAAAAAGTAAGTATTACCGTAAGCAATACAACAATAGATGATGTAATGCTTAAAATTTTTAAAGGCACTAATCTATTATACAACAAGTTGGAAAATGACCTTATTGCTATTCGATCTAATAATAAAGAGGAGCAGGATATAAACATAGAAGGAACAATAACAAATGAAAAAAATGAACCACTCGAATCCGTTTCCATAATAATAAAAGGCACTAATGGAGGAACGACGACCGATAACAATGGAAAATTTAAAATCACCGTTCCTGAAAATACTATTTTAGTAATATCATTTGTGGGTTATAACAAGCAAGAAATTCTGGTTACAAACCAAACTGTATTAAATATAAAATTAACACAACCACAAAAAGATTTGGATCAAGTGGTTGTGATAGGATATGGCACATCTCTTAAAAAAGATTTAACGGGCTCATCTGCTTCTATTAAAGGCTCTGATATTTTAAACATACCTGTTCTTACTGCTACACAGGCCATTCAAGGTAAAGTAGCTGGTGTGCAAATAATAAATAGTGGAGCACCTGGCAGTGCTCCCAATGTAAGAATAAGAGGCGTAGGCTCTGTTTTAGGAGGTGCAGATCCTTTGTATTTGGTAGATGGTATTATAACAACTGATATTAGAAACATTAATGCGGTAGATATTCTTTCGATTGATATTTTGAAAGACGCATCTTCAACTGCCATTTATGGTGCAAGAGCGGCAAACGGGGTTGTTTTAATAACTACAAAGGCAGGTAGCAAAACTGGCTTTTCTATTAATTACAACGCCCAAGTAGGTGTAAAACAATTGGTGCATAAAGTAAAAATGGCAGGCCCGGGTTTGTATGCTGCTTATTCTAACGAAGCAGCAGGTGCACCTGCGGTTACTTTAGGTGATATTACAGGATCTACTTCTTGGTATGATGCCATTACTAGAACTGCTTTATTTCAAAACCACAATCTTTCTGTAAGTGGTGGAAAAAATAAATACCGATATTTTCTTTCACTAGGATACCTTAATGAAAATGGAACTTTATTAGATAATAATTATAATAGATATACAGGTAGATATAACCACGACTATACCATTAATCCTAAAATTAAAATTGGTAACAATATTAGTATGTCCAAATACATATCTAATAATAAACCATACAGTTTGTTTACAACTGCGTACATAGCAGCACCTATTTTTAATGCAGTAAATGCAGATGGTAGTTTTGGTAATGTATCAAGTGCGGTGAGCAATGTAGGGAACCCTTATGCTACATTAAAAACAACCAACGATAGAAGTTATGGAAATCGATTGCAAACAAATGGATGGATAGAATACAAGCCAATAAAAGGCTTAAGCTATAAATCTCAATTTGGTATTGATATTGAAAGAAATAACGGATGGAATTATACGCCCGCTTACAAAACCTTTTTAGCCAATGGTACAGTAGGAGCACAATTTAATGATGATGCTGATGTTGGTTTTACAAAAGATTCTATTTATCAATGGGTGTGGGATAATTATTTAACCTATGAAAATAAATTTTCTAATAATCATGACCTAAAAGTTACTTTAGGCCATACTGCAGAACGCAGAGATGGTTGGGTAAACAGTGCTTTTATAGCAAATAAAAATATACCCAATAATAAAGCTGCCTGGAAACTAAATTTTACAGATACTGCATTGGGGCAACAAAATCGTAGAGATCCTATTGGAAAACATTTTAAAAGAGAATCTTATTTTATAAGAACAAATTACAAGTTCAAAAATAAATACTTAGTTAATGCAACATTTAGAAGAGATGCCAATAGCAATTTTTCTCTCATTAACCGATGGGCCAATTTCCCATCTATTGGTATAGGGTGGATAGCTACCAACGAAAAATTTATGGAAAAACAAAAATTCTTTAATAATTTAAAAGTTAGAGCAAGTTTTGGTTTGGTTGGAAATGATGTTATAGATCCAGGGAGATTTGATTTAAGAACACGAGAAAGACTCTATACCTATTTTGGCACCAATAGAATTGACGGTGCAATTGTAACAGGTATTGCAGATCCTAATTTGCAATGGGAAGTAGTAAGAGAATTTGATGCAGGTATAGAGTTTTCGATTTTAGGCAACAAACTAAGTGGAGAAATAGATTTTTACAATAAGGTAGCCAATGATGCACTTTTTAATATTCCTTATGCATCAGTGGGATTTGAAAATTCTTTTTTAACCAATGCTGCACAAATTGCCAATACTGGAGTAGAACTAGCATTGCAATGGAATAAAAAAGTAAATGCAAATTTTAATTATAGTATTAAGGGTAATATTTCGTACAATAAAAATGAAGTGAAAAATGTAGGTTTGGGTAGGGCGCTAAATTTTGGAAACTTAAACAATGGCTCTACCGCTACACAAACATTGGTTGGGCAACCTATCGGTTCTTTTTGGGTATATCGTACAAACGGTATTTTTCAAACCAATGCTGAAATTAATGCTTACCCACATGTAGTAACAGCCGTACCGGGCGATTTAAAAATTGTAGATACAAATAATGACGGTATAATAGATAACTTAGATAGAGAGCATGTTGGTAGTTATCAACCAACATATTATTATGGACTAAGCAATACCATTAATTGGAAAAAAATAGATTTTAGTGTAGATGTAATAGGTGTAGCAGGAAACAAAGTATATAATGGAAAGAAAGGCCTAAGATTTGGTAGCAATTATAATGTAGAGTATAATGTAGCCAATGATAGATGGGTGCCTGGTAGTAACAACAATACTAATCCAGGTGCAAGTAATGTTACACCATATCCAACAGATTATTTTATAGAGTCTGGTTCATTTGTACGAATAAACAATATTACTGTTGGTTATAATTTTTCATCAAAAAAAATAAATAAGCATATAGATAGAATGCGTTTTTTTGCCAGCACACAAAACCCTTTTATTTATACAAAATATACAGGCTTTACACCTGAGTTACCTGGCAATCAAAACGAAGCTGGAATAGAATTAAATGTATATCCAATTTCAGCCACATATTTGGTTGGTATAAATATTCAATTTAAATAAATAAGAAATTATGAAATATTTATCTTCAATAAAATGGTTGGGCATAATAGGATTAATAACTATAATGCCTATTTCTTGTAGCAAAAGTTTTTTAAATGAGCCTCCTAGAGGCGTTACTATTAATGATTTACTAAATTCAGCAGATGGACCCCAAAGAATTATTGGAGCTGTATATAATAAACTCTACGATTGGGAAAATCACTCGTTTCCATGGATAGGCATATCGAGTATAACAAGCGATGATGCAGAGAAAGGAAGCTCCGCAGGAGATGGAGGAGGCGATAAATTAGAATTAGATGGTTGGTTAATTTCACCTACCAATATTTCTTTTAATGAAGTATGGGAAGGAAATTTTGATGGTATTGGGAGAGCATGCTATGCAATAAAGTTTATAAACGAAATGAATATTCCTGAAAAAGAAAGGTATAAAGGGGAAGCAAAATTTTTGAGGGCTTATTTTTACTGGAACTTGATTAGGGTATTTGGAGGGGTTCCTAAAGTTGATAGAGTACTTACCTCACAAGCCGATATTGAATTGGCAAGTGTACGAGCAAGTGCAGATGATATTTACGCTTTTATAGAGTTGGATTTAAGAGATGCTATTGCAACGCTACCTACTGCTATTACTACCAATGAAAGAGGTAGGGTATCAAAGTTTGCTGCAAAAGCTTTGTTGGCAAAAGTATTATTGTATCAAAAAAAATGGGGACCATCAAAAACTTTGTGCGATGAAATAATAAATAGTAATCAATTTTCATTATTAAATAATTATGCAATGATATGGCGGGAGCAAGGGGAGTTTTCTACAGAATCTATTTGGGAAATAAATGCCATTGCAGATAACCCACCAAAAGGCATACAGCAATATACAGAAGTGCAGGGTATGAGAGGGTCGGGCAATGGAGATTTTGGTTGGGGATTTAATGTGCCCTCTTCAGATTTAATAAATGCCTATGAGCCTGGAGATTTACGTAAAGCAGCTACTATCTTAGTTTCGGGGTCTTCATTGTGGGATGGGTTTGTAACAAGCAATACACTGCCCAATCCTTATTACAATTACAAAGCTTATGTAAGCCGCACTGCGGAGTCGTATTTTGACAGAGGTCAATCTAACAAAAACTTAAGGGTTTGTAGATATGGAGAAATATTGCTAATAAAAGCAGAAGTAGAAAATGAATTGAATGACACAACAGCTTCAAAAATAGCATTGAATCAAATAAGACAAAGAGCAGGTTTAACAGGTATAAATGCAATAAGCAAAAACAATATGAGAAACAATGTGTACAAGGAAAGAAGGGTAGAAATGGCTTTTGAACACGACCGAATGTTTGACCTAAGAAGAACAGGAAGAGCAGCAGTCATTTTACAAGCACTTGGCAAACCGTATACTTCTCCAAAGCATGATTTGTTTCCGATTCCACAAAGGCAAATTGATTTAAGTGGAAATAAAATTATTCAAAATTTTGGGTATTAAATAAAATTATTAATTAAAAAAATAATTACAATGCCCATATTAAATCCTAATAATTAACATATATTTTAAACAAACAATTAAACAAAAACACAATTATGAAAAAGACAAACATGATACTTGCTTTAGCAGTAGTATTAACAACCATTTCAACAAGTTGTAAAAAAAAGAATGATGCAGTAGATGTTCCCCTACCACCAATTGGCGGATACAATAACTCCAATGAAGTAGGTGCTACTAATTTAAAAGCATACTGGGCTTTTGAAGGAAATGGTACTGAAAGCAAAACTGGTACAGCACCTGAAACTAGCTCTGGGGTAACATATGCTGCTGGAGGCATAAAAGGGCAAGCTGCTACTATGACAAATGGTTATTTAAAATACCCTGCAATTGCTGCGCTTACAGCTACTTTAAGTGCATATACAGTTAGTGCATGGGTTAAAATTTCAAATAATCAAACTGCTACTCCAGGTTCTGGAACTGCTACTACAATTTTTACGCTTTCTAGACCTGGTGAATGGATTGGAAATATTAATTTATTTGCCGAAACAGGACAAGCATTGGCTATAAATGATTCTATTAAAATTAAACAAGGATTTGGAAGTTCAGTATCTGGCACTCAGATTTATGAAAATTTTACTAAATTAGAACCATGGATGGTTACTGAAAATACTACAACCCCAGGGAAACATGTAGCGGGACCTAATAAAATTAGTGGAAGATGGGCTCAAATTATTGCTACATGGAGTGGAGCTGATAATAAATTTATTATATATTCTGATGGTGCTAAAATTTCTAGCCCTGCATTTGAAGTTAGAGGTAATAATACCACTTTAGTTTTTAATAACCCTTCTTTTGTTTATATAGGTGCGTTTGGAAATTTTGCCACAACCAGTGACACTTGGAATAAACCAATGACTGGATCTGTTGATGAAATTAGAGTTTACGATAAAGCTCTAACAGCTACAGAAATTGATGCATTATACAAACTTGAAAAAGCAGGTAGATAGAACACTTTTTTAACGGGGCTGTTTCAAAATTCAAAAGTTTGATACAGCCCTGTTTTTATTTTTTTAATTTATTTTATGTCCAGCCGGTTCAAATTATTTTTTCTATTTATTTTTCTTTCTTTTTTTTTATCTTTTAATTGGTCGTGCAAAAAAAAGGAAGCAGATGTATTGCCTGCACCAATCGTTTCTCCGCTTTCTTTAACTGACAATAAAGTGGATAGCGCATCATCAAATGCCAATTATTACCAAGTAAACATTAACCCCACAATAAAATTAGTTTTCAATAATTCAATAGATAGATCTTCTGTAGCCAATAGTATTAATTTAAACGAAAATGGAAGTACACCTGTATCAATAAATGTTGGCTACAGCCAAAATGATAGTACTATAATTATTACTCCACAATTACCATTAAAATATTTAACCCGATATACTTTAAAAATAAGCAATACGCTTGCCGCTATTCAAAAGGCATTGCTTAATAATAATTTCAATATTGGATATGTAACCAAAATAGATTCTACTGACAAGTTTCTTTTACTAACCGATAATGCTTTGCTTGATAAAGTGCAGCAACAAACACTTAAATACTTTTGGGATTTTGGCCACCCGGTTTCGGGTATGGCCAGAGAAAGAAATACAAGCGGCGAACTTGTAACCACAGGTGGTACAGGCTTTGGCGTTATGGCCATTGTAGCTGCCGCCAGCAGAGGGTTTATAACCAGAGCAGATGCTGCTACAAGGGTACTTAAAATAAGCAACTTTTTATTAAATAATTGTACAAAATACCATGGTGCTTATGCACATTGGGTAAATGGAACTACAGGTGCCACTCTACCTTTTAGTGCAAATGATAATGGCGGAGATTTGGTAGAAACATCTTTATTGTTGCAGGGTTTAATTACTGCCCGTCAGTATTTTTCTACAACAGATGCTACAGAAACAGATGTAAGAAATAAAATAAATTCTATTTACAATGGAGTAGAATGGAACTGGTATAGACAAAATAATCAAATCGTTTTATTTTGGCATTGGAGTATAGATAAAGGGTGGATTATAAACCAACAAATAAGTGGCTGGAACGAAGCGCTCATTGTTTATGTATTGGCTGCATCTGCACCTTTAGCAGTTAATAGAATTCCGCCAATAGTTTATACAAACGGCTGGGCACGCAATGGCGCAATAGTAAATAACAATACTTATTTTGGGTTTCAATTACCACTTGGCCCAGCCTTAGGTGGCCCGTTATTCTTATCTCAATATTCATTTACAGGCATTAACCCTAATGGCTTAAATGATGCTTATGCAGATTATAAAAAACAAGTAACCAATCATACAAAAATAAATTATGAATATTGTAAAGCCAACCCTAAAGGCTGGAACGGTTACAGTAATCTTTGTTGGGGGCTTACAGCAAGCGATGTACCAAATGGTTACAATTCAAATGAACCGGGCAATGATATAGGAGTAATTTCTCCAACAGCAGCCATCTCTTCTATTGCATACACTCCCACAGAATCTATGAATGCTTTAAAGTTTTTTTATTATAAACTGGGCGATAAACTTTGGGGGCAATATGGTTTTTATGATGCATTTAAATTGAGTGATCCATGGGTCGCCAACTCTTACTTAGCCATAGACCAAGGGCCAATGATTATAATGATAGAAAATTATCGCACAGGTTTATTATGGAATTTATTTACCAGTGCACCTGAAATAAAATCAGGTTTATTGTCATTAGGATTTACAGCACCATATTTATAAAGTGTATGATAAAAAGAAAATTTAATATTTTTATTATTTCATTTGCAATTTTAATTGCAATAAATAATTGCACATCAAATAATAAACTGTCCGTACAAAAATTATCAATAATAGCAGCAGAAGACACTGCATTATTTAGAACCGTACAGCAACAAACATTCAAATATTTTTGGGATGGCGCAGAACCAGTAAGTGGCTTGGCTAGAGAGCGGTTTCATGTAGATAATGATTATCCCAATAATGATAAAAATATAGTAACAAGTGGTGGTGCAGGTTTTGGAGTAATGGCTATTCTTGTTGGTATAGAGCGACATTTTATTACAAAAGATGAAGGAAGAAAGCAGTTAGAAAAAATAGTTCGTTTTTTAGAAACAGCAGATCGTTTTCATGGTGTGTGGCCGCATTGGTGGAATGGTGAAACTGGTAAAGTAAAACCATTTAGTAAATACGATGATGGGGGAGATTTGGTAGAAACTTCTTTTATGCTACAAGGTTTATTATGTGTACGACAATATTTTGCCAATGGTAATAACGAAGAAAAAAAATTAGCTGCAAGGGTAGATAAACTTTGGAAAGAAACGGAATTTGACTTTTATAGAAATGGTAAAAATGTTTTGTACTGGCATTGGAGTCCAAACAATGGATGGAAAATGAATTTTGCCGTGCATGGTTACAATGAATGTTTAATCATGTATGTACTCGCAGCTTCATCTCCTACACATGGCGTACCTGCAGATGTGTATCATGAAGGCTGGGCGCAAAATGGAAAGATAAAAGGGACATCTTCTTACGCAGGTTACACTTTACAACTAAAATACCAAGGCAACCCTCCACAAGGTGGGCCACTTTTTTGGGCCCATTATTCATACCTAGGTTTGGATCCACATGGGCTTAAAGATAAGTATGCAAATTATTGGGAAGAGAACAAAAATCTTTCTCTTATAAATTACCAATGGTGTGTAAATAATCCTAAAAATTACAAAGGATACAGTCAAAATAATTGGGGGCTCACTGCGAGCTACTCAAAAGATTCTTACGCAGCTCATGCACCAAATATGGAAAATGATTTAGGTGTAATTACCCCTTCGGCAGCTTTATCATCTTTTCCCTACACGCCCGCACAATCTATGGCAGCTATGAAACATTGGTTTACAAATAAGGCATTAAAAGAAAAAATATGGGGGTCGTTTGGTTTTTATGATGCATTTAGCGAAGAGGATAATTGGTATGCGCCAAGATATTTAGCCATAGACCAAGGGCCAATTGTTGTAATGATGGAGAATTACAGAACAGGTTTACTTTGGAAATTATTTATGAGCTGTCCAGAAATAAAAACAGGTTTAAAAAAACTAGGATTTACGAGTCCGCATTTGAAGTAATAACATTTACATTTTACATAATCGAATTTACTTACATTTTAAAAAATATTTAATGAAGAAAATAATGCTTTCCCTGCTTTTATTGGTTGCCATACATACAATGGCACAAAATAATATCGATGTAAGAATGAATCTTTTTGTAACGGCGTTAATGAAAAAGATGACTACCGCCGAAAAAATAGGTCAATTAAATTTATTAACCCCTGGTGGTGGCATACTTACAGGCGCAGTAGTAAGTAGTGATGTAGAAAAGAAAATAATAGACGGTAATGTTGGTGGGTTGTTTGGTGTAATAGGCGTAGAAAAAATAAAGATTGCACAAGATTTTGCCGTAAATAAAAGCCGACTAAAAATACCGTTAATTTTTGGCTCAGATATTATTCATGGGTACAAAACAATATTTCCTATACCACTTGGTTTGTCGTGCAGTTGGGATATGCAAGCCATAGAAAAAACTGCAAGAATAGCTGCTATAGAAGCAACAGCTGATGGGCTTTGTTGGAACTTTTCGCCCATGGTGGATATAGCCCGAGATGCAAGGTGGGGGCGCATTGCAGAAGGTGCAGGTGAAGACCCATATCTTGGTTCAGCAGTAGCAAAGGCAATGGTAGTTGGCTATCAAGGGAAAGATTTAGCAGCCGATAATACGATGATGGCTTGTGTAAAACATTTTGCTTTGTATGGTGCGGCGGAAGCTGGTAGAGATTATAATACTACAGATATGAGTAGGGTGAAAATGTACAACGAGTATTTGCCTCCATACAAAGCGGCTATAGATGCAGGGGTTGGAAGTGTAATGAGTTCTTTTAATGAAATAGATGGTATTCCTGCAACTGGTAATAAATGGCTGCTTACAGATTTGCTAAGAAAGCAGTGGGGCTTTAAAGGATTTGTAGTATCTGATTATACATCGGTAAATGAAATGACTGCACATGGTATGGGAGATTTGCAAACAGTATCTGCTCTTGCATTAAACGCAGGCTTGGATATGGATATGGTGGGGGAGGGTTTTTTAACGACCATACAAAAATCTTTAAAAGAAAACAAAACAACCTTACAAAAAATTGATGCTGCTTGTCGCCGTATCTTGGAAGCTAAATACAAACTAGGATTATTTGAGAATCCATATCGCTATATAGATGTAAGCAGACCTGCTAAAGAAATATTAACTGCACAAACTAGAAAAGATGCAAGAGAAATAGCAACAAAATCTTTTGTATTACTTAAGAATAATAATCAAACATTACCATTAAAAAAAGTAGGAACCATTGCATTGATTGGTCCGTTGGCAAATGATAAAAGCAATATGTTAGGTACATGGGCAGTATCGGGAGATGCTACAATTTCTATTCCAGTTTTAGAAGGAATAAAAAATGTAGCAGGTAGCAATGTAAATATTTTGTATGCAAAAGGTGCTAATATTTCTGATGATACTTTACAAGCAAAAAAAGTAAACGTGTTTGGTACAAGAATAGATATTGATAAACGTACGGCTGATGAAATGATAGTTGAAGCTTTGGATGCAGCAAGTAAAGCCGATGTGATAGTTGCTTTGGTTGGCGAAGCATCAGAAATGACAGGAGAGGCTGCAAGTCGCAGCGATATTACTTTACCTGAGAGTCAGAAAAAATTGATACGTGCATTAGCAAAAACTGGAAAACCACTGGTGCTTGTAATGATGAGTGGGCGGCCACTTGCATTGCTAGAAGAAAATAATTTGGCAACATCTATTTTACAAGTATGGCATGCAGGTACAGAAGCTGGAAATGCAATAGCAGATGTATTGTTTGGCAATTACAATCCTTCAGGTAAGTTGTCTGTTTCCTTCCCAGTAAATGTTGGTCAGGTACCAATTTATTATGCACAAAAAAATACGGGCAGACCATCAGCCGATGATTCGCCAAAATTCCAATCTAATTATTTAGATGCACCAAATGCGCCGCTATTTCCTTTCGGCTATGGATTAAGCTACACTACATTTTCGTATAGTGATATTACCCTCAATAAGAGTTTAGTAAAAAAGAATGAAAATATTACTGCAAGTGTTATTGTTACAAATAATGGTAAGTACGATGGTGAAGAAGTGGTACAATTATATATTAGAGATGTAGTAGGTAGTATTACCAGACCAATAAAAGAGTTAAAAGGATTTAAAAAAATAATGTTGAAAGCTGGTGAATCAAAAACAGTAATTTTTACTATTACCCCAAACGATTTAAAATTTTACAATTACGATTTAAAATATGATTGGGAAGCAGGTGATTTTGATATTATGATTGGCGCAAACTCTAGAGATGTAAAAATGGAAAAGGTTTTTTGGAGTAAATAAAATGTACGTGACGAAAGTGTTATTGATAATGAATTGTAACTAATACAGGATGCAAAAATATTTCTTTATGATTAATAAACAAATGTGTGTAATGGGTTTATCTAAGAATGGTATATTAAATATTTATGACTCAATTTGCGTAATTCATTTGTCAGAAAAACGCTAATTAGTAACAGAAATAAAATATACAGAAAATTATTTAGTCTTGTTTGTAAATTACATGGATGTAGCTAAACAATGTTAAATTAGTAAGTGTATTAAGTATAAGCACAATTTCTATGACGGAAATTAATGGTATATAATTAAGCCTGTTGAAATGTTTAAATTATAGATGTTTGAGCATTTACCAATAATAAAAAAGTTTATCTTCAATAGATAAACAATTTGTCGGGTGGACAAGATTCGAACTTGCGACCCCTAGACCCCCAGCCTAGTGCGCTACCGGGCTGCGCCACCACCCGAAATATTTTGCGAAAGTAAAATTTAAATTGTAACGATAAAAATAATTTCCTACTGTTTCTTATTATGTACAAATCGTATGGTTCCACTTTTTTTAAGGTCAGATGTAACTCTTACTTCATATCGTTTGTTTCCATCTGTAACAATCATGAGTGCGGTATTTGGAGGAATAGTACCAAGATTGTCCGCATACATTACCAATTCATTTACATCATCATTATTTACAGGCAACTCCAATGTTATTGGATGAGTAGTAAGTTTTTTGTGGGTTAATAAAACCGCACCGTTGTAAAACAAAGACACACTATCGCCATCAATATCACCATTGTCGTATAATTCTATCTTTACAGAAGCACTTTCTACATTTACTGTTTGCAAAATATTATTGCTTCTTTTTTCAAAACCCGTTGGTAATATTTTTGGGGTTATTACTTTGTCAATGATGTTGGGTTTGGTAGTAGTATCTCTTTTTGCAATAACTACCGGTACTTTTACCAATGGCTTTGACGTTTTTACAAGAGGCTTAATCGTATTTTTTGGAATTGCTTTTGCTAATGGCGGATTTATTTTTACTGGGGTTTTAATTACAGACTTTGGTTTTGTCATGCCAAGCAAATATTTTTCAGGAGAATTATTTGGGTCTTTTTTAGAATTTAATTTTTTAGCCAACGGTGATATTTCGCTAAGCAAACGTTTAGATAATAAAGTAGTACCAAAACCAGTTCCTTTGTTTCCTTGTCCCGGAGCAGGCACCCATTTACCATCAAGTATTTCATTTTCGCCTTCTTTGTGCCAATACAATTTATGTACTTGAAAACTATTCGTCACATCAGCAGGCACATTGGTTTTTGTACGTGCAGTTTCAGTTACTTCAATATATTTTCTTTTTTTATCTAGAAATCCGTTAAGCTTACAAATAGTATAATATTTTTTCCCATCTTCAGTAAAATATGTATAGGAATAGCCAGTTACATTGCTCCCATTTATTTCTAAATCTATCACATAATCGCATCGATTGCTACCCCAAGATACAATGGAACTATTATCTACAAATTCACCCTTCCACTGACCAGTAAAATTTTGAGAAAAGCCAATGTTTACATTTAAAAGTAGAAATGCAAGTATAAAAAATCTATTCATTTGTAAATTGTTTATGCAAAATTATATTTTTATACCTGCAAGTAAGTATTATTTATGCTTTCTTAATAGCAAAGACTTCGTTAAATTTGCATTTCATAAAAGTATAGGAAAAAAGAATAATGATAAAGATAACTCTGCCAGATGGTTCCGTAAGAGAATACGAAAAAGGCGCAAGTGCTATGGATGTTGCAAAATCTATTAGCGAAGGACTAGCTAGAAAGGTACTAGCAGCAAGTATTAATGGCGAAGTATGGGATGCAACCCGTGCTATAAACGATGATGCCTCGTTAAAATTATTAACCTGGGACGATACTGAGGCTAAAGCTACTTTTCGCCATTCTACAGCGCATTTAATGGCTGAAGCGGTACAATCTATGTATCCTGAAGTGAAATTTTGGGTAGGGCCAGCTGTAGAAGCAGGTTTTTATTATGATATGGATTTAGGCAACAATGTACTTACCGAAGAAGGTTTGTTAGCCGTAGAAAAGAAAATGGCAGAGCTTGCTAAGAAGAATAGTGCATTTGAAAGAAAAGAAATAAGCAAGGCAGATGCGGTAAATTATTTTGCTGAAAAAGGAGATGAGTACAAATTAGATTTGCTGAGTAATTTGGAAGATGGAGGCATTACTTTATATACTCAGGGCGAGTTTACCGATTTATGCCGTGGTCCGCATATTCCAAATACATCTTTCATAAAAGGCATAAAACTTACAAGTGTATCTGGTGCATTTTGGAAAGGAGATGAAAAGAATAAACAATTGATACGTGTGTATGGTATTTCTTTTCCCAATCAAAAAGAATTGGATGAGCATTTGTTGATGCTAGAAGAAGCCAAGAAAAGAGACCATCGCAAGCTTGGAAAAGAGTTGAGTATTTACACCATGGACGATGATATTGGCCAAGGGTTGGTTTTATGGATGCCCAATGGTACCATCATTATTGAAGAGCTTGAAAGATTGGCAAAAGAAACAGAGGAAGCGGCAGGATACAAGCGTGTAGTTACGCCACATATTGCAAAAGAAAATTTGTATTTAACAAGTGGGCATTTGCCTTACTATGCAGATAGTATGTATCCACCAATGGAGTTGGATGGTACAAAATATTATTTAAAAGCCATGAACTGCCCGCATCATCATAAAATATATGATGCCGAGCCAAAGAGCTACAAAGACCTGCCATATAGGCTTGCAGAGTATGGCACATGTTATCGTTATGAGCAAAGTGGCGAATTATTTGGCTTGATGCGTGTACGTTGCTTACACATGAACGATGCACATATTTATTGCAGCAAAGAACAATTTGCGCAAGAATTTAAAGCGGTAAATGATATGTATCTTAAATATTTTAAAATATTTGGGATAGAAAAATATGTGATGCGCTTGAGCTTGCATGACCCTGCAAAGCTTGGTGAGAAATATGTAAACGAACCAGAGCTTTGGTTAGAAACCGAAGAACTAGTAAGAAGTGTATTGATAGAAAACAATGTTCCTTTTGTAGAAGTAAAAGGCGAAGGTGCTTTTTATGGCCCAAAAATTGATGTACAAATTTGGAGCGTAATTGGACGTGAATTTACATTGGCAACCAATCAAGTAGATTTTGCGCAAAGCAGAAGTTTTAAATTGTCATTTACCAATAAAAACAACGAACCCGAAATTCCATTAATCATTCACCGTGCGCCATTGGGTACTCATGAGCGCTTTATTGGCTTCTTGTTAGAGCATTATGCGGGTAAGTTTCCTACGTGGCTAGCACCTTTGCAAGTAAAAATATTGCCTATAAGCGATAAATTTATGGACTATGGCGAGGCTATGTTGAAAAAATTAAAAGCAGCTGGTATTCGAGCCGAAATAGACGATAGAAATGAAAAAATTGGTAAAAAGATACGTGATACAGAATTGGCTAAAGTGCCGTACATGCTCGTTTTTGGCGAAAAAGAAATTGAGAATAATGCTGTAGCTGTGCGTAAACAAGGCCAAGGGGACCAAGGTGTAAAAAACTTGGATGAGTTTATAAAAGAAATTTCTACAGAAATAAAAGAGCGTATAGGAGAATAATTTTGTATTTTTAACCAATATTGGCAGATTAATCATTAAAAAAACACACTGTTGCATGAAGCTTTTACCTGCCAGAAGCCGATTGCAAAATATTAAAAATGGCATTTCCACCACGGCCGCCTAGGGGAGCGTTTAATCCCCGGTTTAAAAAAGAGCAGCAACAAGAGCACCGCACCAACCACATGATAAAAGCCACAGATGTGCGCTTGGTTGGTGAGAATATCGAACCAGGTATTTATTCACTTTTCGAAGCCAATGGCTTTGCAAAAGAGCAAGGGTTAGATTTAGTAGAAATTTCTCCAGGTGCTACGCCGCCAGTTTGTAGAATTATAGACTACAACAAATTCCTCTACGAAGAAAAGAAGAAGAAAAAAGAAATGAAGGCGAAAGCTAAAACGAGCGAAGTAAAAGAAATTCGTTTTACGCCCAATACCGATGATCATGATTTTGAATTTAAAGTAAAACATGCCGAAAAGTTTTTAGAAGATGGCAACAAGGTAAAAGCACACGTGCAATTTAAAGGACGTGCTATTATGTTTAAAGAAAGAGGAGAGTTGTTGTTGCTAAAATTTGCCGATAGATTAAAAGATGTAAGTGCGCTAGAAGGCTTACCAAAGCTTGAAGGGAAAAGGATGCAAGTAATGTTTGCACCTCGTATCATAAAGAAAAAATCAGGTAACGATTTAGGTAAATTGCATAAAGATAAACCTGCGGAAGAAGTTGCAGCTGCACCTGTAGCTGAAGAAACACCAGCAGCTGAATAAAAATTAATAAAAATGGTTGTCAAATTTGGCAACCATTTTTATTATACTGAGAGCATAAAATCATTTTTTTATCTCATGCATTTTCTTATATGCATTAATAAGTCCATTGGTACTACTATCATGGCTCGATATCTCTTCATCATTCACCAATTCTGTTTGAATATTTACAGCTAATTTTTTCCCTAGCTCTACGCCCCATTGGTCAAAACTATAAATATTCCAAATTACACCTTGTGCAAATATTTTATGCTCATAAAAAGCAATTAATTGTCCAAGAGTGTAAGGTGTAATTTTGTTTATTAAGAAAGAATTACTTGGTCTGTTGCCTTCAAAAACACGGTATGGATTTTCATGTTCCGAGCCATTCATCAATGCCTCTGATTGTGCAAAATAATTACTCATTAATTTCATTTGATGATCTCCAATAGGGTTGTGGCTATTGGCTGCAGCAATAAAATCAACAGGTATAATTTCTGTGCCTTGGTGTATGAGTTGGTAAAATGCATGTTGACCATTTGTACCTGGCTCACCCCAAATTACTGGCCCCGTTTGGTAAGTTACTTTGTTGCCATTTCTATCTACATATTTACCATTGCTCTCCATATTGCCTTGTTGAAAATAGGCTGCAAACCTATGCAGATATTGGTCGTAAGGCAAAATAGCTTCTGATGATGTGCCATAAAAATTTCTATACCAAATACCAATTAGCGCCATTAGTACTGGAATATTTTTTTCAAAACTTGTTTCTGCAAAATGAACATCTGTAGTATGCGCACCTTTAAGCAATTGTTCAAAATTATCGTAGCCAATGGTAAGTGCAATACTTAAACCAATAGCGCTCCATAAACTGTAACGGCCACCCACCCAATCCCAAAACACAAACATATTTTGTGGGTCTATACCAAACTTTTCTACATCAGCTTTGTTTGTACTCAATGCTACAAAATGCTTGGCAATATCTTCAGCTTTACCACCGTTTGCAAGAAACCATTCCCGTGCGGTGTGTGCATTGGTCATCGTTTCTTGTGTGGTAAATGTTTTACTAGCTATTAAAAAAAGTGTTTCATCCGCTTTTATTTTTGTAAACGTTTCTGCAATATGTGAACCATCTACATTGCTTACAAAAAATGTTTCAATCCCTTCTACCCAATATGGTTTTAAAGCCTCAGTAACCATTACGGGTCCAAGATCACTTCCACCAATGCCAATATTTACAATGTATTTTATTTTTTTGCCTGTGTAGCCTTTCCAAGTTCCGTTATGCAGATTGGTACAAAAAATTTTCATTTGAATCAATACTGCTTGTATATCTGGCATCACATCTTTACCATCTAGCATTACTGGCTTACCACTAAAATTGCGAAGCGCAGTATGCAACACAGCCCTGTCTTCAGTTTTATTGATTTTTTCAGCAGCAAACATGGCCTCTATGCCATCTTTCAAGCCACACTCATTGGCTAAATCAATTAATAAAGAAAGCGTTTCGTCATCAATATTATTTTTAGAATAATCGACTAATATATTTTCTGTTTGTATTGAATATTTGCTAAAACGATTTGTATCATTAGCAAAAAGGTTTTTTATAGTAGTATCTTTTTTCTTTGCAAAATTTGCTTCTAAGTTTTTCCAAGCTTTTGTTTCTACTAAATTTACTGATGGGAACATGGGTATGTTTTTTATTTTAATTGATAAACTTTTTCAAAGATAAATAATCTTTCATACTTATAAAATCTGAATCTTTTGCTAGATCATTTATTAATCGTTCAAGTCTTTCTAAAAGTATTTTATCATTTGGTTTCTTAGTATAGCTAGGCATTTTATAACTGCTTATATCTGTAAACTCCCATGGGTGAAAATACAAACACAAGTATCCATCTTTTTTTAGTGTTTGCTTACACAATTGCAAAAATAACCAATAAGGATAATTTTTTAAACCCAACCAAAACAAGGGCAGGCGTATAATAGGCGACACACTCGCAGGCATACGAACAATATTTTCATCTGTATAAATAGTTCTTGGCAAATGAAAATTATTGTATCGTCCGGGCAAATAAGTAGGATTTATTGATGAGTCGTACAAGTAACCTGCTGTTATCACTTCCTTCATTTCTACCTTTCTCATGCGAGGCATACGAAGCCCTATAACTTTTGAACCAGATATTTCTTGCAACAATAATCTAGATTGTAAAAGATGTTCGTTTTTAAAATCGGAATGGTAAAATGTATGTGAAGCTATTTCGTGTTTCTGTGCAAGTGCTTTAATTGAATCTGGAAAAGTTTGAGCAAAATTAGCTGTGGTAAAAAGGGTAGTGGTCAAATTATATTTTTCCCATAATGGAATCAATGCATCCAACCCTTTTTTGCCAACTTCCATTTGTTCATTTGGAGAAATAGAATGATTATATTCCAAAGGCATATCAAATTCCTCCACATCAAAACTCAATAAGGTATAAGCCTTCATACAATATTTGTTTCGTTAATAATGTAATGCGGGCGTTGTTTGCTATGCATAAATAATTTGCCAAGATACATTCCAATAATACCAAGTATCATTAGTTGTATACCACCAAAAAAAGCAATAGTAACAATTACCGATGCCCAACCTGATATGGCATGTCCATAAAAATAGCTCCAAATGGCATAAGGCACATATAGAAGCGAGCCGAAAGAACAAATAAATCCCAAGTAAATGGCAATGGTAAGCGGCTTTGTGCTAAAAGATGTAATGCCTTTTAGCGCAAGCTCCATCATTTTTTTAAAATTATATTTAGATACGCCGCTCGCTCTTTGTGCAGGCGCATACTCTACAGATGCTTGCTTAAAACCTAACCATTTTACCATGCCACGCCAAAATAAATCATATTCTTTTATTTCTCTTATTACATTCACCACTTTTCTATCGAGCAATCTAAAATCGGCTGTACCTTTTTCTAGTTCTATTGATGATAACCGGTTTAAAATACTATAAAATAAATTGCTTGATTTTCTTTTTACAAATGGTACATTTTTTTCTTCTTGGCGTATGGTATATACCACATCATTTCCAGCTTCCCACAACGATATTAATTGTGGGAGCAACGATGGAGGATGTTGCATATCACCATCCATGCTTATTACAGCATCAGCATCGCTCATATCTAGCCCTGCTTTTAATGCATTCTGATGTCCAAAATTTCTAGAAAAAGAAATATAATTCACATCGCTATTTGTCTTTGCCAATTGTTTTATAAAAGCCAAACTATCATCGCTACTACCATCATCTACAAAAATAATATTGTACATGTAGGGTAGTGGTTCAAATACATTTTTTAAGGCATCAAGCATTAAAGTAAGGTTACTCACTTCATTGTATACAGGTATAATTATCGTAATTCTTTTACTCATCTACTAATTTTATTTCATTAAATTTTTTTGTCAATAATTGAAAAGAAATTGTAAGCCAAATTAAAAAACATGGTAAAGCTTTTAGTCCAAATGGTCTTACGTATTCTACCTTCACAAACTTCGGAAAAAAATCTGTGGTAGATAAGCTTGTAAGCACTAATGCAAAAACCAATAGTGTAATAACCCACCATTTTTTTTCTTCTTGTAATATATACCAAATTCCCACTCCCATCATTGCTATCACAAAAGTAGCACTCTCCGCCGATGAACTAAATATTACCAAACCTATTAATAAAAAAGCAAGGTAAGAAAGTTGAAAGTTTTTTGCTTTGAATTGTCTAATACGAAGCATTGGCAATAGATACAAAATTGCTGCAATACCTAAAACATACATATCTTTTAAATTTTGTATAAAGAATACTTTTTTAAGAAGTCTCATCACGGACATGCCTTGCATAGCAGAATCTTGATTAGAATTATTTTTTTCGGCTAAAGAAAAGTACCAATTTTTATAGGATTGTATAATAAAACTAGGCGATGATAAAAGCATTGGTAAACAAAACAAAATAGCACACCAAAATACAAAAGACCAAACAAATTTTATTTTATTTTCTGAAAACAAAAAGAATGCTAAGCCCACTATTCCATACAATTTAGTAAACAAGCCAGCTGCAATAAACAATGTTGCCCAAAAATCTTTCTTTTCTTTTACCAAAATATATGAAAATATAATCCAAGATGTAAGCATTGGATTAAACTGTGTATTATGCGTAGCGGTCATCATTTCTAAAGCCCCAATCAATAAAATAATATTTTGATTTTTGTGAGATACGGGTAATTTTCTAACCGAATAAAACAAAAAAAGAGCATTTGCAAAACACCATAAAAAACAACCCAAAACATTTGGCAGCATTGCAAAAGGAGCAATTACAAAACTAAAAAAAGGACCATAATGATTCACATCAAAATATTCTTGATTATAGTAATCATATAAATTATTTTGAGCAATGGTATGCCAAAAAACGCCTTTAAAAATCAAGTAATTATTATATGCAGCAACGCCTCTTTTTAATTGAATAATAGCCGCTATTATTGCTAACGAAAACCAGAAAATGGCAGCAAAAGATATTCTGCGATTGAAAACTGTAAACTCTTTTAAATAGAAAGGCATTGAAGGTAGCGCTTTAATGTAAAAGCAAATATAATTCTCAAAACTTACATTGCATGTATAACTTGTAGAACATTAGCTACCATATCATCATGCACATCTAAATGCGTTACCATACGCACTTGCGTAGCCGAAATTGGAAGGCAAAATATGTCATTTTGTTTCATTCTTTCGCAAAAAGCCACTGGCCCACCATCACCCAATATTTCAAAAATTACAATATTCGTTTCCACAGGCATCATCTTTCCTACAAAATCTTTTTCCAATAATGTTTGCGCTATTTGTTTGGCATTATGATGGTCTTTTGCCAAACGCACTACATTATTTTGTAGCGCATACATACCAGCAGCAGCCATATAGCCAGCTTGCCTCATACCACCACCAAAAACTTTTCTTACACGCCTTGCCTTTTTTATAAAATCTGTTTTGCCAATTAAAACACTACCAACTGGTATGCCCAATCCTTTGCTCAAACAAATTGAAATACTATCAAACACTTCTCCATATTGCTTTTCAGTTTGATGCTTTGCCACCAAAGCATTAAACAGTCTTGCACCATCTAAATGCAATTTCAAACCATTGGCATCACACACTTTTTTTATTCTTAAAATTTCCTCAAATTCATAACAACTACCTCCACCTCTATTGCCAGTATTTTCTAGCACAACTAAAGATGTATTGGCCTTATGCACATCGTCAGGGTTTATACAAGCTTGCACTTCTTCGGCTGTTATCAATCCTCTAATACCATCAATTGTTTTTACTTGTGCTCCACTATTAAACGCAATACCACCGCCCTCATAAATATAAACATGGCTTACTTTGTCGCAAATAACTTCATCGCCAGGTTGTGTATGGCATTTTATGGCTATTTGATTTGTCATAGTGCCGCTTGGGCAAAAAAGAGCCGCTTCCATCCCAAATAAATTGGCACAATAACCCTCCAAAGCATTAACACTTGGGTCTTCACCAAACACATCATCGCCCACTTCGGCGTTAAACATACATTCCAGCATGGCTGCCGATGGTTTTGTAAACGTATCTGAGCGTAAATCTATCTTCATTAAACAAATGTAATTAAGCCGTTTTATAATATGACATAAAAAAAATCGGAATACATTTTGGGGCTTTGTAGTGTATCACTTTATTCAACATTAGTTCGGCTTGTCCCGCACTTGTTGCGGGAGCTATTCGCTACAACCTACGCTACGCTTCGGTTTCCACTTCTATCCGCACGTGTCCCGATATAATTGTCGGGAGCCCTTTGGCATTTTATCTTTTTTCACCATTTATCCACCTAGTCTAAAAAGTCTATAAAAATTTTCATTTTATAATTTTTAGCACGGTATTTGTTATAAGTATTATTCTCCAAACAACAAAATATTTACCAAGTATTTCTTTGTAAAACACACAATTAAATGTACCTTTGCACGCATTTGTACAAATTAAATACAATATTCGCAAACTAATTACTTACAATGAGGCAATTAAAAATAGCAACCCAGATAACCAACCGTGATTCTCAAGCGGTTGAAAAATATCTTCAAGAAATTTCTAAAATATCGATGATTACCCCAGAGGAAGAAACCATTCTTGCTCAAAAAATTAAAATGGGTGATCAAAGAGCGCTAGATAAATTGGTGCAAGCCAATTTGCGCTTTGTGGTTTCTGTAGCTAAGCAATACCAGCATCAGGGTCTTTCATTGTCAGATTTGATAAATGAAGGTAATCTTGGTTTGATAAAAGCAGCACAACGTTTTGATGAAACAAAAGGTTTTAAATTCATATCATACGCTGTATGGTGGATTCGTCAATCTATTTTGCAAGCATTAGCGGAGCAAGGTCGTTTGGTACGTTTGCCACAAAATAAAATTGGTACATACAATAAAGCCAATAAAGCCTACATGGCTTTTGAGCAAGAGCACGAGCGTGAGCCATCTACCGAAGAGCTTGCAGAGTTGCTAGAGATGAGTGAAACAGAAATCAATAATATTTTTCAAAGCAATACACGCCATACCTCATTAGATGCACCAGTGCACGAAGCAGAAGATGTAGCCATGGGCGATTTATTAAAAGGTGGTAGCGAAACAGACGAAGATGTAATGCATGATTCATTGAAAAATGAAATTCGCCGTGTACTTAAATCATTGAGTCCTAGAGAAGCAGAAATAGTTAATGCATATTTTGGTTTAGATGGAGAGAATGGTGTTACAATAGAACAAATTGGACATAAGTACGACCTTACCAAAGAGCGTATTCGCCAAATAAAAGAAAGAGCCATTAAGCGCTTACAAAAAGCAAGATACAGTGGTGCGTTAAAAGCCTACTTAGGATAATATAAAAAAGATGCTTTAGAGAGCATCTTTTTTTTATGCAACTACTTTTTTATAATACTCCATCAATCTAACCGCCTCCATTGCTTCCTTCACATCGTGCACTCTCAAAATGCTAGCTCCATTATTAAGTGCCAATGTATTTAAAACCGTCGTTCCATTCAATGCTTCTGCAGCAGTAATACCAAGTGTTTTGTAAATAGTGCTTTTTCGAGAAATGCCTACCAATATTGGTTTATCAAGCATTTTTAAAATAGATAAGTTTTTAAGTATTGTAAAATTCTGCTCAGCATTTTTTGCAAAACCAAAACCAGGGTCAATAATTACATCATTTATACCTGCATTTTTACATTCATCTATTTTGGCAATAAAATATTCCAATACTTCTTTTGTTACATCTTCGTACACCGCTTGCGCTTGCATTGTTTCGGGTGTGCCTTTTGTGTGCATACATACATAAGGCACATTACGCATGCTAGCAACTGTGTATATCATTGCTGCATCCATTTGTCCGCCACTAATATCGTTTATTATACTTGCACCAGCTTGTACGGCAGCAATGGCAACTTTACTTTGGTAAGTATCTATAGAAATGATGGCTTGTGGAAAATTTGTATGAATCTTTTCAATAACAGGAATTACCCTGTCCATTTCTTCATCTGCAGAAATTCTATTGCTATTAGGTCTTGTACTTTGCCCACCGATATCCAATATAGTAGCACCCTCTGTTATCATTTTTTTTGCTAGGGCAAGAATACCTTCCATTCCTTTTATCAAATCTCCTTCATAAAAAGAGTCGGGCGTGGCATTTATAATGCCCATTATTAAAGGTATTTCGGTAGAAATTAATTTTCCTTTGCAGTTAAATGTAAACATTTGCTATAGTATCAGTATTTTTGAAGATATACAAAATTATGAAAATGAAAAAACAACTGCTTTCTTTATTAATTACAATCGTATCTTTTAATGCCATAGCCCAAAATGATGTAGGTTATATAAAAGGTGATGATGGAATGGAATATAAAATTATATCTGAAGGGAAAAATGAAACACTAAAAAATGGCGAATTCTTAGAGATGCACTTTCAATCGGTATTATATGGTATTGGAAAAGATTCGGTTTTAACCAGTACAAGGCAATCAGGAGCTTCACAAATTATGCCGTTTGATTCAACAACTTTTCCACCTGCTTATTACAAAATATTTGTACAAATGAGAAATGGCGATAGTGTGTCAACAAAAACAATGGTAGACTCTTTGTTTAAAGCACAGCCACAAGGCTCTATGCCGCCATTTATGGATAATGGCGATTTTATATACACCAATATTAAAATTGTAAATGTGTATAAAACAAAAGAAGAAGCAGAGAAAGTGCAAAAAGAAAATATGGCAAAACAAGAAGCCATAGCAAAAGAAAAAGAAGCAGCGCAAATTATTATTGACGATAAAATATTAACTGATTATGTAGCTAACAATAAAATAACGGCTACAAAATCTCCAAAGGGAACTTTTGTGCAAATTATAAAACCAGGCATTGGTGCAAAGCTTGATAATACAAAATTTGTAAAAATAAAATACAAAGGAAAAACTTTAGATGGGAATATTTTTGATACAAATATGGATAATTCTAAAGGACATACAGACCCACTTCTGGTAAACCTTACAGAAGATAGGAGCCTTGGGAATGGTGTAATACCAGGTATGACAGACGCATTGCTCATGATGCAAAAAGGCACTAAAGCGGTGATGTATATTCCATCTACATTGGCGTATGGGCCTAGAGGTGCAGGTGGCGAAATTCCACCTAATTCAAATTTAATTTTTGAGGTAGAAGTATTATCTGCACTCAATAAAGCACAAGTAGCGGCTGATAATGCCATACAAGAAAAGAAAATGAAATTGTTGCAAAAAAGGTATATGGATAGTTTAAAAAGAGCAGATCCAAAAGCATTTGCAGAAATGAAAAAGCAAATGATGGAACAGGGAGAAGTAGTGGAAGCACCAACTGCAACTTCTACAACTAAAGGAACAAAAAGCCCAGCAAAAAAGCCAGCGACTTCTAAAGAAATGATAAAACCAAAAACGACAATAAAAAAACCAGCAAAGAAAAAATAAGCATGACAAATACCTTGCAACAATACGATAGTGTAATACATACCTGTAGAGAAATTTTTTTAAAAAAGACAAAAGACTACGGCACATCTTGGCGGGTGTATCGTACACTTTCTGTGGCAGATCAAATTTATATAAAGGCAAAACGCATTCGAAATATTCAAAATGGGCTTGCGCAGAAAATTAGGGATGATATTAAAAGTGAATTTACAGGTATTGTAAATTATGCCATTATAGGGTTAATACAACTAGAAATAAATAATGATTTACCCGAGGAATTGGATACGGTTATTGTAATGGAAATTTATGATAGGAAAGTAACCGCAGCCAAAAAATTGATGCAAGATAAAAACCACGACTATGGCGAGGCCTGGAGAGAAATGAGCCAAGAAAGTTTTGTGGACTTATCGCTTGCAAAAGTATTGCGTATAAAACAAATTATAGCAAACGAAGGTGCAACAATTGTGAGCGAAGGCATGGATGCAAATTTTTATGATATACTTAATTATGCCATTTTTGCTTTAATTTTAATAGGAGAAGAGAAACATTAAAATATAATTATACAACATGAAAATTGCCGTTACAATAGCAAGAATACTCACTGGCTCGTTGTTTATTTTTTCTGGATTGGTAAAAGCCATTGACCCCAAAGGATTGGCGTATAAAATGCAAGAGTTTTTTGAAGCGTGGAGTAATAGTGGTTTTTTGCCCTACCTTATGAAAGCTTTTGATGAATATGCTTTAGCTTTTTCCGTTATTATGATTACGCTAGAAGTATTTGTGGGTGTGGCTTTACTCGTAGGTTGGAAAAAGAAATTTACTACTTGGATATTATTATTATTGATCTTGTTTTTTACTTTTCTTACATCCTATGTTTTGTTTAGCGGAAAAATTCGTGCTTGTGGTTGCTTTGGTGATTGTATTCCGCTTACACCAATACAAACATTTTCAAAAGATATTATTTTATTGCTGCTGGTAATTTTTCTTTTGTTTAACTTGAAATATATTACGCCAATTGCAAAACCATTTATCAATACTTCTATAGTTGTTATTGCTACATTGCTCACATTATTTTTGCAATGGTATGTACTTAGAAATTTACCGCTGGTTGATTGCTTGCCTTACAAACCTGGCAACAATATTTTGGAATTAAGAAAAGTGCCTGCCAATGCTATTCAAGATAAATATAAATATAGTTTTATTTATGAAAAAGATGGCGTGCAAAAAGAATTTGAATCATCTGCAGATAGTACATGGAAATTTGTAGATAGAAAACAAACGCTTATCGAAAAAGGCAGCAACAATATTCCTATTATAAACGATTTTTCTTTGAGTACAGAAAGTGGCAATGATAGTACAGAAGCCATTCTTAACACAATAGGTGAATATTATTTGTTGTATATAAAAGATTTGGATGGGTATCCAAAAAATTGGGATGGTGATGCAATGATATTGAATAAACTGCATGTAGAAAATAAAAAAGTTTATGTTGTTACATCTCAAATTGAAAAAATAAAAAAGCATTTTAGTACATTGAGAGGTGTGGAATCCGTTTTACCAACTTTGCAATTTCTTACATGCGATGCTGTAGTGCTTAAAACAGTAGCAAGGGTAAACCCAACTTTGTATTTAATGAATGGCCCAGTGGTAAAACAAAAATGGAGTTGGACGGAGTTTAAAACTATAAAATAGTTTTTTTGCCACGAATGGCACGAATTTTCACTAATGTTTTTATTAGTGTTCATTAGTGTAATTCGTGGCTATAAAAATTCATGAAATGAATAAAAATATTTCTTGTTAGCTTCATTGTAAAAATTTCAATTCTTGAATGCACTCTTAAAAAAAAGCCTCATTTCATTAACCGTGCTGCCAGGTGTGGTAGCATTGGTGTTTGTTATGTTTCAGGGTTTTGGAGATCCTGCAAGGCTTATTGTAGGGCAAACGGGGGATAAAAAAACGATGGATAATATTCGTAAAGATTTGTACCTAGATCAACCAAAATGGAAACAATTTATATTGTACGCCAATGATATTTCTCCCATAGCATTTCACAGCAAAGAAGATATAAAAAAGAAAGAGTTGAAAGGTTTTTTTATTGGAGGTAAAAATAAGTTTGCCATAAAAGTGCCTTACCTACGCAAAAGTTATCAAACAAAAAAAGATACCACTACTGTTTTGATGGAAGCACTGCCAGCTACTATAATACTTGCGCTTACTGCTATGATATTTGCTTGTATTGTGGGCATTTTTTTAGGCGTACTTGCAGCAGTAAAAAAAGATACTTGGATAGACACAACTGCTATAGTAGGTAGTATTGTAGGTATTTCAGCACCATCATTTTTTATAGCCATAATTGTGGCTTATTTATTTGGGTATTTATTACACCCATACACTGGTTTAAATATTACTGGAAGTTTATTTGAAATAGATGATGTAACTGGAGAGAGATATATGGTACTCAAAAACCTCATCCTTCCTGCATTTACGCTAGGTATACGACCAATGGCTGTTATTGCACAACTTACTCGTAGCTCCATGCTCGATGTATTGCAACAAGATTTTATTCGCACAGCTTATGCAAAAGGACTTTCAAAAAACACCGTCATTTTTAAGCATGCCTTACGCAATGCATTAAACCCTGTTGTAACAGCCATCACAGGTTGGTTTGCAGAATTATTGGCTGGTGCATTTTTTGTAGAATATATTTTTGGCTGGAAGGGGCTTGGGAAAATTACTGTGAATGCATTAGAAAAATTAGATTACCCAGTTGTAATGGGCTCGGTTTTATTGAGCGCCATTATTTTCATCTTCATCAATATTTTAGCAGATTTTATTTATACAGTTATTGATCCGAGGATAAGGGCTTAATTCTATACCTCATCTAGTACCACCAGCAAAGCATATATAACCCCTGGTAACCAAAATAATAATGTAAGCAAAAGTGAAATCCAAAATTTAGTGTTTACTTCTCCTTCGTGCAGGTAAACGGCTAGGGGTGGCAATAGGATGGCCAAAATAATCATCAACAATTGATTAGTGCTTGGTTCATTTCCTGCATTTTTATTTGCTTTGTATTCTTTCAAAGCAGCTTTTACTGCTTTTATTCTTTCCTTTCTTTCACTGCGAGTAATATTTTTAAATTCTTTCAATGCATCTTTTACAGAAACGCTGGAGTTGGTAATTGGCATAAATGGAATAACGAATGATGGAGCAGGAGTAATGGTTGGGTTAAATGTAAACAAGGTTGGATGTTCAACCACAATATTTGTAGCGTTTACATTGTCAATCATAAAACTTACAAATGCTACTGCAAAAAAGGCAATCCGAAAAAAATGTTTCATAAAAAAAAATAAGTTTATAAATGTTAAAATATGTTAATTGCAATATCTATTCCAAAGATGCAAAAACATATATAAACTTGAAAAAAACACTCATTTATTATTGTACATTTGCCTCTTAAAAAATCATTTATGCAAGAAGTATATATTTTATCTGCAGTACGCACTCCAATAGGAAGTTTTGGAGGTTCGCTTAAAGATATGACGGCTACACAATTGGGAGCTGTGGCAATTAAGGGAGCATTAGAAAAAGCCGGTTTGGATGCAGCTTTGGTAAACGATGTGTTGATGGGTTCTGTAATACAAGCAAATCTTGGGCAAGCACCGGCAAGGCAAGCAGCCAAATTTGCAGGTCTGCCGAATGAGGTAAATTGTACTACTATAAATAAAGTGTGTGCAAGTGGAATGAAAGCAATTTCGCAAGCGGCACAAAGTATCATGCTTGGCGATGCAGATATAGTGATAGCAGGTGGTATGGAAAGCATGAGTAATGTACCTTTCTACACAGAAAACATGCGTTGGGGAAATAAGTATGGCAACGTAACCATGCTAGATGGTTTGGCAAAAGATGGTCTTACCGATGTGTATGATGGAAAAGCAATGGGTAATGCTGCTGAAATGTGCGCAACAACTTGTGGTATTGGTAGAGAAGACCAAGATGCATTTGCAATTGAAAGTTACAAGCGCTCACAAGCAGCTACAAACGAAGGAAGATTTGAAAATGAAATAGTACCTGTAACCATTCCACAAAAAAAAGGAGATGCAATTATTTTTTCGAAAGATGAAGAACCTTTTAATGTAAAGTTTGATAAGATAACAGGATTGAAAGGGGCATTTGTAAAAGATGGAACCGTAACAGCTGCTAATGCGAGTACTATGAATGATGGTGCTGCTGCTCTAGTTTTAATAAGCAAGAAAAAAATGGAAGAACTAGGCTTGAAACCTATTGGCAAAATTAAAAGCTATGCCGATGCTGAGCAAGCACCAGAGTGGTTTACAACAACACCAGCTATTGCAGTACCAAAAGCCATTGCAAAAGCAGGATTAACGGCTGCAGATATTTCTTATTACGAGTTAAACGAAGCCTTTGCTGTGGTAGGTATAGAAAACACGAAGCGTTTAAATATTGACCCAAGTAAAGTGAATGTGAATGGGGGTGCGGTTTCTATTGGGCATCCATTGGGTGCAAGTGGTGCAAGAATTATTGTTACTTTATTAAATGTATTAAAACAAAATAAGGCAAAATATGGAGCAGCGGGTATTTGCAACGGTGGTGGAGGAGCTAGTGCAATGGTGATAGAGAATGTTTGATAATGTGCAGATATGCAAATGGACAAATCTGCAAATAACGAATTGAGCAGTTTTACAGATACTAACGGTTTAAATTTTAGAGTTCAAAACAAAAGCAATAAGAGCATTGCCTTCTAAATTGGCATATTTGCACATTTTCCCATTTGCAAATTCTTTTTGAAATTCCTTTTTTGCTCGTTTAACCTCGATACAATAAATTTGCTCAAATTCAAAAAGACACAAGTCTAAATACTTAATACTAAATACTCAATACTAATTATGCGTCAAATAGCGTTTAGAGAAGCCCTCAGAGAAGCAATGCAAGAAGAAATGCGAGCCGATGAAAGGGTGTACTTAATGGGAGAAGAAGTAGCAGAATACAATGGCGCTTATAAAGTGAGCCAAGGCATGCTTGAAGAGTTTGGCGAAAAGCGTATAATAGATACACCCATTGCTGAGCTTGGTTTTACAGCCATTGCGGTTGGTTCTGCACAAAATGGTTTACGCCCTATTGTGGAGTATATGACTTGGAATTTTGCAGTTTTAGCATTAGATCAAATATTAAATACTGCATCTAAAATGCTTGCCATGAGTGGCGGGCAGGTCGGTTGCCCCATCGTATTTAGAGGTGCCAACGGAAGTGCAGGACAACTTGGAGCACAACATAGCACGGCATTTGAAAGCATGTATGCCAACATTCCTGGGTTAAAAGTAATATCTGTAAGCAACCCTTACGATGCAAAAGGATTATTGAAAGCTGCCATAAGAGACGATGACCCTGTGGTATTTATGGAAAGTGAAGTGATGTATGGCGAAAAAGGCGAAGTACCAGAAGGAGAATATGTATTGCCGATTGGCAAATGTTTTATAAAGCGTGCAGGAAAAGATGTAACCATAGTTTCATTTAATAAAATGATGAAAGTTGCGCTAGGTGCGGCTGAAGAACTTGCAAAAGATGGCATTGAAGCAGAAGTAATCGATGTGGCAACTATTCGCCCGCTGGATTGGTTTACTATCTTAGAAAGCGTAAAAAAGACAAACCGCTTGGTAATTGTAGAAGAACAATGGCCGTTTGCATCTGTAAGTTCGGAAATAGCTTATCGCATACAAAAAGAAGGTTTCGATTATTTAGATGCACCAATACGCCGCATTACATCTATAGATGCACCTATGCATTATGCGCCTAACCTTGTAGCAGCCTATCTACCAAATGTTGGCCGCACAGTGGCTTTGGTAAAAGAAGTAATGTACGCTAAAAAATAAATGATAAACCCGAAATTAATGTTTCGGGTTTTGTTTTTTTGTTTATGAGTTGAAAAGCCCTGATTGAAATTTAGTGGCGACGCTCCATTCAACAATATTTCTTTTATCATCTTTTATTATGTTTAATTAAAAAGCACCATCATTTTTTTGCCAATATTTTTTTTCCTCTATTTTTAAATGCTATAGATTCGTAAGGCATTTGTGTTTCTATTATCAAAAATAATTCAGGTTTTATTTCGGGGTATAGTTTTGAAAGTTTTTCTAAAATTACTAAGCAAAACATTTTAGCGGCAGGTTTTTCCTGCATAGATTGTGAGAGTTCAAAGCAAATATTCATCACTTCGCCATGATATTTTTCGGGAATAGTTACAAATTGCAAAAGCCTTAGGGTATTACGTTTTACGGCATCTGGTATGTTTGGTCTTTTAATTTTATTGAATAAAATCGCAAAATGTTTTTTTATAAATGTTGGATGAGCTTCCACACAATAACTCAATGGCCAAGAGCTACGTTGTAAAACCCTATATTCATCATTAGTGAATAAAGAAAATAATTCATCGAAACGTTTTTGGTTATTGCCAACCCAAGATACAATGGCATCACAATTCTCTCTTGAGTGTTCTTTTAATATTTGCTCACGTAAATTCATTACTTATTAAAAATAACTTATAAAGATTTAAGATTTGCTAGCATCATTTCTATTTCTTCCACATCTACATTTACCTTCTGCAAATTTTCCACCATGGTTCCATTAAATATTTTCATACTACTGCTTACCGTTTTTCTAGCACTGCTATGAAACTCCACTGCACAAGTACTATTGGCTAGTTCAGCAATATTACTTGCACGTACACCGCTGCCAGGCATGATGATGATTCTCTCATCGGCCTGCGCAATCAATTTCTTTAAATTATTTACTCCTTCAGAAGCAGTTGGATAAAGCCCCGATGTTAGTATGCGTTCGCACCCAATTTCAATTACATCTTCTAGTGCTTGATCCATATTTACTACTCTATCAAATGCACGATGAAATGTAACACCCATAGGGTATGCAAGATTTACCAATTGGCTACAACGTGTTTTATCAATGGTAGCATCTTCATTAAGTATGCCAATAACTACACCATCGCAACCTAGTTCTTTACAAATTTTTATATCTGCTTTTATTATGTCAAACTCATCGTTTGAATATAAAAAATCGCCCCCACGTGGCCGTATGATAGGGTAGAGTTGTACATTTAATTTTTCTCGTGCAGCTTTTATAAATCCGTATGAGGGTGTAGTGCCGCCTTCACCAGGGTTATCGCAAAGCTCAATTCTATGTACTCCAGCGGCTTGTGCTTTCGAGCAGCTGTCTATATTAAATGCTATGGTTTCTAAAATAAAATTCATTTTTAAAAATAAGAAAATTTAGCAAGGTTTGAAAAAGTTTTATTAAACAAGTATTGTTTTTTAATTAGTCAAACATACATGTTTAAACTAATATGAAGATTATGTATATATCAATATGTCGATTTGTGAACATTAAATTTTAAATTTGTAAAGAAAAGAAAACTATTTTGTTTTTTTTAACGTCTTGGTGTAAGAGGATGAGGTAAAATACATTCTATTTAAAATCCCAAGAAACCCAAGCAGCAATGAAAAAGTCCTTCTTAACTTTTCAGATTTATATTATTGTATCATTTATAGGTTTCCTCACCTTAGGCAATATTTTATTTTATTACTCTACTTATTTTTTCGACCTCAATAGTGTTTATAATTATCAAAAACAGTTTTTGTGGCAGAGTATATTTTTTATTTGCAGCTCTATTGTTTTTATTTTTATTGCAAATTATTTTTATAGTAAAAATTTAAAAAAATCAATTGCAAAAGCCAAAGCAACCATAGATAGATATGAAGCACTCGGAAATGCAACAAGTGATGCTATTTGGGATTATGATATGAAAACAGAAAAAGTTTTCTACAATGAAAGATTGGTTTCTATTTTTGGATATACTAGAGAAGAATTAAATGACAATACCAATTGGTGGGAAAATAATATTCATGAAACAGATAGAGCAAGGGTTTTAAAGAGAATGAATAATTTATTGGAAAGAAATAAAACGAGCTGGGAAGATGAGTATCTTTTTAAATGCAAAAATGGGGAATATAAAATTGTGTATGATAGAAGTTATATTATTAGAGATGCCGAAGGAAAGCCCATACGTCTTATTGGGGCTATGAAAGATATAACTACACTTCGTAGTCTAGAAAAAGAATTGATAAACAAACAGCTTAGTGAAAAAAACAAACTTGGCAAAACGATTATTCTAGCCCATGAAATTGAACGCAAGAAAATTAAAGACCAATTACACGAAGATGTAAACCAGCTATTGGCTTCTATAAAAATGTTTATTAGCAGAAACAAAGCAGAATTAGAAAATGAAAATATAAAAATGAGCCTTGGGTATTTAGATGATGTGATGATGAAGATAAATAATATATCTAACGGTTTATTATCTTCCACCTTCGATTTGTTTGGGCTTGTAGATGGTGTAAACGAAATGATAGATAGATATCAAAATACTTCAGATATAAAAATGGACTTTGATACTGAAAATTTTACAGAAGAAAATATTGACAAAGATTTGAGTTTACATTTATTTAGAATAATTGAAAACAGATTAGCCCTAATTGTAGAGCGTGTAAAAACAAACAGGATAGACATTACACTTTCCAATAATAAAAATAAAGCAGAATTAAATATTCATTTTCAAAGTGCCAATCAAAATATTTCTACCATTTTGGATGATGAAGCATTTGCCGAAATAAAAAGCAAGTTAGAAATGTATGAAGGGAAAATGCAATTGATTTGCATTCCAAATAATGATAACTATACTATTTTAACTGTTGTGAAATAAATCATAAATATTACGCCAGACTAAGCAGCGCTACAATGGCGCATATATGCATCATAGTTAATGTGCGAAAGGATATATGTGTTTTGCATAAAGTTTGTTATACGTTACAGAAAGTCAACACACAAAAAGCCACGCATCATTTCTGCACTAGGGTTGGGAATCTCTACGCCATTTGGGGAAATATCAGATGCAAAAAAACAAAGCAAGATTACAAGTAAAGAAATTGATTTTTTAAAACTTAGTTGTAGCGAAATGACGTACAAAGAAATAGCCAACATTATGTACCTAAGCCTACGAACAGTAGAAGGTTATAGAGATAATTTGTTTATCGAACTAAACCTTAAAACAAGGGTAGGGTTGGTGTTATATGCTAAAAAAAATAAAATAGTTGAGTTGTAAATTACCATCGTCGAGAAACTTTTTTTTCGTTGTTGTTAAGTTGCATGACTAAGCCAATGCAAAAAACTTTTGCCACATTATAGCTGGTCAAAAATTGAATTTAAAATGTATTGACTTTTATTAAATTTATTACACAACTCGGCTACTATTTTTTTGTGCCAAATAACTTTTTAATTGATTTACCAATTGATTTAAAAATATTTTTGCGTTGTGGTTTTACAGTATAACCTTTCAAAGATATTTGCGGTGGAAAATAGTTTTGCGATACGTTTAACATGCAAAGCATTTTAATGGTGTTATTAAAATAGTCGTTGCTTCCTATTGGGTCATTTATAACATAGGTCCATAAATCATTTAACCAAGTTTGGTTTTTCTTATTTACACATGCCGAAACGGCAAGAGGTGCCAAAAATACTAGACTTTTATAGTTGCTACCTTCAATATGGTCTCCATTTAATTCGTAACCCGATTCTAGGCTATCGATATTATTATTGGTATGTTTTTGCAACCAACTGTTCATTTTATCGCAAGCTTTTTTGGCTTTTGTATCGCCATTTATTAGATAGCTTGTACCCAAATGCCAAGGCACTCTACTAGAATTTAAATAATACGTATCATCATTAGCCGTCTCTAAAAAAAAGTCTCCTACAGGGCTGGCAACGCTATCTACATTTTGTACAAAATCAGGTATTAGTCCAGTTTCTGGACTAAACTTTTTTTGCATTGTTTTTATAATATTAAAACAACTAGTATTGATTGCATTCCATGTTTTATCTTTTGTAAATGCATAAAAACTTTCAAAATGATCGTACATAAAATCAGAAGGTCTAGTATCATCTATGCTTTTTGCACTAGTAGCCCAATCGCCTAAAAGCAGTGTATTGGTCTTTGCATTTATTTCCGATGCCTTTATAGCATTCATTAATTCAATAGCCTCGTTCAAATAATTTATTTTACCTGTACTTCCCCATTGGGTGTGTGCCAATAAGAGTGCATAAGCAATATCCAAATCGCCATCTGTAGCTGCACTTATACCATTGCTGATACAACCTTTTGCTTGGCGCCAGTTCATCAATTTTGGATTTATAGTGCTAGGGTTGTTTTTTACCCATTTATACATTCCATCAAAATATTCTTTAGCTCTTGTATCAAAGCCCGCCATGTATGCAACTATTACCATACCATAACCTTGCCCTTCGCTCACACAAATATTTTCGCCATTAATGTACTCAATATAATATTCGCCATTTGTACAGCCGGGTTTTACATAACTATTTTTCCACGAAGTATAAAAAGAGGAAACCGCATTATCCATTTCTTGTTGGGTTTGATTGGTAGGTTTAATGCAACCTTTAGTAACGGGATAGTGAGTAGGAAATGGGTTTGTGGGTTTTTGCCCCAATATTATTTGTGAAAGAACACTTATTATTATGGTTGAAAAAACTTTTTTCTGCATATTAAAATTTTTCGCAAAAATATACATATTGTACTAGCAAATGAATTTATAATAGATTTTTTTGATTAATGGTTCAGTGTACTAAAACCTGTTTATTACTTGAAATGAAATAGTATTTTTTTGCAACTATAATTGGTTCGTACACTTGCGTATATATGCAGTATGTTTAAAGTGCATAAGGGTAAATGCACTTGTGTAATTTATTATAATTTGCAGTACAATTTGTACCAACTTGTGCGTTACAAAGACAATGAACAAAACCTTCACATCATTTCTGCAGTTGTGTTTTATCTCTGGCCATTAGAGTAGTTAATCCAATCTAGCTTTAGCACCATTTTCTATCTGTAAGCTTTTTACCTCAGCAGTAATACGGTTGATTGTTTCAAAAAAAATACGACTAATTTCTTGGTGGTCTGTGTAGGTATTTTTATACTCCGTTTGTAGCCCATTTTCTTTAAAATAAAATTTTTCAATAAGAAACTTTCCTGAAGTTTGACGTGAGGTGATTAATTTTTTTAAAGTAATAGTACCATTTAAAATACGCTCTTTAAATGAGCGAGCTATGGAGGTTTCCATCATTATCTTTGCAGGCTCAGCTCCTGGGTAAGAAATGATAAAAGTTTTTTCGTCTGCATTATAAGTTAACCCAGGTTTTACAGCTTTGCAATTATAAATAAAAGCACCTTCGCATAGCGTTTCATAATCGATAATTATAGCCTTCAATTGTGCCTTTAATGAGTCTTTAGAAGTCCGTTTTGCATAATCGCTAGACGTTTCAAATTCATCTTTTTTCATTATTTTTTCTAAACTTCCATAGCTATACAATGCATTCCATTTTTCTACACCCAATCTAACTTTTAGTCCATATACATCCCAGCAGTTTCCGTAAGAAATATTATTTGCTGATCTATATGAATCATTACAATTAATAAAATCAAGTGTGATGTACCCCTTCGAATAGAAATTTTCTAAAAACTTTTCGGTTTTGGTATTGCTTTCAATCAAATCAAAAATGGATACATTAAACCCAATGGAGAAATTTGTTTTTTGATATTTCGTAACTGGCGTTAAATACGAGTTGATACCTCTTTGACTACTAATTCTGTAATGTTTATTGGCAAAATCTGGAAATTGAATAATACTTTGATTGCTAATCATAATTTCGTCTCCCTCACGAGACGAATAAAAATTCATATCGAATGATATTTTATTGGGAGAGATAATAATTTTATCAATATTTACAACTGAGCTTTCTTTGCTTCCAATACTAAAATCGGTTGTTGTATACTGAGCAGTTGTATAACTATACCAATGCAATAAGAATATATGGACTACTACATATTTTACAAATTTCATAATAGGCAATTTAAGTTTTGGTAATATAACTTTCAAATATAGCTGCTTAAAAAACAAATTCCTTAATTATTTAATGTTTGTATTTTAAAGCAAGGCAACTCTTTCAATGCCAACAAACTTTCCATAGTATTTTGCTACTTAATGGTGCCTCGCACCAAAACCTTTGTAACCTTCAAAACTTTTCGAGGCTCGCAGGTGCAGTTTACCGAAACCTTTCTCCAACAACTATAAACTACAAATAAATATTACGGTGCGCTGCACCTTGCAAACTTTATGCTGCATGGTAGCTACAAATATTGGGGTGCGCTGCACCTGTTTGTTGTAGTATTTTTAATGCCCTTTTTTGTTGACTTTTAAAACTAAGCACTATAAGTAAACTTCCGAACTAAACGAAAGCCATCCTTTTCATCACTAGATGCCTTTGCGTGGTCTCTGACCTGCAAAGCCTATTTGTAAAAGCGTTACAAGTAAAACAATAATGTAGAATGTACTGGGTTATGAAATTAATTTATTGAGTTTTATTATTGTTTGGTCGGCTGTTTAAAGACCACGGCGACTCACGGATGGCTGAGATGGGTGCTTACTTGTGTACGAGGTGACCAACGCAGGCGAAGTGCTATTTGTAGCAAAGCTTTTTTTCTGGTACAACTCGGCTTCGACAAGCTCAGCCTGACACCACAATTATGGAAGCGATGGATAGCGAAGCTTTTTTCTTATGCAACCCGCCTTCAACAGGCTTCCCGAAAAAAATCGGGACAGGCAGGCTGAGAGCTTGATAATGGTAGCTATCGTAACCAATTTCCTCCTTAAAACATAAACCATTAAATTTGCCACACAATTAAAATTATGAGCGAAGAAAAAAGCCTCAACTTCCTTGAGGAGATTATAGAAAAAGACTTGGCAGATGGGAAATATACATCTATCGTAACTCGGTTTCCGCCGGAGCCTAATGGATATTTGCACATGGGGCATGCTACGAGTATTTGTTTAAATTTTGGGCTTACAAAAAAGTATGCAGGCTATACCAACCTGCGGTTTGATGATACCAACCCCGTAACAGAAGATACCGAATATGTGGATAGTATAAAGGAAGATATACAATGGTTGGGCTTTGAGTGGAAGAACGAATTGTATGCATCGGATTATTTTGATACGTTGTATGAATACGCTGTAACGCTCATCAATAAAGGATTGGCGTATGTGGACGATAGTACATCGGAAGAGATAGCTGCACAAAAAGGTACGCATACTGAGCCTGGTGTAGGTAATGTGTACAGAGAAAGAACGGTGGCAGAAAACTTGGATTTGTTTGCTCGTATGAAGGCGGGTGAGTTTGCCGATGGGGCTAAAATACTGCGTGCAAAAATAGATATGTTGCATACAAATATGCTGATGCGTGACCCGCTGATATATCGCATAAAGCATGCACATCACCACCGCACTGGCGACAAATGGTGCATTTACCCTATGTACGATTTTGCGCATGGGCAAAGCGATTCTATAGAAAATATTACACATTCCATTTGTACGCTAGAGTTTATTCCGCATAGAGAATTGTACGATTGGTTTATACAAAAATTGGAAATTTTTCCATCTCACCAATATGAATTTGCTCGCCGCAATTTATCATACACCGTTATGAGCAAGCGCAAGTTGAAGCAGTTGGTAGAAGAAAATCATGTGGCAGGGTGGGACGACCCACGCATGCCAACCATCAGCGGTATGCGCCGCCGTGGGTTTACGCCGCAGAGCATTCGTACGTTTTGCGATAAAGTGGGTATAGCTAAGCGGGAGAATATTATAGATTTTAGTTTGCTAGAATTTTGTTTGAGAGAAGACCTCAACCTTACGGCTTTGCGAGCGATGGCAGTGCTTGACCCTTTGAAATTAATTATTACAAATTATGAAGATGGTAAAACAGAAGAACTGATAAGTGAGAACGGTCCTGATGAAGCGTATGGTACTCGTACGATTCCGTTTGGCAAAGAGCTATGGATAGAGCGGGAAGATTTTATGGAAGAGGCGGCAAAGAAATGGTTTAGGTTTGCGCCTGGTGCAAGCGTGCGGCTAAAAAGTGCGTACATACTGCGTTGCGATACAATTGATAAAGATGCCAATGGAAAAATAACTGCTATACATTGCACATACTTTCCTGATAGTAAGAGCGGCAGCGATACTAGCGGTATTGCTGTAAAAGGCACCATACATTGGGTGAGCGCTGCACATGCAGCTACAGCGGAAGTGCGCATGTACGACAGACTATTTAAAGTAGAAAACCCTAGCAGCGAAGAAGGCAATTTTAAAGACTACATAAATGAAAATTCTTTAACCATTACGCAGGCATACATCGAACCATCGCTTGTAAATGCTACACATGAAAATCGTTTTCAATTTTTACGCAAAGGATATTTTTGTTTGGATAAAGAGAGTACGAAGGAGAAAATTGTTTTTAATAGAACGGTTACGTTGAAAGATGCGTGGGCGAAGGAGGTTAAAAAGGTTTAAGGTTGAAAGTTTAAGGTTTGTTTAATGGTTGCATTGTTAAATTGTTTTTGGGTTTTTGAGGGTGGTTGCTTTGGTTAAAATGCGAAGCATTTTTCTTACCGCCTTATTTTTAATAAAAAGCCTTTCCGACTTCTCGGCAAAAAAAATGTTTTGTGCTGTGGGCTGATTTAATGATAAATAATAAATGGTAAATGCATTATCATTCGTGGCTATCAATAAACCCCGTCCTCACCTTCAACTCCTCCACCACATTATAAATAATTGGACACATAGCATAATGAATAAGGGTACCAAACAATCTGCCTTTAAAATTATTTTCGTGCAAGTGCGGGAAAGCTCGGCATTCTGTAAATCGATTTTCATACACTGTGCATTTGCTATCTGCTAAAAAATGGCATGGAATGGTATTCATAATCATTTTGCCTTGCAGGCTTTCTTCTAAATATTTTTCTTTGAATGCCTCTGGGGTTATGTTTAAATGTGCGGCAACATTTATATTTTCTTCTGGCGTTACGTTTATCATTAGTTGTCGGCAACAACCACCGCAGCTAGTACAATCTATTTGTGGGGTAATTTTTTCGTTAATGGCATGCACGGTTGCATCTAATTGATCATTATCTATTTTTTGTAGGTAGGAGCGAAAGACATCGTTTTCGTCTAGCTTTTGCTGGGCTTGGGTTTGAATGAAGGTGCGGTCGGTTATAATGGGAAGCAAAATGAAAATTTTAGTTTATTTGAAATAAAATTTTCAATTTGCTATCTAACAATTTTATTTCTTCAGAGGAGAGTTCACCAATTAATCCTTTTGCTAAAGTTTTATCTAGTGTTGCAATCTTGCTTGTTCTAATTAATGAAGACTGTTTAATTCCATTTTTTTGCGTTGGAGTAATTTCAACATCGGTAGGCTCGTGAAATGCAATTTGTGTCGTAATGAAACAAACAGTTAAATCTAATTTGTTTACTGCTAAAACTATTGCAGGTCTTAATTTACTTCCACTTAAATCTGTGAATGGAAATGTAATAAGTACAATATCACCTTTAATCATTATATACTTTTTTTAAATCAGCCATTGTATATAAATCTGCTTCTTCATTTAAAAAGGTAAAAGTTTTACTATCAGATGAAATTTTTTGAATACCCCTTAATAATTCAGATTCTTCATAGCGTTTTAAAATAAAATCTGCAAAATTAGATATTTCTTCCACCTTTTCTTCTGGTAGCTGATTGAAGACTTTCAATGTCTGTTCTATCATTATTTGCTTTGTCATGGCTATAAAGTTATATGTAAATGTAGTATTTTTTTCTTTTCGCTTTACTAGTAATAATTTTTGCCGAGAAGTCGGAAAGGCGTTTTAATAATAAATCTTTGTCTCTTATACAAATTTAAGTCGAGGTTGAAAATGCTTCGCATTTTACTGGAAAACAAAATCAACTAATAAACCACTCAACTAATAATCACTAAATTACTTTATCCGTTCCATCAATTTTTTTGTATCTATCAACTCATCGCCTTTTATTACATAATCCACACTTTCTAAATTGCCAATATTTTGCAATGGGTTTTTTGATAATAAAATATAGTCGGTATTTATTTTAGTATTGAAAAACGCAGCAGCATTTGTTGTAACCATTTGCAATAACTCTGCATTGGTAAAACCTGCCTGCTGTATCCAACGCAATTCGTCTATTAGGCTAAAACCTGGCGTTTGGTAAGGTTCTTCGGCATCGGAGCCTGCAATTATTTTTATTCCTTTTGCTCGCATTTTTTTTAACACATCTATTTTTTTTGCAAAATCGCTGTGTATCATGTCGGCGTATTCTTGCACTTTTACTTCGGGTATTTTTTTTGTGGTTCGTGCATACGCCTTTTCCCATTCCTTGCCATACAATTTTTTCCCTTTTGCATAGCCGGCTCTATATTTTAAAGAATCTTCTGGCATGGTATGGTACACCATCATTGTCCAATCTAACGTTGGGCAAATAAACACATTGTTTTTTGCGGCAATTTCTAATAATGTATCTAATGCTGCTGGCGATTTTGCTCTATCAAAATAACCCACATGCTCTATCGATTTGTAACCACTAGCCAATAATTTTTTTGCATTTATTTTTCCTAACGCATGGCCGCAAACGGTAATGTTATTTTTTTTGGCTTCGGTCATTATTGCATCAAAATAGCTGTCATCGGGTACGCCAAACATTTTTATAAATTCGTAGCCTCGCTTTTTTAGATTAGCAATTAAAGAGGGTAAAGAATCTACTGGAAGTTCTTCGCTACCATACATATTATATGCAATGTGTAATGTGGGACTTTTTTGCGAATTGCTGGCAAAGAAAACAGTATTTTCATTGCTTTTCATGATTCTACTATTACCGATACCGGCTACTGTTTGTAGATAAAAAAAACGTTGTACATCGGTTTCTGGAAAATGTACATGCATGTCATATAATGCAGGCATCATAAATTTTCCCTTTGCATCTATAGTGAGGGTTGCATTTTTTAAAGATTCTTTTAATGGAGTAATGGTTACTGCTTTGCCATCTTTTATATACGCATTGGCTTTCGTAATACTGCCATTACTTACATCGATGTAACTAACATTTTTGATGAGTATATCGTAATCTGTGCCCTGGCAAAATGTAGAAAATGAGATTATTAGACTAATAAATGCAAATAGAATTTTCATGACCTATTTATTTTGCTGTAAATATAATGCAGCATTTTTATTAAGTATAATTTTGAGTAAAAAATTGGTTAAGTGGTAAATAGCTATGATGGCAAAAAATATTTGCTAACATATTTGGGAATTTGTGGAAAATGTATTGAAGGAAAGAATGTGGGGTGTGATATATTCGCAGACAAAGCTCCACCTATCCTCCCCGAAGGGGAGGGACACGTGGAAGATTGTGTAGAGGATAATCTTAGGAGATAAAGTAGAAAATTTATTTTATATCTATTGCATAATCTACTACTTAATCTATTGCATAATAAAAGATGAATAAAGGTATGCCGTACAAGTGAGTGACACAACGATGATGACCATAGCTGCTTCTTTGTTTGGACAATAAAAAAGATTTTAGATATTAGACAATAGATAAAAGAAAATAAGTTTGAATATTGAAACATACTCTCAATACTCAATACTAAGTACTCAATACTGGAATACTATGAACGAAAAAATAGATGTAAAATACGACGAGGATAATATACGAAGCCTCGATTGGAAGGAGC
>JAYTLA010000041.1:0-26316 GCA_043729825.1 Ferruginibacter sp.
AGCACTTTTTATGTAGATGAACCAGGTTGGCAAAGTAGAAGTGGTGATGATGCAGATCAGTCTGCGGCAAGTATGCTTTCGTTTAGTGCAGAAAAAACAAAATATAATGTAGGCGATGAAATAAAATTGACGATACCATCTGCAAAAGGAGGAAGAATGCTTGTGAGTTTAGAAAGTGGTAGCAAGGTTATAAAATCTTTTTGGCAAGAAACTACACAAGGGCAAACCGTAGTAAAGTTTAAAGCAGAGCCTACCATGGCGCCTAATATTTATGCAACCATTAGTTTGTTGCAGCCGCATGCACAAACCGTGAATGACTTGCCCATACGCATGTACGGCGCTATTCCAATTTTTGTAGAAGATAAAAATACCATACTTGCACCACAAATAAATATGGATGCAAGTGTACGGCCCGAAACAAATGTATCGGTGAAAGTGAGTGAGAAAAATGGTAAAGAAATGACGTATTGCATTGCAGTGGTAGATGATGGTTTGCTAGATCTTACTCGTTTTAAAACACCTGACCCACATGCTGCTTTTTATGCAAGAGAAGCATTGGGTGTAAAAAGTTTTGATATGTTTGACCAAGTGATAGGCGCTTGGGGCGGCGATTTGGAAAGAATACTAACCATAGGTGGCGATGAAGATGCAGGGCCAGTAAAAGAAAAAAAAGCCAATCGTTTTAAACCTGTGGTAAAATATCTTGGGCCATTTACATTGCGGAGCGGGCAAACACAAACCCAAACTTTTGCCATGCCAAATTATATTGGCTCCGTAAGAACCATGGTGGTAGCTGCTCACAGTGGTACATATGGTTTTGCAGAAAAAATGGTAACTGTAAAAAAACCTTTAATGGTATTGGCAACTATGCCTCGAGTACTTTCGCCTGGCGAAACAATAAAACTACCTGTTACCGTTTTTGCTATGGATAACAAGATAAAGAATGTAACGGTTACCATGCAACCAAATAATTTTTTAGAAATTGTTGGAGCACCTTCACAAACTTTAAGCTTCGATAAAGTAGGAGAGCAACTAGCCTATTTTGACGTACGAGTAAAAAATGCAATGGGCATTGGCAAAATGAAAGTAAGTGCAAGTAGTAGTGGCGAAAATGCAACCGATGAAATTGAGTTGGATGTGCGTAATCCAAACCCAACAATAACCAATGTGCAACAAATAACATTACAACCAGGGCAAAAATGGGATGCAGCTGTATCACCTATTGGTATTGCATCTGCAGGTACATCTGTAATGGAAATTTCTAGCATGCCATCTATGAATTTGCAAAAGCGTTTGAGTTATTTAATTGAATATCCGCATGGTTGTATAGAGCAAACCACTTCATCCGTTTTTCCGCAATTAATGTTAAGTCAGTTAACAGATTTATCCGATTTTCAAAAAGCAAGCATCGATAGAAATATAAAAGTAGCAATTGCAAAATTGAGTAGTTTTCAAAGAGCAGATGGAGGTTTTGGGTATTGGCCTGGCGCTACAGAAAGCGATGATTGGGGGAGCACATATGCTGGACATTTTTTGGTAGAAGCACAAAACAATGGTTATGTAGTGAGTGATTATTTGCTTAACCAATGGAAAAATTATCAGAAAGCAAAAGCAAATGCATGGGTGGTAAATTCTAATAATTTTTATGGTGCAGATTTAGCACAAGCATACAGACTCTATACTTTGGCATTGTCAAAATCTGCGGATATGGGTGCTATGAACAGGTTGCGTGAGTTTAAATATTTATCAGCAGAGGCAAAATGGCGCTTAGCAGCTGCGTATAAATTGGCAGGACAAGATAATATTGCTGTAGACTTAATTGCTGGATTGCCTACAACATTTACACAAAGAGCTTATGCAGGCTTTACTTATGGTTCCGATTTAAGAGACCAGGCTATGGTGCTCGAAACACTAACCTTGCTTGGCAGAAAAACCCAATCAGCAACGGTGCTTACAGAAGTAGCGGCAAAATTATCGGAAGATAGTTGGTACAGCACACAAACCACAGCTTATAGTTTAATAGCCATAGCAAAATATTGTGGCAAGAATGCAAGCGGTGCAAAAATTATTGCTGCTACAAATCTCGCAGGTAAGGCTGAAAACATTAATGCTAGCTCGTATGTAAAACAATTACCTATTGCATTAAAAGATGGTAGCAACGGTGCTTCCATTACTAACAACGGCAATAATATTTTGTATGTAAAAATTGTTACACAAGGGCAACCACTTACTGGCGATACCATAAAAACTGCCAATAATTCTGCCGCTTTAAATATGAATATAAGTTATGTTTCTCAAAATGGAAATGCGGTTGATATTACCAAGTTAGAGCAAGGCACAGATTTTATTGCAAAAGTTACCATCAAAAATACTGGCAGTAAATATTATTCGCAAATGGCATTGTCACAAATATTTCCTAGCGGATGGGAAATTTTAAACCCACGTATGATGGATGGAGAAGGTGCTTTTAAATCATCTGCGAGTGAGTATCAAGATGTACGTGACGACAGGGTTTACAGCTACTTTGGTATTCGACAAAATGAAACGCTTACCTATTATGTACAACTCAATGCATCGTATCTTGGCCGTTATTTTTTAGCAGCAACAGATTGTAGAGCAATGTACGATAATACCATTTCTGCATCTACAAATGGGCGTTGGGTAGAAGTGGTTAAGTAGTTCAAGGTTGAAGGTTCAAGGTTGAAAGTTCAAAGTTTTTTGCGATTGATAGTTTTTAATAATTATCAATCGCTTCTTATCTTTTTTCTTTTTTGGGGCTGTGAACTGAATACCTTTAATGAAAATTTGTTGCGGCTATCCGTTGCAATCTTTTTGTTCGTTCCTCACAAAAAGGATTTCCACTCCTATCCGCCATCCTTTCGTCAGGTGAATATCTATTTAGCTTTTATTATGCAATAGATTGATGCATTAGATTGAAAATAAATTAAAAAATTAGTAGAAAATTAAAAAAATTGGAAAATATAATTTGGAAACATCCTTATCCCATATTTCAAAAAAGAGAAAAATCGTTGCAATTCTAACAATATTTTTTCTCATCATCTTTTATTTTATTCTGCCAAGCAAACTTTTTAAAACACCCACCAGTTATGTAATAGAAGATTCCAATGGAAATTTATTAAACGCAACTATAGCTGCTGATGGGCAATGGCGTTTTCCATACAATAAAAATGTACCACAGCATTTTATAGATTGTATAACCACTTACGAAGACAAACGTTTTTTCTTACATGCGGGTGTAGACATGAGCGCCATTGCACGAGCCATAAAGGCCAACATAAATGGTAGCAAAACCACACAAGGTGGGAGCACACTAAGCATGCAAGTTATACGAATGGCTTTGCAAAATGATAGTAGAAGTATTTGGAATAAAGTAAAAGAATCTTTTCTTGCTTTAAGATTAGAGTTTTCGTATACCAAAAATGAAATAATGGGATTGTACGCATCCCATGCGCCATTTGGTAGCAATGTTGTAGGTTTAGATGCAGCCGCATGGCGTTACTTTGGCCGCAGTGCAGATAAACTCAGTTGGGCAGAAACAGCCATGCTTGCAGTATTGCCCAATGCACCATCACTTGTGCATCCAGGAAAAAACCGTGTCATACTTTTGCAAAAAAGAAATGCGTTGTTGGATAAGTTAGTTGCAGCAAATAAAATTACCAAGGAAGAGGCAGATTTATCTAAGCAAGAAGTATTGCCAGACAAACCCATGCCATTACCACAAAATGCGCCACACCTTTTACAGCGATTTAGAAAAGAAAATAAAACAGCATCCACAAAAATAAAAACAACTATTGATGGAACACTACAACAAAATGTAAATGAAATTGTGTTTCGCAATCAGCAAGTTTTAAAAAGTAATGGCATCAATAATATGTGTGCCCTAGTGCTAGATGTAGAAACAGGAAATACTTTGGCTTATGTAGGCAATATTTTTCAACCACAAAATAAAAGTATAGAAAGCGATGTGGATGTTATAAATGCAGCACGCAGCCCTGGCAGTGCATTAAAGCCCATTTTATATGCAGCTATGCTAAGTGATGGAGGAATACTACCCAATAGTTTGGTGCCAGATATTCCGACACAGATAGGCGGCTACACACCACAAAATTTCGATTTAGATTATGACGGTGCCGTACCTGCAAGTAAAGCACTCAGTAGAAGTTTAAATATACCTGCCGTTAAATTATTGCAGCAATATAAATACCAACGTTTTTATGAAACCCTGCAACAATGCGGCATTACAACATTAAAAAATCCTGCCGATTTTTATGGTTTAAGCCTTATACTCGGCGGCTGTGAAGTAAAAATGTGGGATATCGCAGGTGTGTATGCATCTATGGCACGTACACTCAATCATCAAACAAAAAATAAAGGAATAAATAACCGCAAAGATTTTCATCCACCATATTATTACCAAGACCAACAAACCAATCATCCAACTAACCAATCAACCAACCCACTAGACCCAACCTCCATCTACTTCAGCTTCCAAGCCATGCAAGAAGTGATGCGCCCAGGCGAAGAAGGCTTGTGGCAGCAATTTTCATCATCAAAAAAAATAGCCTGGAAAACAGGAACAAGTTTTGGTTTTAGAGATGCATGGGCAATTGGCGTAACACCAAAATATGTAGTGGCAGTTTGGGCAGGCAACACAACAGGCGAGGGACGTGCAGGGCTTATAGGTGTGCAAACAGCAGCACCAGCTATGTTTGATATTTTTAGATTGCTGCCACAAACCAATTGGTTTGAAAAACCGAAATACAATTATGTGTATGTACCCGTGTGTAGGCAAACTGGCTTTCGTTCAAATGTAGATTGCGAAAATATGGATACCTTAATGATGCCACCAAATGCTTTGCGATCTCCTCTTTGCCCGTATCATAAAATTATACAATTAGATGCTACTGGATTGTATCAAGTAAACGAAAGTTGTGAAGCGCCAGCAAACATGCAACACAAAAGTTGGTTTGTGCTTCCACCTACAATGGAGTTTTATTACAAACAACACAATGCAGATTATAAAATTTTACCAGCATTTAAACAAGGTTGCACAGTGGTAGAAACCCAAAAACAAATGGAGCTTATTTACCCACAAAACGAAATAAAAATATTTGTACCAAAAGAAATGAGTGGAGAAAAAGGGAAAACCATTTTTACTGCAGCACACCGCAACAACGAAGCCAAAATATTTTGGACACTCGATAATACTTTTGCTGGTACTACACAACATTATCATCAGTTGGCTTTAAGCCCCAGCAAGGGTTTGCATACCATCACTATTACAGATGAGCAAGGCAATTCTATTACAAAAAAGTTTGAGATTTTGGATGAGAATAATTAGCATTTTGTTATTATGTATAAAAATAATTTTAAATTTTCTTTTAAAATTCTTTAATCAATCAATTTGTTTTGCTTGAAACTACTTAGTAATTTTTTTGATATAATTTCATAATTTTTTTGATTTGTAAAATCAATGGTTATTCTTAATGATGCTTCCCATATTGAATTTAATCCTTCTTTGGGTATATACATGGCTAATTCAAACGATTGTTTATAGAGTATAGTTCTCGAATTTGTTTGATAATTTATTCTGCTATTACTTAACGAAGGTAGATATATACTGTTGTTGTTTTGATATTCATTAATATTAATTTTTGAAGTGTCTTTTGGGTTGAAAAAAATAAAGGCATCATATCCTTCATTTAAAATTGGTTTAATTTTTATACTACTCTCCTTGTTTAGTTTTCCAATATAATTGTATACAGTTTTAATTTTCTTTTTTTTGAAATCTTCTGTCAATTTATTTGTAAGCATATCTAGAAAGAATCTTGTATCCGTAGAGCCTGCACCGATAATCATTATTTTTTTCAATACTTTTTTTTCTTCATTTTTTTTATACTCAACAAAAGTTATTTTCCCTGTTTCAACACACGAAAAAAATAAAATTGACAATAATGGGATTATAAATTTTCTTATCATCTCTATTTCTTTACCAAAGTTATTGTTTCCGCTTGCCCACCATTATTCATATCAAAAACCAAACTATCATTTACTAGTTTAACAATTTTTACCATTATTTCTTGTTTGTCTTTAGCAGTAGTAAATAAGTTATCAATTTCTACTTTATATGTTCCAGCTTCTATCGTGCCATTGTTTTCAAAAGTGTAAGTTCCTTTATCCGTAAATGTAAAGTAAGTAGTTTCTACATATCTGTTTAAAGGTTTACCATCTGCAACCCATTGCACGCCATGCCAGCGGCCAATTATTAATTTATTGTTTTTGGTATCTGCGCATGATACAAATAAAAAGAATACAACGACAAACGCTGTAATAAAATTTATAATTTTCATATAGTTAGTTTTAATAAAGTTAATGCATCTTTTAGCTAATAAAATCAAAAAATTGGGTTATAAAAAAACTTTCTCGCACATTTCCCCAAAACTCCATAATTTTAAACTCTAAAACTTTTTACAATGGCTTTACACATGGTTGATGATCCAGATAATCAAGACGACTACGTTGATAATAATACTGGCGGTGGCGGAGGAAACAGCGGCGGCGGTGGTGGTGGTTTAAACATTGGGGGCTTACTCAGTTTTTTACCTCTAGTTTTTGGTTTGTTTAAGGGTAGAGGCAATAGAGGCACACCAAATTCAGATGGTTCACAACCTAAGCGTGGTTGCGGATTAAAAACTATTTTGATGGTTGCACTTGCCATATTTTTAATATGGAAATTTATGCCAGCAGGTTGTAATCCTCTTAATTCATTAACTGGAGAAGGCGGAGCAAATAAAAATTTCTCGGAAAGCGGTTATAATTTCGATGCCGAGCAAACCCGTAAAGCACAAGTGTACGAGGGGCTAGAAGATGACAATACTAAAAATCCATTACCCGAAATGGTGAACCTTGCGGCCTTTGCACCAAGCCGCCAAAACCAAGGCAAGCAAGGTAGTTGCGTAGCATGGAGCAGTGCCTATGCAGCACGTACTATATTAGAAGCTGCAAGTACAAAGCAAGACCCCAACAGCATCGCATACAGCCCTGCATATATGTATAACTCAATAGCGCTCGAAGATTGCCAAGGCTCATACATACAAAAAGCCATGGAGTTTATGCAGCAAAATGGTGCAGTGCGTTATCAAGATTTTAGGTACGACGAAAACGATTGTAGCCGTCAAGCCAATGGCACATTAATACAACAAGGCCAGCAAAATAAAATACACGGCTTTCATCGTCTTACCGAAACCGATGATGTAAATGGACTTAACATTAGAGCTATAAAAGAGCATTTAGCAAAAGATGCACCGGTGGTTATTGGCATGATGGTGGGGGGTACATTTATGCAAGATATGCTTGGGCAAAAAGTATGGCATCCTACAAACAGCGATAAAAATATGACTGGGTTTGGTGGCCATGCCATGTGTGTAATAGGGTACGATGATAGAGTAGAAGGGGGTGCATTTCAAATTATGAATAGTTGGGGGCCAGAGTGGGGGCAAAATGGAATTGGCTATGTACGCTATGGAGATTTTAAAGAATTTACAAGAGAAGCTTATGGGTTAGACCCTCTCCCTAAAAGAGGCGCAGCACTCAATGCAGCTTTTGAAGCAAGTGTAGGATTGTTTAATCCAGAAACTCGTACCAACGTAGCGCTAAAATCTGCAGGTGGAAATTTATTTAAAACCGTATCGCCAATAAAAAAGGGATCTAAATTTAAAATAGAAATTAAAAATGCGGTGGAGTGTTACATCTATATTTTTACGCCAGATGTAGCAGGGAAAAGCAGCGTGTTATTTCCTTACAAGCCCGCACACTCGCCGTACTGCGGCATTACAGGCTTTAGACTTTTTCCACGCAAAGAATCTATACAGGCAGATGAAATAGGCAATAAAGAAGAAATGGGTGTAGTAGTAAGCAAAACAAAATTAGATTACAATGCTTTAAATGCCGCTATAAATGCAAGCACAAAACCAAATTTTGCAAGTAAGCTAAACGATGCCGTAGCAGCCAATGCCATTACCAATGTAAGTTTTAATAATGGCGCAAATGGCAGCATGAATTTTAAAAGCACTGGCGATGCAAAGAATATTGTAGCCTGTGTGGTGGAGATAGATAAGCAGTAAGATAAGATGTTAGATAATATATTTTAGACACAAGATAAAATGCATTCGTATTTTTTCTTGTGTCTTTTTTCTATCATCTTGTGTCTAATATATTGAATCAGATTTAGGGAGCATGAACATTGGTATTTCTATTAGTATTGGTTTCGGGCTATACGTTACTCCCGACCTTATGGTCGGGATTCACTTCTATCCCAACTATTGCTCAGCAGTCCCTCCATTTGTGAAGGGATTGAGCTTTTATTATGCAACTTGTAAAGCACAATCAAATCAAATCTTAAAATACCACATCATTGCTCCTTCGTGAAAATTAGTGTTATTAGAGGTTAAAATAATAAAACAACAAGCCTCTTGTTTAAAGCACATTCATTATTTTTGCCCACATGAACATTGCCGCTTACACAGACCTTACCATTTTAAAACCTACCACTTTAATAACCGATGTGGAACAACTTTGCACCGAAGCCATCAAAAATAATTTTGCCGCCGTTTGTGTCCCACCTTTATTTGTAAAAAAAGCAAAATCACTTTGTGCAAATACCAATATAAAAATAGCAACAGTTATTGGTTTTCCATTTGGGTATAGTGCAGTAGAGGCAAAACTAGCCGAAATTTTTTTGGCAATTGTGGATGGTGTAGATGAGTTAGATATGGTAATAAACATTGCCGCACTAAAAAACAACGATTGGCAATACCTTGCCCACGAACTTAACCATGTAATGACCGTAGTACGAAACAAACAAAAAACAATAAAAATAATTATAGAAAGCGGCATACTTACTGATGATGAAATTATAAAATGTTGCGATTTATATGGCATTGCGGGGGTTGATTTTATAGCAACATCTACGGGTTTTGAAGAAAAAGGAGCATCGGTACACGCTGTTAAACTTATGCGAAAACATTTGGCAGACACTATAAAAATAAAAGCTAACGGCGGCATTCGTACATTTGCACTTGCAAAAGAACTAATAGAGGCTGGTGCCAATAGAATTGGATGCAGTAACAGCCTTGCAATTTTAGCGGAAGTAAAATAAATTAGGAACGATTTTTGAATAACACCTTACACTCAAAATAAATTTATGAAGATTGTTTTTTTATCGATTATTATCAGTGCGTTTTTTTGTAATGCAAATGCACAAACTGCTTTAGATACTAGTGCAGCAGGTTCATCTGTTATAATACAAGATTCAAGAATAGAAATACTTGGCGAAAAATTGCAAGACCACAATGCGGCTATAGCAGCAAGTAATGCTGCTAGCGCAACTCCTATCGCTAAAGCAACCATTACCACAACTAGTACTGGTATTGTACTTACACAAGGCTATCGTTTAATGGTTATAAGCACAAGCGATAGAGATATGGCCATGAAAGTGCGTGCAAGATTGTTACAAACATTTCCTGATCAAAAGCTATACATGGAATTTCAAATGCCAAATACTAAAATACGTTTTGGAAACTTTTTAGATAGAGGACAAGCCGATAGGGTGCGCAAACAAATTATGGGAATGAAAATAGTAACCAATAATATTTATGTAGTGCCTTGTACTGTAGAAATGAAAGTGGAGCGTAAGACAACAAAAGAAGTAGATGCCGTGGATGCTGATAAAGACAAGAAAAAAGAAAAAACAAAAGGAAAATAATTTTAACCTTCAACTTTCAACCAGCACTGTGTTACAAAAAATAAAATCACTTTCTGCGTCGTATAAAAACGAGTTTATAAAAATTCGTCAACATATCCATGCCAATCCCGAGTTGAGTTACGAAGAGTTTGAAACCTCAAAATTTATTCAAGCAAAACTTACGGAGTGGGGCATACCTTTTACGGTAATGGCTACTACAGGGGTTGTTGGTTTAATAAAAGGAAAAAATGCTGATGAAAGAATTGTAGCATTGCGTGCAGATATGGATGCATTGCCTATTACAGAAAAAAATGATGTTCCATACAAATCTACCAACGAAGGTGTAATGCATGCATGCGGGCACGATGTACATACAACATGCTTACTAGGTGCAGCAAAAATATTAAACGAAACAAAAGAAGAATGGACGGGCACGGTGAAATTAATTTTTCAGCCAGGCGAAGAAAAAAATCCCGGTGGTGCAAGTTTACTCATTAAAGAAGGCGTATTAGAAAATCCAGCACCACAAAAAATATTTGCATTACATGTACACAATATCTTGCAAGTAGGTCAATTCAGTTTTAGGGGTGGTATGGTAATGGCCAGTGCCGATGAAATTTATATAACCATAAAAGCAAAAGGTGGCCATGCTGCAGCGCCGCATTTAACTGCCGATACTATTCTTATTGCAGCACAATTGGTGGTTAGCCTGCAACAAATTGTAAGTAGAAATAATAATCCACTTAATCCCTCAGTGCTTTCTATTACATCTATACAAGGCGGCAATACTACAAACGTTATTCCTAACGAAGTTAAATTGATGGGCACACTTAGAGCTATGGATGAAGAATGGCGTTTTAAAGCACATGAGCTTATAAAAGCACAAACGGAATTGTTGGTAAAAGCACTCGGTGGCGAAGTAGATATTAGAATTGATGTTGGTTATCCATTTGTAAAAAATGATGAAGCACTTAGCGCCGCTTCTAGAAAACTGGCAGAAGAATACGCAGGAGAAAAAAATGTTTCGGAAACAGAACTACGCATGGGTGCCGAAGATTTTGCTTATTATTCTCAACTAATACCTGCATGTTTTTTTAGATTAGGTATTGGCAACATTGCAAAAAGTATTACCGTTGGTGTACATACTCCCATATTTAATATAGATGAAGATGGGATAGAGCACGGCATTGGTATGATGGCTTGGCTGGGAATGAAAGGTTAAATATTATTCTATTATTTTGTTCTTGCGGCAAATTCTTTTAGAAACTTTAATCTACGTTTATTTGAAGCATATAGTTTATCTTCCGTTTCGGTAGGGTATTTTTTTAATACCCAATTTGTAAAAATTCTTTCTTTGGCTTTTAGTTCCAGCAAGTATTTTCGATATATATCAGTGGTATCAATTATCACTTCTTTTATTTGATTCCCTTTTTCAATAATTATTAATTTCCAAGTAGGATAAGGTACGTCAAGGCATTTTAAATAATCGCTATAATCTTCTACCAAAAAACTATTGGGGGTGGTATCAACCCAACCTTTCACTATTGTAAATTTTCCATGTATCGTTTTAGAGTAAGGAAGATAAGTTTGTAGAAAATATGATTTATCGTTTTTAAACGAAGTAAAAGTTCTTTTTAATTGAAAATCTTTAGTAAGTAATTTGGCTAAACTGTCTGTTTCATAATTATTCAAAAATGTAAAATATTTTTGTGTAGCCGAGGAAGGTTTTTGGGCACAAATTGGTAAAGAAAATAGTAGCAGAAAAAAAGTAAATGTAAATAATTGTTTCAGCATATAGTTTTTTGCAGTATTTAAATGTGAATATATTTTGTTTTGAGTAATTTTTTCAATTATAATTTTTTCATAATATTTTGCTATTAAATTAATTTTGGTATCTTCATTTTTTTAAACTGAATTTATGAGTGTACATATTAGTGCTAAAGCTGGCGAAATTGCTAAAATTGTTTTATTGGCTGGCGATCCCTTAAGAGCCAAACATATTGCTGATGCTATGTTACAGGATGTTTCGTTGGTGAGTACTACTCGTAACGCTTTTTATTTTACTGGCACTTATAATGGCGCAACTGTTACCATTGGTGCAAGTGGAATGGGTTGCCCTTCTATTGGCATATATTCTTACGAACTCTATAATGAATATGGCGTGGAATGTATTATTCGTATTGGTACGGCTGGCGCATACGATACAACTACAAAAGTATATGATGTAATAAATGTAGAGAAAGCCTATAGTGAATCAACTTATGCAAGCGAAGCATATGGTATGGAAGGTAATTATTTTATGCATGAAGGAATTGCTTATGATCTAATAAATGAAACAGCCGCAAAATTGAATATGCCAATAAAAGCTTCCAACATTCACTCGAGCGATGTTTTTTATAGAAGTAAAAAAGGAACACCACCACTTGCTGCACAAAATAATTGTATAGCTGTAGAAATGGAAGCCTTTGCACTATTTGCCAATGCAAAATATTTAAATAAAATGGCGGCTACTATACTTACTATATCAGATATTATTCCTACGCACGAAAGTATGTCGGCAGATCAAAGGCAAACTTCTTTGGATAGTATGTTTAAACTTGCATTAGAATCGGTGGTGGCTATTAGTAAAAAGTTATAAAATATTTTATCAATAAGCCACATTGTTAATACCAATATTTTCTATTGGCAATTTTAATTATAATCTAATCTTTAGGTTCCCACAATTGAATTTTATTTCCTTCCATGTCTAAAATATGAACAAATTTTCCATAATCAGAATCTTCAATTTTGTCTACGATAGTTACGTTTTCCTTTCTTAATTCTTCAATCAATACTTCTAAATTTTCTACTCTATAGTTTATCATAAAATCTTTTGTAGAGGGCTCAAAATATTTTGTGTTTTCTGCAAAGGGATTCCACTGTGTAAGTCCTTTTTTAGTACTGTCGTCAGCCTCTCGCCATTCAAAGCTTGTACCATATGGGGTTGTGTCAAACCCAAGGTGTGTTTTATACCATTCGTTAATTGCCTTTGGGTCTTTGCTTTTAAAGAAAATGCCTCCTATGCCTGTTACTTTTTTCATTTTTGTATTTTTTTTGTTAGATATAATTGAGTTAAAAGCGAAACCTAATAGAAACGAAGTTGCAACTAGTGTTATCGTCAAAGAGATTCTTTTCATTGGTTATAATTTTAATTTTAAAAATTAAGTTTTTTTATTTTTTAGCTGCCTCTTTTATAATTTGCCTCAAAGATTGTTAGCGCATTTTAGCAGCGCCTCAAATCGTTAGTGCGGAGACAAGTTACTTTTGACTTAATAACAACCAAGTCAATAGACCACCCAACACAGCATATCCTCCAATAATTTTATATGGCATTGTCTTGCCAAATCTGTATTCTTTTATAAATTCCTTTTTTAAGTTTTCGTGTCCCGAAACTTGCTTTAATTGTTCAATTAATTTTTTGTCTTCATCAACTGCAAAATAAATTATAGTTTTATTAGTGGGGAAGTCTTCTAAAATCTTATAAAAATTTTGTGGATTTGCTTTTGAAATTTGATAAACTGCTGAACCAAAGTACCAACTATTGGAACTATACTCAATTGGTAAAATTCGCAAACTGTCTCTAATTGTATTATAGTCAATTTGATTTGAATTTTTAATTAGAAAATTTGTAGTGTTCGTTAATGTAGTTTGGTATTTAAAAATGCTGTCATACAACAACATTACTTCATTGGCTGTAGTTTTTTTAAACGTTTCATGATTATAGTTTCTTTCGGTAAGCTTGTTCCAAGCATAGTAACCATTTCTAAAAGTGTAATGGTACAATGGAAATTTTTTGTTTATTCTTTCACTCAAGTCAAAATAACTTTTTAAATAGTAAGCATTGTTCAAAGTAAAATAAATAGATTTCAAATCATTTATTATTTCAGTATTAAGTTTTTTGCCCTTTTCGGTTTTTAGAATATATTTACTGTCTTCTCTTTTCAATGAAAAATATTTTCCACTAAATTCATTTTCGATCTTTTTATTTAATGTATCAATATGTAGTATTGCTGGACCTGTACCCCCCTTGTCTAAATACATTCCCATTTTATATACTTTGACAATTTCATTTGCTATTTCTATATAATATCGTCCTTGTTTTTTTGTTGTTTTATAAAATGTTGAATTTTGCCCAAATAAGTGGAAGCAAATTGATATTGTAAATATGAATATTATTGCTGTTTTCATTTTGTGTAGTGTTGCACTAATTACACCCATGTTGGTATTCCAAATCTACTAAAAATATCCGAAGTAACTCGTTACAGGCTTGAAGCTCCGCCTTTGGTTGTTATGCAGCAAAGGCAGGGCAGGTATACCAATCTTGCTTAAACTAAAATTTATATTTTTTTGTAGGGTTACAATTGTTGTTGGTACGCTAGGGAACTTACCTGCGCTGCATACCAACTGAGGCGCTATGATGTTGCAATGGTGAAATAAGAAAATATTATATGCCAACAATTGCAAAAATGAAGGCGAAGATTAATTGCCACTTAACTTGTCAGCATAAAATTTAAGAATTGTCATAACATCTTGTGCTTCTAATCCACTATCGTATTTAGTGCCACTGTTTGTACGATCTGTAATGTATAGATGGCTTCTAATAATTTTGGAATTATGAATTCCTTGTGGATTTGTGATAGTTCCTGCAGCAGTACTACCATTCATTCCACTAAATTCAAAAGAATTGGTAGAGTTGGAAATATGTAAGACGTACTTATATTTATTTACATTGGAGTAATTTTTATTTATCGAAGTGCTATAAGGTACAATTTCAAATTGACCAGAATAATGATCTGTCATTGCTTTAGTGAATTTCCGCACCCATACTTTAGAATTATATGGTATTTGCACCAATAAAGTATATTCTGGCTTCAAAATATCTTTTGGGATAGCGTTTTGAGCAATTTTATTTGTCAAAGCGTTTTTGGAAGGATGGCAAGAAGAGACAAAAATTACTAAGAGAATAATATATAATTTAGAGACTAAATTTTTCATTTTTTTATGTTTAATTTAAAAATAATTTTTACAGTGAGTGGATAAAAGTTGCACAAACACAATATTACCCCCAACTCCCCAATTCCCCAAATTTTAATTTAGTATGACCAAATCATTTTTACACGCATTTTCAATTGTTGTAAACTCTAATTTTTATTAAAAAAACTTTACAAAAAAAGCATACCACTTCCACCAGTTGCTCAGTCATATTCTTCTGCACAGCATAGCCCGCCTTGGCAGTAGTAGCTCCTGCACAGCATACACTTCAAATTATAAAACTACTTGCGTGCAGGACTACTACAGAAAGGCGGATACTAATGTTCATACTTATTCTTTTGTTCATGCTCCAAAGGCGCACATATGCTCCAAATCAGTTACCGGTTATCGAGTTTTCAAAAAACAAAACCCCATGCCATCGCACAGGGTTATTTATTTCTAAGAAAAATATTTTATCAATATCCTGCTTTGGCGCCACCAATATTTTCTATTGGATGCCACGTGGTTTTTATTTCTTGAAAGTCCATAATAAAATAAGGTGATTGTCCTTTGTCGTCAGTCCATTTTATTTTATCGTACAGCACAACCCGTTTTACATTTAGTGCCGATTTTTCTTTTATCATTTTTTGTGTGACTTCATCTGCTTCGCAAAATGCTGTTGCATTTACATCCATATGGTCTGCAAAATATGGTACAAGTTCTGCAACTTTTCCGGTAAGAATATTTACAACACCGCCCGGTAAGTCAGAGCTATTAAGCACTTCGGCAAATGTAACTGCGCATAATGGTTTTGTGTTGGAAGCAAGTACAATGCAAGTATTGCCACCTGCAATGATGGGTGCTATTAACGATACCAAACCTAGCAAAGACGTATGTTGCGGCGCAATGGCAGCTACAACGCCTGTAGGCTCGGGCACCGAAAAATTAAAATGCGATGATGCTACAGGATTTACAGAACTATACACTTGTTGAAATTTATCGCACCAGCCGCTGTAATAAATCAAACGATCTATGGCAAGGTTTACTTCGGTTTCGGCTTGCGGCCTTGTGCTGTCTTGTTTTATGAGCTCATCTATAAATTGTGCTTTGCGGCCTTCTAGCATTTCGGCAATGCGGTACAATATTTGCCCACGGTTAAAAGCTGCTCTGCCGCTCCAGCCACTAAATGCATTTCGGGCTGCACCTACGGCATCTCTAAAATCTTTTCGAGAGCCCAAGCATACATTGGCAAGATTTTCTTTTTTGCTATTGGTAGCAATATAATATCTGCCAGATTCGGTTCTGGGAAACTGCCCACCTACATATATTTTGTAAGTCTTTAAAACTTCTAAACGCTTTTCATTTTTTAAAACTGTAGCCATGATTATAAACTTTTTAAACTTTTCAAACTTTTCAAACTTTTTAAACCTTTTAAACCTTTTAAACTTTTACAAACCTCTTAAACTATGTCCACGTATGCATTCAACCCATGCAACCCACCTTCTCTGCCGTATCCACTTTCTTTGTAGCCACCAAATGGCGATGTAGGATCAAATTTATTAAATGTATTTGCCCATATTACACCTGCACGCAATTTTGTAGTAAGGTTAAATATCTTAGAACCCTTATCTGTCCACACGCCTGCAGATAGGCCGTAAGGCGAGTTGTTTGCTTTTTCTATAACTTCATCGTCTGTTCTAAAACTCTGAATAGCGAGTACGGGCCCAAAAATTTCTTCTTGTGCAATGCGGTTAGATTGTGCAACGTTGGTAAAAATTGTTGGTCTGCAATAAAATCCTTTGCTTGGTATGGCACAAGAACTCTGATACATTTCTGCGCCTTCTTGCTGTCCAATTTTTATATATTTATTTATGATGTTTAATTGCTCTCTGCTGTTGATGGCGCCTATGTCGGTATTTTTATCCATAGGGTCACCTACAATTAAAGTTTCTAATCTGTCTTTTAATTTTCGTACTACTTCTTTAAAAATAGATTCTTGCACATACAATCTCGAACCTGCACAACATACATGACCCTGATTAAAAAATATACCGTTGATAACACCTTCCACCGCTTGGTCAATTGGTGCATCGTCAAAAATAATATTGGCAGCCTTGCCACCAAGCTCTAAGGTTGCTTTTTTATTTGTACCTGCAATGGCACGTTGAATAATTTTTCCAACATCGGTACTTCCTGTAAATGCAATTTTATTTACGTCGGCATGGTTTACAATGGCAGCACCAGTAGCACCTGCGCCAGTAATAATATTTACTACGCCAGGTGGTAAGTCTGCTTCTTGTATAATTTCGGCAAGTTTAAGTGCCGTAAGCGATGTGTTTTCGGCAGGTTTTAAAACTACAGTATTGCCGGTAGCTAGTGCTGGTGCTATTTTCCATGCGGCCATAAGCAAAGGGAAATTCCAAGGAATAATTTGTCCGGCTACACCGAGTGGTTCTGCTGTACGATTTGGAAAAGCATATTCCAATTTATCGGCCCAGCCTGCATAATAAAAAAAGTGATTGGCAGCTGTGGGTACATCAAAATCTCTACTTTCACGAATGGGCTTTCCACCATCGAGTGTTTCTATTATTGCAAATTCTCTAGCACGCTCTTGTATCATTCGTGCTATGCGGTAAATATATTTTGCTCTTTCGGCAGCTGGCATTTTTTTCCAGGTCTTGTCATACGCCGTTCTTGCTGCCTTTACGGCTTTGTTTACATCGGCAGTGTTGGCCTCGGCTATCATCGATAATTTTTCTTCGGTAGCTGGGTTTATGGTAGCAAAATATTTTTTGCTTGTGGGTTTTTCAAATTTGCCGTTTATAAACAAATCGTACTGCGCATTTATTTTTGTCGCACTTTTACTTTCTGGTGCGGGTGCTAAATTTCTTGCACTGTCAAATTTTAATTTAATCGTATTGTTTTTTGCTTTAGCCATTTTTGTTGTTTAAATATTTTAAAAGTTTTTTAGAAAAGAAGATGTTTTTTGGTTGAGGATAATCTTCTTGGTGCTTAAAACTTTTTAATCGATTGAAAAATAATTTGCACTCTGATACACGCCTGTTTTTTGTTTCATCAATTGCATTAAAATATCGTTGGCTAGGCTACTTGCGCCAAATCTAAACCATTCGTTGTTCATCCATTCTTCGCCAAGGGTTTCGTTTAGCATAACTAAATAATGCAACGCTAATTTCGATTTTGAAATACCACCAGCTGGTTTCATGGCAATGCGTTTTCCGGTTTTGTAATAAAAATCACGAATGGCTTCTAGCATTACCAACGTAACAGGCATGGTGGCCGCTGGCGAAATTTTTCCGGTAGATGTTTTTATAAAATCGGCACCAGCATACATGGCAATATCGCTTGCTTTGCGCACTTTATCGTAGGTAACGAGCTCGCCAGTTTCTAAAATTACTTTTAATCTTGCATTGCCACAGGCTTCTTTAATGGCTGCTATTTCATCAAATACAAAATTGTATTCGCCTTCCAAAAATTTACCTCTGGATATTACCATATCTATTTCATCGGCGCCATTTTGCACCGCATATTTTGTATCTCTAATTTTTATATCGATTGGCGCTTGCCCACTGGGGAAAGCAGTAGAAACTGAAGCTACTTTTACACCAGAGTCGCCGAGTGCTTTCTTAGCCACTTTTACCATAGATGGATACACACATATAGCCGCTACTGTTGGCAGGCCTGGATATGAATCGTGCAAATGAATGGCTTTGTAACAAAGTTGTTTTACTTTTCCTTCAGTATCTTTTCCTTCGAGTGTAGTAAGATCTATCATGTTTAGCGCCAGTAGTAAACCATTTAATTTGGTTTCGTTTTTTATGCTACGCTTTGTAAATCTAGATGCTCTTTCTTCAATACCCACTTGGTCTACATGTGGCGATAATGAAAAATCAGGTATCATTTTGTTTGCAATCATTTTTAAAAGGTTTGAATAGGTTTAAGAGGTTTGAAAGGTTTAAGTGGTTAATGCTTCAAGCGATTTTATGATTAATTTTTCTACTGTTGCATTACTGTCTTTCGAAAATTCTTTTACAACTCTATTTGCTACAACGGCATTTACACTCATGCACTCGTGCCCCATCAATTTTCCTAAACCATAAATAGCCGAGGTTTCCATTTCAAAGTTAGTTATTCGGTTATTATTAAAACTAAATTGGGTAAGTTTATCTACCAAACCAGGGCTTCTTAAGCCAAGGCGCAATACCCTGCCTTGCGGGCCATAAAAGCCTGGGCAAGTTACGGTAATACCTTTGTAAAAATTGTCATCAAATTTTTGCAACAACACGCTGCTGCCAGCAAATGCATAAGGATTGGTAATGGCCACATCTAAATTTGTTTGTGCAATAAATGCGTCGGCCATATCTTTTTCTGCTGTTGTTTTTTCGTGGTTATAAAAGTTGAGCAAATTATCTAACCCCAAGCCATGTGTAGAAGCTACAAAACTATCTACAGGTATATCTGCCTGCAAAGAACCAGATGTACCAAAGCGTATAATATTGAGTTTTAAAAAATTGGGTTTTATCATTCTCGTTTTAAAATCGATATTGGCAAGTGCATCCAATTCGTTTAATGCAATATCAATATTATCTGGACCAATACCAGTGGACACTACCGACAAACGCTTATTGCCTACATAACCCGTGTGTGTAATAAATTCTCTGTGTTGTAATTTATGTTCTATTTTGTCGAAATGAACACTTACTTTTTTTACACGCTCGGGGTCGCCTACTACAATAATGGTATCGGCAAGTTCTTCGGGGCGCACATCTAAATGATAAATGGCGCCACGGTTATTGATGATAAGCTCCGACTCGGGGATTCTTTGCATATTAAATTGTTTGCTACCAAAGATATTAATTAAAGTATAAAAATGTAACTTTTATAACAGAGAAGTCGTATTTTATAAATGTTGCATATTTATGTTGTAGAAAATGAAAAGTAGCATTCTATTTTATGTAAAGTGAATGGAAGACGATGATCTAAAGAAAGCTAATGCATTTATTTTTTTTGCTGTGAGTGATGTAGAAATTATTTACCCAATACTGTTACAAATATTTTTTCGTTGTCATTGTTTTTAATGATATCTAAAAAAGAATTTTTAGATGCTAAGTCGTTTTTTAATAAATCTTTTTCGTTTAAAATAACGATATGTATTTTTTCTTCTTTAATCCATTCGGCATCTGCCATTACTTCTTCCAGCGCATCTAAATTATGCCCAAAATAATTTGGTATAGACAGTTGTTGTTGTAAAGTAGTATAACATTTTTCTATGGTGTCGCAGCAGTTGCCATCTATAAAAACAATGCGTTCGTTGTTGTTGGTATAATAAGTATTGGATGTAGTTTTAATATTACTCATGTTTATTTTATTTCGGTAAATGTTCTATAATGATCGTTGGTGTACCAGCTTCTTCCATCGCTGCCAGTGCATATTCTTTCGGTGCCTCTGTTGCGGCCTTGTATTTTTTCGTTTACATCCCACTCTTGGTAATCTATACCATTGCCTTGTGCATCATCCTTTGGCAAATTACCTTCTCTATTGGTAAAAACCCTGCCACCCACATAGCCATTCATAGCATGGTTGTTGGCTTTTATATATTGCAATACAGTAAATACTTTTGCAGGAATAGTGCCATTGCTATTGTCGGTTTGCTGCGTATTTGTATTATTGTTGTTTTTTGGATACCTATTATTATCTTTTTGATTATTTTGTACAGTAGGCTGTTGTATATTATTTGTATTAGAAATAAATACTTTTTTTGCAATAAGCAAACCTAGTATTAGCCCAATTACAATTCCAATAAATAGTTGCGAATAATTTTTAACCATAGTCAAAGATAAGGAGTATCTAATAATTAGCGGTTGCTTTATCGTTGGTTAATTGCACCATCACCATGTTGTACATGTAATAAGTTGCAACCGCAGCAGCCAATGTTTTATGGGATGCCCACTTAAAAAATTGGTCGTTTCAAAAAGATACACATCAAAATGTTCTAACAATTTTGCAATAATATACCAAAGCACCATCATAGAAATGGGCTTTAATAAAAATGTATGCTTTTTAAAATTAGTAGCTACAATAATGGCAATTAATAAAATGGGTAGAAATTGTATGATGGCATATAATCGTAAATCGCCTCTAAATTCGTGCTCGGTATATTGCCAATAAAAAACGGAATATATACCTGCGGCAAGGCTTACCAACCAAATTTTAAAACCCATTTTTGTACAAAAACACCAACCATAAATGAGCGCAAAAAAAGAAGTGAACACAATTGTCATCGGTAGTCTATCCCACACCAAGGTTGTATTGTTTGGCGCATAATGATAATATGCAGAGCCGATACCTGTTAAAACTACGCCAACAAAAAGTGACCAAATGATGGGGTTATTTATTTTGTTTTTTGATATGAAAAAAATGCCCGATACACCTAAAAAAATAAATCCAATATTGCTTAGTACATTCCAACAATTGGCTATGCCATAAATGGTTTTATCATTTGCAAAATGATGATACATTACATCTTGCGGTATTGGGTTCATGAAAATAAAAATGGCAATGATTGCAAGCGCTGTTATCCAAAGTAACAATTTGGGTATTGAGATCGATTTCATATTTATATATAAAAAAATTCCACTTCTGAAAATAAATTAATCTTTACTTACTTATTAAACGCCCCAAAATGCCACAATATTCCTGAAGGATCGTGTAAAAAACATTCGCTGCCCCACACATCGTTTTTTATAGGAGTAAGCCTTACGTTTTTATATTTATTTTGAAGCTCAAGACTTTTCAATTTGTTGTAATAATCCTCCACGTTTTCAACTTCTACAAATATCATAGTGTTATTAATCCAATCTTCAACATAAGCATCTTGTAAGTAAAAACCTAATGTATCATAAATTTTAAAGTAACTCATATTTTTTGAAATAACAGATTCTTCAAAACCCAGGTCTTTGTAAAAAGCTCTTGATATGTCAAAATTTTTTGAGCCAATAAATGCCCTTACAGATTTTGCTTGCTCATTCATATTGGTAATTTATTTTTAAACGAAAACTATATTCAATCAATCTTATTCCTCATAATATTTTACATTATGCAATTTTAAAAAATCTTTTATTGCATCTACATGAATACATCTACCCACATTTAAAAATGAATGATTGATGGTGTTCGTTTTTTTTCCTTTGCTAATAATTTCAATTTTTTGTTCGTCAAACCCCATATGGTATTGCACGGTGTGAGATTGCATGCCGCATACGAGCCCATTTGTATCAAACAATGGTCCGCCACTTTGTCCTCTTAGCCCAGGCGTGCTTATTTCGAGTCCTACAATTTTTTGGCCTTCTGCTACATGTCTTGTAATAATTCCATCTATTGGGAAAGAAGGAGAATTAAAATTTCCTACACTTGTAAAATTAATTTCATCGTTAATAGCGTCGTATTCAAAATTGGTAAATTCTGCAAAGGGAAATCCAAATCTGCATAACATTTTTCCTTGCTTTAACGTAGTGCCATCTTTTAAAAATGTTGCATAAGATGTATAATGTTTTTGGGTAACATTTTTAAATCGTAAAATAGCAAGGTCAAGTGTTGGGTGAGGATAGTAATCGAAGGTTGGGCTATCGGTGCAGTTTATTAAAAAATTTTTTAATTGAGCTACTGCTTCTGGCGAAGTGTAATTGTATTTAGTTTCTAAGTCTTTTAATTGTTTTTTATATTTTCCATCAAGCTTTGTGCCCAATAATTTTTTCTCCGCCTTAAAATTTTTGTAATGTGCATTTATACTATGCTCTGCTAGTAATTGCTCCAAAACGTGCTTGCAGGTTATGGCCACGCCCAATTCGTTTACAAAAAAAAGTGTAGCTGCACCTGGCTGTATAAAATTATTGTGATAGTGCCGTACAATCGTATGCACAGGTCTTGTGTATTTTTGAATTTCTTCGATGGCGTTTACGAACATATGTATTGCTGTTTTTTATAAGTGTGTAAAAGTAAAATTACATTTTATGGATTTGGTTTAACAAAAAAATATTGAGGGAGTTGTTTTAGTAGTGTAAGGGCAATTGTGGAAAACCCTTCAATGGTAGAAATGTGCATGCTCAAGTAAATTAGGTATGTCATTAACCTAAGTATCCATAGATTGAAAATGCTACAGAACCAATTAAATAAGAAAATATAAAAGCTACAAAACTTGCTAAAATAACAGCCGTATTGTTATATGACTTTTTTGTAACAAGTTTTACAACACTATAACAAATTAACCCCATACCACCTGCCAATATATGTGATGTAGCACCAAAATATAAAAATTGAACACATGTAAATGCTCCGCCTACTAAAGAAGCAAATCCACAACCAAGAATGCTCTTCATGATTGTTTCAGAATTTACTTTTTTGTCTTCAACAATTGCTTCTGCTTTTTCTACATTTGTTTCAATAATATCGTGTAGTTCTTCTTTTGAAAGAATGGAAGATGTTGTTGTGTTTTTTATAAAAGAGGCATCCACGCCATTTAAACCAAGCTTTGCGGCTTCATTAGCAATTCTTCTTTTTTCATTTGTAATAATGGCTTTTGCTTCTAGCCTTTTTATTAATGAATCGAGTCCACCTTTTTTCTCCATTATAATATCTAAAGCTTTACCTGCATCATCACTATAATTATCTATGTTATGATGAACATAATATAATTCTTCGTCTGAGTAAGTATCATATTTAGCAACGAAATCTTGTGTGGTTAGCATAGTAGATTATTTTGTAAAATAAATATAGTGATTTTTTATTAGCACTTATCACTTGGCATTTGATGTGCTAATTCGCTACATTAATGAAGCATTCCCTATCTCGCATTCGCCTAGGCTTGGTCTTCGAACAGTCGATTCGTCATTAAGCGCTTTCGTTTTTTTGCAAATAATTTTTAATAATTTGATCGACTGGTCGCAGGCCTCAGCGTCGCACGGGGTAGTGGAGTGGGCACTCACGCATGTGCGAGGTGACCAACTTATACGAAGGGTACCAACACAAGCGAAGAACAAATTAATAAGCTATTCAAATTTATTTTTATCAGGATTCTGCACATTAAAAAATATGGTAAGTAGCTCTATTTTATCTTCGTTAATTTGGTAGTAAAGTGTATTGTGTTTTGTGATTACAAACTTTCTTACGTTTGGGTCTTTTAAAGTTTGCATTCCTGCTTTGGGATTAAAGGCAAGGCTATCTATACATTCATAAAAAGTAAGAAGAAAATTTTGTGCTACTTTCTTTGTCCAATTTGTTTCTAAATAAAAAACGAGATGATTCAATTTTTCAAAAACTTCTTCTGAAAATATTACTTGGTAAGCCATTGAGAAAAATGTTGTTTTACTTCATCATACGTTTTATACTCACCATTTTTTATTTGTTGTTGCGCCTTTTCAATGCTTGCCCATTGGTCGGCAGATAATGTATCGTTTGCTGTACTATTTTTTGTTGTAAGATATACAGCGGCATCCTCCATTAAAATGTTTAATGCAGCTTCATCTTCTATTTCATTTACAATGGTATGTAATTTTGCACGAAGCGTTTCTATGCTCATGGTATTTTTTTTATAAAGGTAGTAATTTTATTTTTCTTGGCTTTAGTAGGTGCTAATACCTCGTATTAATGAAGCAATACTTATCTCGCATTCGCCTAGGCATGGTCTTGGACCAGCCGATGCAGGCGCTTTCTTTTTTTGCAATAATTTTTTATAATTTGGTCGGCTGGTCAAAGACCATGCCTCGGCACTCACGGGTGGTGGCGATGGGCACTCATGTATGAATGATGTTACCAACACAGGCGAAGAGACTCTAACCATGTCTCAGCACCGCTCGGGTAGTGGCCATGGGCGCTTACGTGTGTGAAAGGTTACCAACGCAGGTGAAAGGTTCGAAGAGACTCGAAACGAGGTTACGAACAATTCAAAATTTTTACTAGATTTGATTTACCAATAAAGTCGTCAAAACATTTACTTATATTTTATGAAAAAAATATTATTCCCTTTTTGTATCGCCTTTTTTTTATTTATACATGCAAATGGACAAACGTATAAATATTTATATTTTTTTGATAAGGACTTTCAATCTGTTGATGAATCTAATGCCGTTATTATTGGAAAAGGCTTAAAGGATAGCACACTCTTTTTGATAGATTGTTATGATAAAAAAACAGGTAGACTTTCAATTTCTGCTCACTTTTCAGATTCCTTATTAAGTAATTTTGAAGGTCCATATAAGGAGTATTATTCTTCTGGGCAAGTAAAGCAGGAAGGGGACTATAAAAATGGTGAACGACAAGGGGAGTGGTATGGGTGGGATAGCACAGGCCTTCAAACTGTTTCTGTTTTATACGAAAAAGGAAAAGAGATTTCTTTAACTGATTTTTTTTATCATAAAGGTAAGTTAAGTAGTAAGAGTATAAAAGATATTATGGGAGTTGAAAAAATGCTTGTTATGTTTGACGAAAAAGGGAATGTGATAAAAGAAGATAAAGTTTTCAGCCGAGTTGAAATGGAACCCATTTTCTTAGATAGCAAATCCACTTTTCAAGAATATATAATGCGCAATATAAATAGGGACGTTCCGACATTAAGAGGTGCACCTGATGGTCGTTACCTAGTAATGATAAATTTTGTTATAGACGCCATAGGTAATGTTACAAAAATAAGTCATGAAAGTGTTAATGGTTACGGAATGGAAGAAGAAGCTATAAGGGTTATTAAAAACAGCCCTTTATGGACACCTGCTATGCAAAATGGGAATAATGTAAGTTTTCGTATGAAACAAATTGTTCCGTTTCAGGTTAGAAGATTCTAATTTATCCCTTCGCCTAGGCTTGGTTTTCGACCAGCCGATGCGTCATTAAGCGCTTTCGTTTTTTTGCAAATAATTTTTATTGTAGCCTGCCATAAAAAAATAATATAATGCAAGTTTTACTATAATTGTTGGTATGCTTGGCTGCTAAGCCTTCCCTGCATACCAATCAATGGCTGCCCTAAAATTAAGCAACGATTATGCGAACTTACCAACAAGGGAGAAAAACATATACTCTATCCTAGCATTTTCAAAATATTATTAATCTTATAATTAATGTCGTAACAAATTATTATAGTTGCTGCAACTCATATTTTAATAATATTCTTTTCAAGTTTGATAAATGAAAGTTGAATTGTTTGACTTTCGCCTTGGTGCGTGTCCCCACGCACCATCCGTTTCCGTCTATTGCATAATCTCCCTCACAGTAAAAGCCCAATAAAGTTTCTCCGCTGATTGTAGCCCCGATAGAAATGGAAATAGGCGAGGAACGAGACTATTGTAATGGATAGCGGGAGACTGAAGATCATTAATGTGGTGCTGCTCATGCTCCCAAAAAAATAAAACGTAATAAAATCAAAATCCAAAAAGATTGTCACACTGAGCTTGTCGAAGTGTTACAATCTTTTTGGATTTTGAAGGGAATTAAAAGTGTTTTTGAAAATGTTGTCTTGTTTCGACAAGCTTCCCGAAAAA
>JAYTLA010000042.1:0-68494 GCA_043729825.1 Ferruginibacter sp.
TTGATTAAATTTTATAGAATTCACGCCAACAAAGTTATCCCTATCTGCCATTTGGCAAAATTATGAAATGTTGCGACTTAAACGCCTATACCTATAAATGATAAATGTTCAATACTCAATTTTCAATGTTCAATGTTCAAGTATTAAAACACAAACCCCCTTCATTGCTGAGGGGGGCTTTTACACAAACTGCGACACACGCACACAATTTCTGAACCTGATGTTTCAGAAAAAAATATTAATCTGGCTTTTTGCCGTCTAAAAAATTATTGATGGTATTTATTTCTGCTTGATTATTATCGTCGGACTTGACGGTGTAATTGCTATAAAAAGTTTCCACATCAGCAATCTGATTATGGATTTCCATATTACGACGGAGGTATGCAGGCACAGTTTCAAACTCATTGTTCGGATCGGTTGCATTGATGTTGAAAGAAAGATTCCTCAACTTTGCAATTCGCTCCGTAGCCCGGCGCCTAAGTTCTTCTGTTTCGTCCTGCATCGCAGGTTCCTCTACAGTAGTGCTTATAAAAGGCTGAGTTAGTTCCGGTAGTGCTTCATTCTCCTCCGCCGTTTCTAAGGTTTCTTTAACTACTAGCGTCATCTCCAGTGCAGGTTCGTCGGCTTGCAGGGCAGGCTGATGCTGTAGTGGTTCCTCATTCGATTTTGTGGATTTGATTTGCTCTGGCTTTACCTCTGCATAAATTTGCGTTGGTTTTACCAGAAAGCCTCCCGACGAAAGTTGGCTTGTATTGCTAGCTTCTTTTTTTACATTATCAATCGATACCTGTGCTTTTATTTCTTCCTTTATAACTTGTTTTGGTAATGCTGCTATAAATTCTGTATCAAATTGTATTACAGGTATCTGATCTGATGATGAAGATATTTCAAAAAAGATTTTTTCGTCGCTGGTTTTATCCACAGTATTTTTACGTAGTAGTTCTACTTCATCCCCTTCCGAAAGCGTTGCTAGCATTGCGTTTGAAGCCTTTTCTTGCTCTGCTTTTTCTACCATAGCTTGTACGCTCGTATCTTCAAATTGAAGCGTTGGCTGGGTGGTATTTTGAGGTGCATTTGCAGTTACATTCATGTCTAAATGCATCACTACTTTTTCTTCTTTTGGTGCTTCTATTACTTCTTCTATTTGTTGTTTTGGAAATGGATCTTTGTGCTCAAACCCTGTGGCTATAAGTGTTATACTTATTTGTGCTCCTAATGAGCTGTCGTATCCTAATCCTAAAATTACGTCGGTATCATCGCCTGCTTGGCTTAATATATAATTTTGAATTACCTCTACTTCATCCATCGTAAACTCGTGTTCTCCTTCGGCAGAGTTGATGTTGATAAGTATCCATTTTGCTCCACGAATATCATTGTCATTTAGCAATGGAGATGTCAATGCATTTTCTACAGCAATGTGTGCACGGTTTTCGCCTTCGGCAGTTGCGCTTCCTAAAATAGCCACGCCACCATTGCTCATTACGGTGCATACATCGGCAAAATCTACATTTATTTGCCCTGTACTATTTATAACATCGGTAATACATTTTGCTGCTGTTGCTAAAATATCATCGGCTTTATTAAAAGCTTCTTTCATTTTTAAATTGCCAAATTGATGACGCAATTTATCGTTGCTTATCACCAACAAAGTGTCAACATGGTTTTTCAACAACATAATACCTTCTTCTGCTTGTGCTACTCTTTTTTTGCCTTCGTATGCAAATGGTGTGGTTACAATACCAACAGTAAGTATGCCTAAATCTTTACAAATTTTTGCAATGATGGGTGCACCACCTGTACCTGTACCACCGCCCATACCTGCGGTTATAAAAGCCATCTTCGTATTTACTTCTAAAATTCTTTTTATTTCTTCTAAACTTTCTTCGGTAGCTTCTTTACCTACTTTTGGGTTTGCACCTGCACCAAGCCCTTGCGTTAGGTGCGGACCAAGCTGTATTTTATTGGGCACTTTACTTTGTGCAATGGCTTGCGCATCTGTATTGCAAATAATAAAGTTTACGCCCTCTATGTTTTGTGCAAACATGTGGTTTACTGCATTGCTTCCGCCGCCGCCGATGCCTATCACTTTTATGATAGAGGACTGGTCTTTGGGCAAATCAAAATGTATCATGTTGTTCGAATTTAATGTAAGTAATTAAGTTGCGAGTTACGGGTTGTTGAGTTACGGGTTAGGGCTTCTCAAAAAACGCACTCCATTTATTTTATTTTATTTCTATTTTAAATTAATTTTATTTTTCACCGCAGAGAAAAGAGTTAATGGAGTTTTCGCTGAGAGATTGATCTAAAAAAACATTCAACCTTCAACCTTCAACTTTGAACTGCTTTATAACTCTTCATCCCCTTCCTCTTTAAACATTTCTATCAAATTTGTTTTAAAACTATCCATAAAACCTTTAATGGTTTTTTTACGCTTTACAACTTCGGTTTCTTTTTCTTCAAATGATGATGATGTTAATGAAGTAGAAAGTTCATCGGCTGCTACAGGCGCTTCTTGCATAATACCAGTACCCGAAACTTTGATAAAATTATTATCGAATTTTTTGTTTTTATTTTCGTAATCGTTATAGCCTTTTAAAATTAAACCAATACATGTGCTATACATTGGCTTGCTCAACTCATCTATATGACCGCCAGATAAATGCTCATTAGGGAAACCGATACGTGCATTTAAACCAGTAATATACTCAGTAAGTTGTATCAAATGCTTTAGCTGAGAACCACCACCGGTGAGGATTACACCGCCATTTAGCATTCTACTATCTAGGCCTACTTGCTTTAAATGATAGGTTACAAAATCCATAATCTCACTCATGCGTGCTTGTATAATGCTGGCAAGATTTTTTACAGAAATTTCTTTTGGTGCCATACCACGTAAGCCTGGTATAGTTATAAATGCGTTGGTTTTAGTTTCGTCTGCCAATGCACTTCCAAATTGTATTTTCATTTGCTCGGCTTGGGTTTTTAAAACACCCAAACCAGTTTTTATATCGTTGGTAATGTTTTCGCCACCGAAAGGAATTACAGCTGTATGCTTTAAAATACCTTCGTAAAAAACGGCTAAATCTGTAGTGCCACCACCTATATCAACAATGGCTACACCCGCTTCCAAATCTTGATCGCACATTACCGCTGCAGCAGATGCCAATGGTTGCAAAACCAAGTCTTGTGTTTTTAAACCAGATTTTTCTACACTGCGATTAATGTTTCTGATGGCATTTTTATCGCCAGTGATGATGTGAAAATTTGCTCCAACTTTTACACCACTATATCCAATAGGGTTTGGTATATTTTGAAAATTATCTACCGTAAATTCTTGCGGAATAACATCGATAATTTGATCGCCTGCTGGTATGTATGTACGATACTGATCTGCAATCAATCTATCAATTTCATCTTGCCTAATTTCTTCTTCGTTGTGCTGACGAACAATATCGCCACGGGTTTGCAAACTTTTTATGTGATGCCCTGCAATGCCCACGTACACCTCGTTTATGGCAAGGTTAGGGTTAGATGCATAGCAATTTTCTAAAGCACTTTGTATGGCTTTAATGGTTTGATCGATGTTAAGCACCATGCCATGTTGCACACCATTGCTATTGGCTCTTCCAAAGCCCAATATTTCTAGTTTGCCATGCTCGTTTTTACGGCCTGCTATGGCTGCAATTTTTGTGGTACCAATGTCTAATCCTACGATTACTGGTTGTTCTTGATTCATGTGTGTGTGTTTTACAGCCCCCTAAATCCCCCGAAGGGGGACTTGTGAACGTTGTGTTTAATTTTTGTTTGTGTGTTTTATCGAACTATTGCTTTTAATCTTGTGTCTAATATCTAAAATCTTTTGTCTATTCTTTAATAATCATTTGCTGGTTTCTTTACTACTGGTTTTGGTTTTTGCTGCAGCACAGGTTTTATTATTACTGGTTTTGCAGGCATTGTTACGCTTGGTTTCGGTTTTGCTACAACGGCTGTAACACGAGGTGTTACAGCTATTGCAGCAGGTTTTTTTGTAGGAGGTTTCACAATAGGAGGTTTTCCCACAGGTGGTTTTTTAATAGGAATTTTTTTAACAGCTGGTTTTATAGGAACAATTTGTGGCTTTGCTATTACTGGTTTTGTAACAACTGTCACTAGTTTTATTTCAATTGGTTTTGCAATGCTGCTCTCAGAAGGGGCTATGCCTTCATCTTCTCTCTCCACAGATTGTTCTACCATTGCACTATCGGTATTATTTTTATCCATGTCAGCAATAAATACTTGAGACGAATCTGCAGATTGTCTTGTTGCATTTTCTACAATAGATTGCATTAATTGTAATGTTCTTAAAGAATCTTCTACTATATCTAGAGCTCCTCTTACAGTTGCTACTACTTGGTTTTTATATTGTAAGTTAACGCTGTTGTATCTGTTCCATCCCGCTTGTGCAACAATGGTTTTGTAAAACATTTTTAGTTTTTCAAATTTCAAATCGACATCGGTTGCATCTCCAAAAATAATTTTTTGATTACCAATTTTTGGTACCATTTCAAAATTACGTGCAGCTGTAACATCCACCTGCTCTATCATTGCCATCAAAAATGAATCAGCCGTTATTTTTGAGCTAATGTTTTTTATATCTAACAGCAAAATACTATCGGCAGCAGATATATATTTTCCATTTGAAATAAAGCCAGTAAATATTGGCAACCTTGCAGAAAATTTATCGCTCAGTGGTAACATTTTGCAGCTACTATCTATGTAAAAACTATTTCCAGTATTTGTAAACAATCTTGCTATAGGTTCTCTTTCATCTATAGAAACTTTTAGTACATTATTATTATCAAAAAACAACTCTGCATTTTTTATCCAAATATTTTTTTCTAACTCTTTTTCTATTTGCTTTAAGTTAATTTCCGCTAAAGACCTTTGTTGTGTAGTATCACCACCCAAATTTTTAATGATAGCATACACATCATTTTTGTCAATAAAAAAATTATTGTTTTCACCCGATATTTCTATTTCTACCGCTTTGCAAACTTTAGCCTCTTTATTATGCACCGCCGAAATGAGCAATGTAATGCATACAATACCTATCAACATCCAAACAATGCTGCGTATTATTTTTTTAGTATTGTATTTTGTATTACCCATTATTTCTTTGTAATAATTTTTTTATTGGTTCTACCATTGTATCAATATCTCCGGCTCCTGCTGTTATAATAAGAGCCTCCCTAAATCCCTCCGAAGGAGGGACTTTAGAGCTCTGCAAATATTGCAGCAAGTCTTTTTTTTCGATAATCTTTACTTTTCTATTGCTCATTTTATTCGAAATCAATTCGCTTGTCACCCCTTCCATTGGCAGTTCTCTTGCAGGGTATATGGGCAATAAAATTGTTTCATCAGCCATGCTTAATACTTCTGCAAAGTCATCCGCCAAATCTTTTGTTCTACTAAACAAATGTGGTTGAAAAATAACCGTACATTTTTTTGCAGGAAATAAATTTTTTGCGCCTTCTATCAATGCTCGTAATTCTTCAGGGTGGTGTGCGTAGTCGTCTATCATAATCACTCCCTCACCCCTTCCCTCTCCACTTCGTGGAGAGGGTGGTATTATATATTCAAATCTCCGCTTCACTCCTTTAAAAGAACTTACCCCAGCCTTTATTTTATCATCGCCTATCTTCAAATACTTGGCTACACCTATGGCTGCTATTACGTTTTCAATGTTGTGCAAGCCACCCATGTTTAGCACAACATTTTTTATTGTCCAAAAATTATTTACCACATCAAATTGATATGCACCATTATTTATTTCTAAATTATCGATATGAATGTTTGCATTTTTATCGCTAAAAGAATACGTGCATATATCTTTTATTGTAAAATCATTGATGCGTTTTAATCCATGCTTTACGATCAAACAACCATTTTCCTTTATCTTATTCGTAAATTCTACAAATGCATCTTGCATGTTTTCTTCTGTGCCATAAATGTCTAAATGATCAGCATCCATAGAAGTAATAATGGCTACATCTGGTTTCAATTTCAAAAAACTTCTATCGTACTCATCTGCCTCTGCTACCGAAACATTGTTATCACTACCCCAATAATTGGTATCATAGTTTGCAACTATACCTCCCAAAAATGCGTTGCAACCAAAGCCACTACCTCTTAAAATATGCGCCACCATTGCACTCGTAGTTGTTTTACCATGCGTACCTGCTACACATACATTAAAACTATTTTCGGTTAGCAAACCCAATACATCACTACGTTTTAGTAGCAAGTAATTATTGTCTTTATAAAAATTTAATTCGCTGTGCGATGATGGAACAGCTGGCGTATAAACCACCACATCTGCATTTTTATCTATCAACGCTACATCATCCGTAAAATGAATATCAATTCCTTCTGCCGCCAATTTTTTTGTAAGTGCTGTTTCTGTTTTATCGTAGCCACTCACTTTTACACCTCGTTCATTAAAACATCTTGCCAGCGCACTCATACCTATGCCACCAATGCCTAGGAAATAAACCGACGATATTTTATTTATGTCTATCATGCGTTGTTAATTGCTTGCAAAATTTTGAATGCTATTATTTCATCCGCATTTTTTATGGCCAATGTTGAAATATTATTTTTTAATTCATCTTGCAAATTTTCATCTGCTATTAATTTTAACAATGTGTTTACCAAATCATTTCCTGCATCATCATCTTTTACTATCAATGCAGCATTTTTTTCTACCAAAGCTCTTGCATTAGCCGTTTGATGATCTTCCGCTGCATATGGGTAAGGCACAAATATCACAGGCTTCTTTACCAAACAAAGTTCTGCCACTGCCATTGCTCCACTCCTACTTATTACTACATCAGCCGCACCATAAGCATATTCCATTTGTGTAATAAAATCTTTCATACAAATTTCATTGTGCCCATTCACTGTTGCTAATGCCGTTTCAAAATATGGTTTGCCAGTTTGCCATATCAATTGCAAATTATTTTTTGCAAATGCTTCTATATTTTTATTAATAGCTTCATTTATAGATTTTGCACCAAGGCTACCACCAACTACCAATACTGTTTTTTTATTTTCTTGCAATCCCAAAAATTTCAAACTTCCACTTTTAGAAACTTGGCTTTGGGTTATCGATTGCCTTACAGGATTTCCCGTTTTCACAATTTTACTTAGCGGAAAAAATGTTTCCATATTATCCGATGCCGTAAAAATTTGCGTAGCTTTTTTGCCCAACAAAATATTGCTCTTACCTGCAAACGAATTGCTCTCGTGTATAAACGTTGGTATATTTTTGCTTTGTGCAAAACGCAATACCGGAAAACTAGAATAGCCACCAACACCAATAACAGCATGTGGTTTAAAGTTTTTAATAATTTTAGAAACTTGCAAAAAGCTTTTTAAAATCTTAAAGGGCAATCCAATATTTTTTATCAAAGAACTTCTATCAAAACCCGCTATATCTAATCCTTTTATTTCATAACCCGCTTGCGGTACTTTTTCCATTTCCATTTTTCCTTTTGCACCTACAAATAAAAACTGTGTATCGGGTTTTATTTTTTTTATAGCATTTGCAATAGCAATTGCTGGAAAAATATGCCCACCAGTACCACCACCAGCAATGATGATGCGCAAATTATTTTCTACTATTTTTTTTTCGTCACTCATTATGCTGCTACTATTTCTTTTTCTTCTCTATTATCTTTTAATGCTTGCAATGCAGCTTTTCCTTCTTGCTGATCCACATTTCTAGATACACTTAATATTATTCCAATGCTTAAACAAGTGAACAAAAAACTACTTCCACCCATACTCACCAATGGCAATGTAACACCCGTGTTCGGAAACAAATTTACATTTACACCCATGTTGGCTATAGCCTGTATAACTAGCGTAAAACTCAATGCCAATGCGAGAAAAGCTCCAAATGCATAAGGGCATTTTCTATAAATTCTTATACATCTATATAAAAATAATAAATAAATACAACACATAAAAGCGGCTCCAAAAATGCCATACTCTTCTATTATTATTGCATAAATAAAATCACTATAACTATGTGGCAAAAAATTTCTTGCTTGACTTCTTCCAGGCCCTCTGCCTAACCATCCGCCACTTGCTATCGCAATTTTTGCTTGGTTTATTTGATACAATTTATCGCTATTATCTTCTTTTTTACTATATACAAAAGTTTGTATTCTACTTATCCATGTTGGTATTCTTCCTGCTGCCAAAATAGATGGCAATTTTTTTGATGCCCCTTTTTCTTTGTCATAAGTCGTAACCGCAATAGAAATTAAAAACAATACCGGAATCATGGCCATGCCCATTGTAAGCAAAATATGTTTTGAGCTTACCCTACCAATAAACATCAACACAAAACTTGTACCTGCCACCAATACTGCTGTAGATAAATTAGCTGGCGCTATCAATAAACATATTATAGCAACGGGTACTACAATTGGTAAAAACCCTTTTTTAAAATCTTTTATCACTGCTTGCTTTCTACTGAGCTGTCGGCTGAGATACATGAACAGTGCAAGTTTTGCCAAATCCGATGTTTGAAAAGTCATGTTTATCACCGGTAATTTTATCCAACGACTTCCTGCATTTAATTGCACACCAAATAGTAAAGTGTATAACAATAATGGCACAGAAATTAAAAATAAAATCAACGCCACTCTTGAGTACAACGTATAATTAATTCTGTGTGCAAAATAAATAACCATTATACCAAGCATAATAAATGCAAACTGCTTAAACAAATAACTTTCGGTACTCTTGCTCATACGATACGCAAGCGAGCCAGTGCTACTATACACGAGCAACAAACTTGCTACAGTAAGTATCACCACTATCGCCCATATTACACGATCACCTTTTGTTTTTTGCACAAGGTTATCGCCCATATTTGCAATGTCTGGCGTAAAAAAATCTCGTATCGTATTTGCTTCTTGCATTTATTTTTTATGTTAGCCTGAGCTTGTCGAAGGCTATAACACCTAAGAAAATCAGACATTTTATTTTTTCTTTTTTTTCGAGCCGAAGAACTTCGATTGAACTTCAGTGGTCCCGCATTCGGCGGAACTCCGTTGAAAAGCGTATCACTATTTAGCTTCTATCTACTTTTGCCCTTCCAATTATTTCCGTCAAATTATTATACTGTCAGCCTGAGCTTGTCGAAGGCGGTGCAAAATAATTACAAGAACGATTTAATAAAGATTAACCCGCCTTCGACAAGCTTAGGCTAACCTCTTTTAATTTCATGTCTTTACAAATCCTTCACCGCCTTCTTAAACTGTATTCCTCTATCCTCATAATTTGTAAACAAATCAAAACTTGCACATGCAGGGCTCAGCAAAACCACATCGCCTTTTTCTGCAAAATGAAAAGCAGACTGTACAGCATCTTTTGCATTATCTACATTCACCATCAGCGACACCACATCGCCAAAAGCTTCATGTATTTTTGAATTATCTGTCCCTAAACACACAATGGCTTTTACTTTTTCTACCACCAATTCTTTTAATACTTCATAATCATTTCCTTTATCTACACCACCCAAAATTAATATCACTGGCTTTTTCATACTCTCCAATGCGTACCAAGTGCTATTTATATTTGTTGCTTTACTATCGTTTATAAATTCCACACCACGTATCGTTACTACAGGCTCCATGCGGTGTTCCAAGCTTTCAAAAGTTTGCAAAGCTTCTCTAATTTTTTCTTTTCTAATACCTACTGCAAACCCTGCCATACTTCCTGCCATACCATTATATTGATTGTGTTTCCCTTTTACAGCAAAATCTAGCACGTTCATTTGCATTTCTTCACTTTTCCACTTAATATGCATTTGTGCGTTTGTTAGATATGCGCCTTCCGGTAATTCTTTACTCATGGTAATTGGTGCTTTTATTGATCTAAAGGAATATTTATTTAAATTATTTATTGTTGTTTCATCATCCAGATTATAAATGAACACATCTTCCTCTGTCTGATTTTCTATTATTTTGAATTTGCTTTTTATATAATTATTTACATCATATTCGTATCTATCTAAATGATCTTCGGTTATGTTAGTTATAATCGCCACATCTGGTCTAAATGTTTTTATGTCATCCAACTGAAAAGAACTTACTTCCACCACATAGATTTTTTTCGGATCTTCTGCTACTTGCCTAGCAAACGAAAAGCCTATGTTACCTACCATTGCGCAATCTTCGCCAGCCAATTTGCAAATGTGATATGTAAGTGCGGTAGTAGTTGTTTTTCCATTACTTCCTGTTATCGCAATTATTTTACTATCGCCTTTGTATCTATATGCAAATTCTACTTCGCTAATTATTTCTATGCCCTTTGCTCTAATCTTTTTCACCAATTCATTCTTCTCAGGTATGCCAGGGCTTTTCATTACTACATCTGCCGAAAGAATTTTTTCTTCAGTATGAAGCCCTTCTTCAAACTCGATACTATTTATTAAAAGATCTGATTTATAATTTTCTTTTATTACGCCTCCATCGCTTACAAACACTTCAAACCCTTGCTGCTTGGCCAGTATGGCTGTACCAATTCCGCTTTCGCCAGCTCCAAGTATTACAATTTTCTTTTTCACTTTATCAAAAAATTTATCTCAACTTCAATGTGGCAATAGCAACTGCCACGCAAATGATCGTCAATATCCAAAAACGTACAGCTATCTTACTTTCATGATATCCCTTCTTTTGATAATGATGATGCAAAGGACTCATTAAGAAAATTCGTCGCCCTTCCCCATATTTTTTCTTTGTGTATTTAAAATAACTTACCTGCAACATCACACTACATAACTCTACAAAAAATGCTAAGCAAAATATTGGTATCAATAATTCTTTTCTTACAATTATTGCCAATGCTGCAATAATTCCTCCCAATGCAAGGCTACCCGTATCGCCCATAAAAACCTGCGCTGGATAAGAATTATACCAAAGAAATCCTATACAAGCTCCCACAAATGCCGCAATAAAAACAGATAGCTCTCCAAGGTTTGGTATGTACATAATGTTTAAGTACTCTGCAAATTTTATATTGCCACTCACATAGGCAAATATTCCTAAGCCTATACCAATGAGTGCGCTTATTCCTGTAGCCAAACCATCGAGCCCGTCCGTAATATTTGCTGCGTTAGAAACTGCTGTTACAATAAAAATTACAATAAGTATATAAATTAAATATGCATAATCTTCTAAACTCTTCGGTAATAAATCTGCATAATTAAACTCATGATTTTTCTTAAAAGGAATAGTTGTTCCTTGGGATTTAATTTCTGCAAACAATTGCGCTTTACCATCAATAACTAACGTATCCATTTTCAATAACTTTTCTCCTTTCTGCAATACATCCTCAACTCTTGCACTGGTAACTTCTCTTTTAATTGTAACACTTGGGCTAAATACTAATGTAACAGCTATAATTATTCCTATACCAACTTGTCCAAACAATTTAAATTTTGCCGCCAATCCATCACTATCACTTTTTTTATAATCAACACCTTTTGCTTTTGCATCACGCTTGCTTTTTATTTTTAAGTAATCGTCTATAAAACCTATTGCACCAAGCCATATTGTACAAAGCATCATTAAGCGTATATACACTTTATCTAAATTTGCTAATAATAAAGTAGGAATTAAAATACCCAAAATAATAATAATACCACCCATTGATGGCGTTCCTCTTTTTTGTTGTTCGCCTGCAAGTCCAAGCTCACGAACGGTTTCGCCCATTTGTTTGTTTTGCAAAAACAGAATAAGTTTTTTACCATACACCGTTGTAATAATCAACGAAAGTATAAGAGCCATAATTACACGAAAGCTTATGAACTGAAATAGCCCACTCCCAGGAAAAGATGCCTTTGCCCCGTGTTGCGTAATCCAATCGAATAAATGATATAACATAATAAATCAAATGTGCAAATGTGCAAATATGCAAATGTGCTAATGTTAAATATTGTACTTTTATATTTTTAAATAACTTCCTTTCTAACAGAGCTCTTTATTTGCAAATCTGCACATTTGCATATTTGCCTATTTCTTCCTCATTTACCTAAAAGCTCAAACATCTCCCTCAACACTTTCTTATCATCAAAATCATATTTCACACCTTCTATTTCTTGATATTTCTCGTGCCCTTTTCCTGCTACTAAAACAATATCTTCTCTGTTACTTAAACTCACGGCGGTTTTTATGGCTTCTTTTCTATCTGCTATTGTTATGTATTTCCTTCTAGCTACTACATTTACACCAACCTCCATATCTTTCAAAATATCTTCTGGTTTTTCATTGCGTGGATTATCCGATGTAAATATTACTTTATCGCTATGCTCGCACGCAACCTCCGCCATTATTGGTCTTTTAGTTTTATCTCTATTACCGCCACAACCAACAACTGTTATAATTTTTTCAAACCCTTGCTTCAAATTTTTTATAGTTGCCAATACATTGAGCAATGCATCTGGTGTGTGCGCATAATCAACAATGCCAATAACTTTTTCAATCTTGCTCACTTCATAGTCAAAACGTCCTTCTGCGCCATCTATATTGCTTAGTGCAAGCAACACCTCTTGTTTATCCATTCCCAAACAAATTGCCGCAGCATAAACTGATAATAAATTGTATGCATTAAATTCTCCAATCAATTTAAAATGCACTTCCACATCATTTACTATCATGTGCAAACCAGTCAAACTATTGTCTAATATTTTTCCTTTAAAATCTGCTACTGTTCTAAGGCTATAATAATATTTTTTAGCCGCCGTATTTTGCAACATCACTGCACCACGCTTATCATCTGCATTGCTTATGGCAAAAGCATTTGCTGGCATATTATCGAACCAATATTTTTTTACCCTAATATATTCATCAAATGTTTTATGATAATCTAAATGATCGTGTGTAATATTTGTAAAAATGCCGCCCTTAAAAATCAAACCTGCAATTCTTTCTTGATCTATCGCATGGCTACTGCATTCCATAAAAACATAGTCACAACCTTCGTCCCACATTTTTTTCAACAATGCGTTTAAGTTTATAGCATCGGGTGTTGTATGTGTTGCAGGAATAACCATTTCTGCAATTTTATTTTCTATTGTACTTATCAATCCACTTTTGTACCCAAGCTTAGTAAACAGATTAAATAAAATTGTTGCTACTGTTGTTTTCCCATTGGTTCCCGTTACACCTATCAAATTTATTTTTGTTGATGGATTTCCATAAAAATGATGTGCCATCAAACCCGCTGCTGTACTCGCATTTTCAACCTCCACATAAGTAATACCGTCAACTATATTTGCTGGCATATTTTCTGTAATAACTACTAATGCACCTTTTTCGATGGCCGTACCTATAAAATCATTACCATTTACAGTTGTACCTTTTACTGCAATAAAACAACCATTAGCAACCACCTCACGAGAATCGATATGCAAAGATTTTATCTCCACATCAGTACTGCCATGCACTGCTTTTAGTTTTACTTTATATAAAAGGTCTTTCAACATCAATTTAAAAACAAGGTTATTTTTTGCCCTTTTATAAAATTTGTTCCAGCTATTAAACTTTGGCTTACTACTTTCCCTGTGCCTTGCAATCCCAACCTCAATCCTTTGTTTTCTAATAAATACACTGCATCTTTCAAGCCCATACCTACAACATTTGGCATGGCACTTATTGCTGAAGACGCAGCGACATCAATTGATACCGCATTTTGTGTAACCATAATATTTCTCCATGATCCAGATGCTGATGCATCTTTATAAGGAATATTCATATACCCAAAAATGGAATGCACATCATTCTTCATTCCTATAGCATTATTCACCACAGAATCTTTTATTAATGGAGAATTGTATGAAGCAGTTGACAAAAATCTTGCATAAATTTTATCGCTTATTTCTTTAAACACTGCACCAGATACATCAGCACCATAAATTAATTTCGACTCACGGGTATTTTGTATAACCACTGCCATAGTATATTTTGGCGCATCCGCAGGAAAGTATCCTATAAAAGATGCCTGATAAACTTTTGCTCCTTTGTTGTAACCTCTATTATCTTGGGCCGTTACAGCCGTACCGGTTTTTCCTGCAATTTTGTATGAAGAATCAAACACTACTTTATGAGCAGTGCCATGCACACCTTCTACCACTTCTAACAAACAGGCTTTTAATTTTACAATTGTAGATTGACTACAAATTTTTGCATCTAATATTTCAGGCTCAATTTTCTTTATCGTTACACCAAAATCTTTTATTTCGTTTACCAAATAGGGGCGCATAAATTTCCCATTATTTGCAACTGCATTGTACAAACAAAGCATATGCAATGGTGTTACAAGTTCTTCGTAACCATGCGCCATATAAGGAATGGTAGTTGCTCCCCATTTCTTTACCTTCTTTATTAATGGAAAACCAGATGTAGCTACAATATCTATTCCTGTGCTTCTATCTAAACGCATTTTATGCAAATGGTCATAAAATTTTTGTGGTTGGCTATGGTAATTTTGCTCAGCCAATTTTGCAAAAGCAACATTACTACTTGCAGCAAAAGCCTCTTTAACTGTTGTTTCATATGTGCCCAAATGCGAATCAGAAATTCTCAATCCATAAAAAGATTTTCTTCCACCTTCGCAATTCACTTTTGTTTCTGTATCCACGTATCCATCTTCCAATAAACTCATTAATGTTGCCAATTTAAATACAGAACCTGGCTCCGTTTTTTTACCAATGCCATAATTCAAATCTTCCAAATAACTACCGTCAGTTTGCTTTCCAAGATTAGCAATGGCTTTTATCTTTCCCGTAGCTGTCTCCATTACAATTGCTGTACCATGCAACGAATTGTTATTCACCATCATTTTCATTAATGCATTTTCAGCTACATCTTGTATATAAGTATCAAGCGTTGTCACAATATCTTTTCCATTTACTGGGTCAAGTTCCGAGCCTTCCACTGGCAAATATGTTCCTGCAGCATATCGCATTAAACGCTGCCCTGTAGTACCTCTTAGCAAACTATCATATGTTAATTCCAATCCTACGTTTTTAGATAAATTTTGTCTAGATAAACCAATCGTTCTATTGGCAAGCAAAACATAAGGGTTTATTCTTTTGTCTTTTGCATCCACAATAAATCCGCTTTTGTTTCTACCCAATCTTACCAGCGGAAAATTTCTCATTTGTAAGTATTGTTCAAAGGTCATTTTCTTTTTTAAAGAAAAATATCTTTCTTCATCGCTATATGCCTGTTGTAATATTTTTTTATATTCTCCTGCTGTTTTATCTACAAATAAGTTAGCAATACAAATACTCAACGAATCAATATTATCTTTAAACCGTTTCCCATCTTTTTCTCTCAATCCTTCTGCTCCAAAATCTATGTACACATCGAATACAGGCACCGATGTGCTCAACATATTTCCATCTTCGCTGTATATTGTTCCTCGCTCTGCATTTATATCTTGCGTTTTTATATGCAAACTATCGCTTAATCCTGCCCAATATTTTCCTTCTGCACGTTGTATATATATAGCACGACCAAGCACAAATACGCAGAGCACTATCATGCATAAAAAGCATAAGTACACCCTCCACAATATGTCTTTTTTTACATCCATTAATTTGTAACAGTATCTTTAATAGTTTTTACAATTGTGTCTGACAACAACATTGGCGGCACTTTCGGCTCTTTTAATCCCAAAGGTTCTACTGCTTTTACCAGCTCACTTGCCTTGCTCCTAAAAATCAAATCGCTTTTTATTGTTTTGTATTCGTATTCTAATTCTTTAATATTTTTTTCAGTTGTCGTTATTTTTCTCACCAATTTATCGGCATGGTGCCCATTGTATATATACAGTATTGCCAGCAATGCCAAAAAAAGAAAGAAGGGGATATTTTTAACTACTCTATTGTAGTTAAAAACTGTTCTCCAATCTGCTTTTGGAACTTCTGATTCGTTATTTACTTTTTCTTCTGGCATTTATTTTTTTTCTGCAATCCTCAATTTTGCGCTTCTACTTCTTGTATTTATTTTTTGCTCTGCAGCCGTTGGTATTATTGGTTTTTTGGTGATGATGATAAAAGGGTTTTCTGCTTTCGTTCCATATACATCATCCACTTCTACTTCTTCGTGCGTTCCATTTTTAAAAAAGTTTTTTACAATTCTATCTTCTAAAGAATGAAAAGTAATAATGGCCACCCTTCCAGCTTCTTTAAGCACACTTACTGTTTGCATCAGCATTTCTTCTAGCACTTTTATTTCTTCGTTTACCTCTATGCGCAGTGCTTGAAAAACCTGCGCTAAATATTTATTCGGATTTCCTTTTACCATCGCCGCAATACTTTGCTTAAAAGTATTAATGGTTGTAAATGGTTTTATTTCTCTTTGTTCTATAATTGTTTTGGCAAGCGTTTTCGAATTTGTTACTTCTCCATACCGTTCAAACATTTTGTGCAATTGCAACTCGTTGTATGTGTTTAAAACCATTGCTGCAGTTGCTGTTTGCCTGTTGTCCATTCTCATGTCAAGTGCCGCATCAAACCTAGTGCTAAAGCCTCTTTCCGCTGTATCAAATTGATAACTCGATACACCCAAGTCTGCTAAAATTCCGTCTACTTTTGTATGCTTATGCAAGCGCAAAAAACGTTGCAGGTGGCGAAAATTTTGTGGTATAAAAATCACACGTTCATCATCTGGTAGATTTTTTTTTGCATCTTCATCTTGATCAAATACAATAAGCTTTCCAGTTTTTCCCAATAATTTCAAAATTTCTTTGCTATGCCCGCCACCACCAAATGTGCAATCCACATACACACCATCTTCTTTTATGTTCAATCCTTCTATTGCTTCTTTTAGTAAAACAGGAATATGGTAATTGGTTGTTGGTTGATTGGTATTTTGGTTGATTAGTTGATTAGTTGATTCGTCCTCCATTATATTTTTTGCTTCGCTCATTTTTCCATCTTTTTTAGAATCATAAAAGAAAATTCAACATCTTTTAGACTACTCAATCAACCAATCAACTATTCAACAACCTTCAACCTTCAATTTTTCGGTTCATCACTTCATTTGCCAAATCGCTAAAACTTTGATCGGTCATCGAATCAAAGAACTGCTCATACACTTTCTTATCCCATATCTCAATTTTGTTCAATGCCGATACGAGTACAATATCTTTTTCTAAAGAAGCATGTGCCATCAAATTTTTGGGGAGTAATAATCTTCCTGCACTGTCCAATTCTACAGGCGAAGCACCATTAAGAAAATAGCGTCGAAAAGCCCTCACTTTTGGATCGAAATCATTCAAGTTGCTTATGTTTGCAAAAATGGGATTCCAGCTTTGTTGTGGATAAAGGGTAAGGCATTTTTCAAATCCACGATTAATGACGAATTGTGCAGAATCGTCAATAGGCAGCTGTTTTTTAAACGCTGCAGGCAAAAGGAAACGTCCTTTTGTATCTATTGTTGATTCATATTCACCCAAAAAGCTAATCATAATAAAGAAAAGTGTTGTTTTTGTAATTATTCGACACAAAATAACACTTTTTCCCACTTTTAGCCACCTTTTATGGTAAAGATATTTTTCCACAGCCTTTATATGCACTGTGGATGTGCATTACAGATGCTTTTATTGAATATAAGCCGTGTATTAAATGTGAATAGCTGTGGATAGGATGTGAATAGCTAAATTGTTTAGTTTTAAAATATTTGGAGAACAGCAACTTTGAAAGCAATAAGAAAATTGCTCTCCAAGTAAATTTCAATAAAAGTTCAAGTAGGATTTACTAATGATATGTGTTTCGCCGAATGCGAGACAACTGAAGTTCAATCAAGGAACTCGGGTAGTAAACAAACAATAAAATATTTTTTGTAAAAAATTATTTAACCAGTGGAATACTAATGGTAAAAGTACTGCCTTTTCCTAAAATACTTTCCGCTTTAATCTGTCCCTTGTGTGCATCCACCATGGTTTTTACATAGCTAAGGCCTAGGCCAAAACCTTTTACATCGTGTACATTGCCAGTATGTGCACGATAAAATTTTTCAAAAATATGAGATAGAGTTTCTTTGTTCATGCCAATACCATTGTCTTCTATTTTTATTACTAGCACATTGCCAGCATTAGCGGTAGAAAGTTTTATAACAGGTTTTTCTTTAGAATATTTTAAGGCATTATCCAACAAATTATTTACAAAATTGGTAAAGTGTACATCGTCTGCCATTACGATATCTTTTGCTGCATCAAGTTTTACAATTAACTCTCCACCCCTTTCGTTTAATGGCAATGCAATATTGTTTAATGCATTATTGATGAGCTCATGAGCAGATAGTTTTTTACGGTTCAATTGCACTTCTTGTTTATCTAGCAAAGCCGCTTGCAGTATGGTTTCTACCTGCTTGTTCATGCGTTTATTTTCTTCTTTTATTACACCAGTAAAATAATCCGTCTTTTCTTTATTGCCAATTACTTTTTCGTTTTTTAAAGCATCTACAGCAAGTGATATTGTTGCCAAAGGTGTTTTAAATTCATGCGTCATGTTATTGATAAAGTCAGATTTTATTTCGCCCAATTTTTTTTGTACAAACAAAGTACGTAACGTAAGAAAAAATGCGGTGATAATGATGAGTGTGAAGATAATAGCGCCTGCAATAAACCAAGTAAGTTGCTTAAAAATGATAGCGTTTTGATGTGGAACAATTACTACTAAATATTCTTGTGGAGCAAAATTTTCTAGCTCGCTCCCGCTCGATGGTTGCAACACCACTGTATGCGAAAGATTATTAGATGAATCTGCATAAAATTTAAAAAAGTTTTCTGTCGTAATCTGATCTCCACTTGCAATATTATTATCCGTAACTGTAAATTCAAATGGAACTTCCTTCATGCCAGTTCTCAACAATTCTTCTCGTATAATATTTTTTATTTCTTCTTTGCTAAACCTATGCATTACAGAATGTCTTCTAAAATCGAGTGGAAACCTATCCGGTGAAATAAGTAAATCGTTTTTCTTCTGAAAAATAGAAATGGTTTTTTCTTCCATTAAACGAATGCCAGCACTACCAGCAGCTGATGATACATTATCTTTTAGTTTTTGCTCTTGCCCACGTTTTACACTATCTATCCAGAGTACCTGAAATAAAATGAGCCCAAGCAAACTAATCGTAATAAGAATAGTAATTATTGGGAAAGTTTTCTTCATGAAATAAATTTCGGGTTAATGCTTGGTAGTTTTTATGAATTACAAATGTAGGTTTAATAAGTATTTTGAAATAGTTAATACTTAGTAAATCACCATTTTTAGCTTATTATTAGGGTACTATGGAAGACCAAATTTTTATAATTTTACTAAGATACTTCATTCTGTATAAATATTCTAACAAATATTTTACAGATAAAACTACAATTTAGGCTTAAAACAATAAAACAATTTATAACTTTAATCCCATGATTGAACCAGCTAGTGGCATATTACTTTTAGCAGAGCCTTTTTTGAAGGACCCATCTTTCATGAGAAGCGTTGTGCTCATTTGCAAACACAATGCCGAGGAAGGTACATTTGGTTTTGCACTCAATAAAAAACTACACACTACACTCAACGAAATGATTGCTGATTTAGACAATTGTCCTCTGCCTGTGTATATTGGTGGTCCTGTACAAACAGATACCATTCATTATATACACCAATACCCCCAATACTTTAGCGATGCAGTAAAAATTGCCGACAATGTGTTTTGGGGTGGCAATTTTGAAACGATGAAAACATTGATTAAAAATGGTACACTCGATAGCAAAAAAATAAAATTCTTTTTGGGTTATAGCGGTTGGAGCAAAGGACAATTAGAAGAAGAAATAGTGGGAAATAGCTGGATAACAACAGAGGGCACAAAGGCATTAATTTTTGAAATTCCTGCAACAGATGTTTGGAATGCAAGCCTAACAAAGCTTGGCGGAAAATATAAAATGATGATACATTTTCCTACAGATCCGCAGTTGAATTAAGAAGCCCAGTCTCCCTAAATCACTCCGAAGGAAAAGCCTCCCTAAACCCCTCCGAAGGAGGGACTTGGAAGTCACCAATAATTTACAGTAATTTCGACTGACGAAATTTTCACTAAAAATCTATATTAAAATTTGCTTTACAAACTGCTTCATTCTCCTGCAAAACTTGCGCTGCTTATTTGGTGTAGGCATCTTAAAATTAATAAAAAAGATTTTTTAGATAATAAAGGTCCACTGCTTATTGCGGCCAATCATCCCAATTCTTTTTTAGATGCTATTTTGCTTTGTGCTATTTTTAAACAACCTATTTACTCCCTTGCCCGTGGCGATGCTTTTAAAAATAATATTGTTGTAAAAATATTGCGTGCATTAAAAATGTTTCCTGTGTATCGGGTAAGTGAGGGCGTAGAAAACCTAGAGGAAAATTATAAAACATTTGATGAATGCATAGATGTGTTTAAAAAAAATGGTATCGTACTTATTTTTAGCGAAGGTAAGTGTGTGAACGAATGGCATCTTCGCCCATTGAAAAAAGGCACTGCTCGTTTGGCTATGACAGCGTGGGAGCAAGGTATTCCGCTAAAAATAATTCCTACAGGTATAAATTATAACTCGTTTACAAGCTTTGGAAAAAATATACAATTAAATTTTGGAGAAATTATTTCGCAAGAAAATATGGCATTTAAAAATGAAGATACTTATGGTACAAAAATTCAAAATTTTAATGCTGTATTAAAAATAGAATTAGAAAAATTGATTGTACAAATAAAACCTGTTGATGAAAATAAAATCAAGGAATCATTTCAATTAAAAGTTTCTTCATTAAAAAAAATATTGTTGTTTATACCTGCGCTATGTGCATACATATTGCATGCTCCCTTGTATATACCCGTACAAAAATTTGCAATAAAGAAGTTTGGCAAAATAGATCATTACGATTCAGTTGTGGTGGGGTTATTATTCATATTATATCCGCTTTATTTATTGCTTATTTCATTAATTGGGTATTTGCTTTGGGAAAGTTGGTGGTGGCTTTTAGTATTTGTTATTTTACCTTTTATGGCATGGAGTTATGTGGCTATAAAAAAGCAAGCATAAAAAAGCCCACACTCACATGCAGGCTTTCAAAAAAATTATACACCCAAATTACAACTCCACCGCACCTTCCACCAACACCGTTGTTTTATTATTCAACACTTCTACAAATCCACTTTGTATGGTATAAGAGCTCGTAGTTGTTTTATCTTTCAATATTTTCAACTTGCCGTTTTTTAATGCACTTACTATTGGCGCATGCTTGTCTAATACTTCAAACAAACCTGTAATGCCTGGCAATTGCACGCCATACACTTCGCCACTAAAGATCTTTTTTTCGGGTGTTAATATTTCTAAAGTCATAAAGCCCCTTCAAACCTCCCCGAAGGGGAGACTTACAGCCCTAAAATAAAAAGCAACATTGTTATTAATTGCAGTTTATAAGAGCTTATTTTAAATTGTTAAAAATATTTTTTCGCTTCTATGAAAGTTGAATAATGGTATGCTGTACAAGTGAGTGACACAACGATGATAACCATAGCTGCTTCTTTGCTCGCAAACAAAAAATCATTCAATTTAAAAGAACTTTCTAATCCTACATAAACATCAGTCTAAGTTCCTCCGCCAATCGGCGGGGACAGGGGGCTTCTTACGCTTGCGCCGCCGCCATCAATTTCTTACCTTTCTCCACTGCATCTTCCAAAGTACCAACAAGGTTAAACGCTGCTTCAGGATACTCATCTACTTCACCATCCATAATCGCATTAAAACCACGTATTGTATCTTCTATAGGAACAAGTACACCTTTCAAACCTGTAAACTGCTCCGCCACAAAGAATGGTTGGCTTAAGAAACGTTGTACTTTACGTGCACGACTTACTACCAATTTATCTTCATCGCTCAATTCATCCAATCCAAGGATAGCGATGATATCTTGTAATTCCTTATAACGTTGTAAAATTAATTTTACTCTATCAGCTGTGTTGTAATGCTCAGCACCTACAATAGCTACAGTCAATATTCTAGATGTACTATCCAAAGGATCTACCGCAGGATAAATACCCAAATCCGCAATTTTTCTGCTCAATACCGTTGTAGCATCCAAATGCGCAAAAGTAGTAGCAGGAGCAGGATCTGTTAAATCATCCGCAGGTACATATACCGCCTGTACAGATGTAATTGAACCATTTTTTGTACTCGTAATACGCTCTTGCATCAAGCCCATTTCTGTAGCAAGTGTAGGTTGGTAACCCACCGCACTTGGCATACGCCCAAGCAATGCAGATACTTCAGAACCAGCCTGTGTAAAACGGAATATATTGTCCACAAAAAACAAAATATCTTTTCCTTGTCCATCCCCTTCACCATCACGGAAATATTCCGCCATTGTCAAACCACTCAACGCCACACGAGCACGAGCACCTGGAGGTTCGTTCATTTGTCCAAATACGAAAGTAGCTTTAGAATCTTTCAAACCTTCCATATCTACAGAAGCCAAATCCCATCCACCTTCTTCCATACTATGCTTAAATTTCTCACCATAGTTCATAATACCTGCTTCAATCATTTCACGCATCAAATCATTACCCTCACGAGTACGCTCACCCACACCAGCAAATACCGATATACCACTATATGCTTTCGCAATATTATTTATCAATTCTTGTATCAATACGGTTTTACCCACACCAGCACCACCAAACAATCCAATTTTACCACCCTTTGCATAAGGCTCTATCAAATCGATTACTTTAATACCAGTAAACAAAATTTCGTTTGCAGTAGAAAGATCTTCAAACAATGGCGGCTTAGCATGTATTGCACGCCCACCAACCTTACTCACTTGTGGCAAACCATCAATAGCATCACCCGTTACATTAAACAAACGACCTTTAATACCTTCGCCAATTGGCATTGTTATTGGGCTACCAGTATCAGTTACTACCATTCCACGCACCAATCCTTCCGTACCGTCCATCGCAATGGTACGTACACTATCTTCTCCCAAATGTTGTTGTACTTCAAGCACCAATTTATCACCGTTTTCACGAGTCAGTTCTAGTGCGTTTAAGATTTCCGGAAGCTTGCCTTCGTTGCCAAATTGCACGTCCACAACGGCTCCAATGATTGATTTTACTTTGCCTGTACTTGCCATATCTGTATATTATTATACTTGAGGTTTCAAAATTTGCCGCAAAGGTAGGGTTTGAGGGTTGTAAATAAAAATTCCTTCGGTATTTTTTTTGTGTGGTTTATGGGCAGAAGTACGTTGATGGGGCTTCGGTGCTTGCCCCTATGCTTGCGTAGGGGGCGACACTCCGTTCGACAGTATCTCTTTTGGCAGCTTTTATTGCGGAGTATATTGTCCAGTAAATTGACAATATACATCCAAGCATTTTAGAAGTATTGAATTAGCGAGCAATGTATAAGACTAATATAAACTGTTTATTGTAAGTATCAAGTTCAAGTAGATATGTGTGTTAATAAAATTAGAAATAAAATTATAATAAAATTGGTAAGCCAATTATAATAAAATCCTATCTTTGTACCAACAGTACTCGCCACGCTACCCTTAAGATCAGCGTCCCAGGGCGAGGCTTTTGCTTTTATACAATCTCTTCATTTAGTAAACTATTTTAAAAATAAAGTTTAAATTTGTCTCAAATATTAAAAAATGACAATAGTAGCCATAAGAGAGAAATTGTCTAACTATATGAAAATAGCAGATGATAAAAAAGTAAAAGCCATGTATGCTCTGTTAAAGGAAGATATAAAGTTAGAGGAGAGAATCTCAATTGAACAATACAATAATGAAATTGCTGAAGCTGAAGCCGAGTATAAACGTGGAGAGTTTATTTCGCATGAAGAAATGATTCAAAAAATTAAACAATGGTAAAGTCCAACTATACTTTAGTTTGGACAAAACTTTCTTCAAAAAATATGCTTCAAATTTATAACCATATTTATGAAGATTCTCCAAAGAATGCACTTAAAGTAGTATATGATATTGCTAACGCAGTTGAAAAATCTATAAAAAATCCTGAGTTTTATCCACCTGATAAATATAAGAAAAACAATGATGGAAGTTATCGTGCACTTGAAAAACATCATTATAGAATTGCTTATAGATTCTCAAAAAATGTAATCAGGGTCCTCAGGGTACGGCATACCAAAATGGAACCCAAGCTTTATTAAATTATAGTGTCTCAAGGGAACATTTTGCATAGTTTCACAAATATTTACTTTTATAGCGTGGATACAATACATTACTCTAAACTTAAAGAAATCATAAAGCTAAAACCTATTTCAACAATTTAACCAACCCGACATTATCGCTCCATTAACACAACACAATACTATAAATTCACTTAAATTTGCCTTGTGAAAACCTTCCTCCTCATATTCAACCTATACCTTTTAGCATTGCCATGCATACCCTGTGGCGATGTGCAGGTTTGTGTGAGCAAAACGGCAACAACTTCACAGCTTAAAAAAGAAAGCAACCACAAGGAAGAACATAAAGATGATACTTGCACACCTTTTTGCCATTGCACTTGTTGTACAACCTCTATTATTTTTACCGCCATTGCTACTCCAAAAACGGCTATAAGTTATTTTAAAAAACAGCAGTATGTATCGTTATCTACTGACTATATATCTAACAACCACCATGCCATTTGGCAGCCTCCAAAGCAAATAGTAGCATAATTTAATTTACACTTTATTCAATTGCATGTATCCAATGGTATTGGCATACATCAACATTTTTTACTTATCATATATTTTTATGCATAAAATTATTTTGTGCATTGCTATACTATTTATAGGCAGCAATGTACTAGCACAGCATTCGTTTAGTGCTATTATAAAAGATAGTAGTACAAACCAACCACTCGTAGGAGCTACTGTGGTATTAAAAGAAAAAAAACGCACTATACTTGCAGATAGCCTAGGGGCCGTACATACAGCCAATATGCCAGAAGGTAAAAACACTTTTATAATAAGCTTTGTGGGCTATGAAAGCAATACCATTACCATGCAATTTCCACTAGCAGATAGTACACAAATTGTATATTTTTACCTTACAAAAAAAGAAGCGGAAGAAGATAAACTTGAAGAAATAATTGTATCGAGCACACGTACAAGCCGCACCATAAACAATACACCCACCAGAGTAGAAACAATAGACTTAGAAGAAATAGATGAGAAAAGCAATATGAAACCTGCCAATGTATCTATGATTTTGCATGAGAGTACGGGCATACAAGTACAACAAACCTCTGCTACTAGTGGCAATGCTAGCATACGCTTACAAGGGCTAGATGGGCGCTACACGCAATTGCTAAAAGATGGCTATGCCACATTTGGAAACTTTGCAAGTGGATTAAGCATTTTAGAAATACCACCACTCGATTTAAAACAAGTAGAAATAATAAAAGGCCCAGCATCTACTTTATATGGTGCAGGTGCAATAGCAGGTGTTGTAAATTTTATTAGTAGAACACCAAAAGAAAAATTGAATGTAAATGTAATTTTAAACCAATCAAATGTAGGGCAAACAAATATTGGTGTATTTGCCATGCAGCGAAATAAAAAAATTGGGTTTAGCATGCTAGCATTAATAAACAATCAAAATAAATACGATGTGGACAAAGATGATTTTACAGAACTTCCAAAGTCGTCAGATTTTACACTACACCCAAAATTATTTTTGTACCCTACAGAAAACAGCAGCATTGTAATAGGCAATAGTTTTAATAGAGGTAAAAGAACAGGCGGTGATATTAATGTTATAAATGGAAAGGCAGATAACTATCATACGTATTTTGAGGCCAACAATACTACAAGAAATACTACCACACTAGATTACACACAGCACTTCAAAAATAAGGATAAGCTTACGCTAAAATCCAGCTTTAGCTATTTTAAAAGATTTATTGCTATACCAAATTATAGCCCAAGCATTATCACCAATAATTTTATGGGCATCAATAATAACAACTTCAATGATATTTCGTATGTAAAAAATTTAAAAAACCAAACGCTCATTTTTGGAACAAATTTTATTATAGATAATTTTGAAGAAAAAGTATTAAACGCAACGCCAAGAAATTTTAAAACAAGTACGTGGGGCATTTATGCACAGCATACTTGGGATGCTACAGAAAAACTAAAATTAGAAAGTGGCGTAAGAATAGACAGAGTTAATTATTCAAACCAGTTGTATCAAAAAACAGAAAGCTTTTTTCTGCCAAGAATATCTGCATTGTATAAATTTAACAACAAATGGAGCAGCCGTATTGGTGCAGGTTTAGGATATAAAACACCAAGCATGTTTACAGAACTTACAGAAACCATACAATACCAAAATGTATTGCCTTTAAATAATGTTGTAAGCGAAAGAAGTATTGGTGGTACTGCAGATGTAAACTATAAAACCAAAATAAACCAAGCAATAGACTTTAGCATTAACCAAATGTTTTTTTATACAACCATAAAAAACAGTAGCATTCTACAACAAAACATAGCCGCCGATTATTATTTTGTAAATACCAATAAACCTGTGCAAAGTGCAGGTTTTGAAACAAACCTTAAATTTGTTTACAAAGAAAATTTTAAATTTTTTGCAGGATATACTTTCACCAATGCAAAGGCTACATACATAAATGGCAATCAATTTTTGACACTCTTACCAAAAAATAAATTAAACCTAGCGCTTGTATATGAAAAAGAAGATAAAATTAAAATTGGATTAGAAGGTTATTTTACAGGCAAGCAATATTTATCTAATGGTACAGAAACACCAAGCTTTGCAGAGTTTGGTTTTATGGTAGAAAAAATCTTAGGAAAATTTTCTATTTTTATAAATGCTGAAAACTTTACGGATGTAAGGCAAAGCAGATACAAGCGTGTAGTAAACGAACCGCACAACAACCCAACATTTGATGAGATATGGACACATACAGAAGGGCGTACAATAAATGGTGGTATAAAGTTTAAACTGTAAGAAAGTATTGAGTATTTAGATTAAAAAACATAAAATGATTTTACACATATATTTACCCATCTATTTATTATTATATCTGCTACTAGCATTTGTAATACCTACCTACAAAACATACAAAGCCACAGGTATTAATCCCATTACATTTGGCAAGGCAGATAATGCACATGATTATATTGGCTTTGTAATGAAAATATTTATAGGCTTACTTTTTGTAACGGTATTGTTATTTTCATTTGGTAATACAGCATACCAATATTGTTCACCCATTTTATTTTTAGAAAATAATAAAACACAATTTGTAGGGCTAGTCCTAATTCATATTTCTTTAATATGGATAGCCATTGCACAATACCAGATGAGCAAAAGTTGGCGTATTGGTATAGATGAGAAAAACAAAACCAATTTGATTACAAAAGGTATTTTCTCCATAAGCAGAAACCCTATTTTTTTGGGAATGATTGTAAGTGTGCTTGGCCTTTTTTTTATACTACCAAATGCATTAAGTTTTTTTACAGCTGTAGCTACTTACTTTATTATACACATACAAATAAGATTGGAAGAAGCGTTTTTGCTAGGGCAACATGGTGAGCAATATTTGGGTTATAAGAAAAAAACAAGGAGGTTGATTTAACTAAATAAACCACAAATACATATTCGTGCATTCATAGCTTATCAATACCTTTTACAACTTCGCCCCCACACTCACAAAAAACGTTCTCCCATCTGCAGGTAATGCACCAGGCCCAGGGTAGCCCCCAGCACGGCGGGTAAAATAGGTTTTATCAAAAACATTGTTTAATCCTGCTTTTATTTTTATGCCTTTTACCAATTTATAAGCAGCTGTAATATCGGTAATCGTATAAGAAGGAATTAATCCATTCTGTGCATTTGCAGTTGGCGTTTCTGTATTATTGGCATCACTGTATGTAGCACCTACACTACTGAGTTGTGTGGTAAATAATAATTCTTTATAGCCAAATGTTATTCCTCCTCTAAAAATATGTTGCGGTGCATTCTCTACAAACTTCCCTTTGGTAGATGCGTCTTTATGGTCGCCGCTATACTTGGCATTTGTAAAACTGTATGAGCCAAAAATAATGATATCTAATTTTTTATTTTTTGCCAATGCCTTTATTGGATTAACTTCTACATATCCTTCAAAACCTTTGCTAGTGCTTGCTCCCACATTTGTAACAAGCCTATACGTAGCACCCGCAGGGGTAATACTTCCTATACGATTGTTGTATTGCAAATAATAGCCACTCACATCAAACTGTACATAATTTTTTATTTTTCCTCTATAGCCCAAATCAATATTATATCCTTTTGCATCTTTCAAATTATCATCTACCACATCGGTACTTGGTGGTGCTTGTAAGTTTGCAAATTGTATAGGTCTATATGCTTGCGATGCATTGGCATATATTTCAGTTGTGTTCGTTACATGATACTCTGCACCAATACCTGCCAATAAAAAACTACGACTGCGTTGTATATTTTGTAAAATTATTTCTTGCCCTAAGTTAGTGTATCCATTGCGCCCGCTTGCTGCGCCTTGCAGCCACTCGTATCTTACGGCAGGTATGAGCAATATTTTTTTACCTACACGAAAAATATTTTCTACAAATGCGGCTATATTTTTAGAATTAAATTGTACATCTCTTGGATACTCCGCAAGTGTGCTTACATCATAATCTGTGCCTGTAGTTCCTTTTCCATCTGTCCTTCGTGAGGTAGTGCCAGTATAAAAACGCACACCGCCTGAAATCGTATTTTTCATTTTACCCAAACTATAATCCGTAATGATTCTACTTTCTAAACCATAGTTTCTATAATTATCTATGTTCACTATTCTATTTTTATAAGCCAATGTAGCAGGATTAATACTATCTTTTTCAGTAATGGATTGCAAAAAACCTACACTGTTTCTATCTCCAATGGTACCATATAATTTTGTGTTCCAAATGGTATTATCATTTATTTTATAATTAGCAATGATGGCAGGTGTTGTCCATGTTATATCAAACCAATTTCTGCTTCTAAAACTTTGTTGTGCATTTTCTTTTAGCTGCGCATCGGTAAGCCCACCTGGCTGCTGGCTGCGTATATGCGAGCGCATTAGCTCTGCAGTTAATGAAAACTTTTTTGTAAAATGATAGGTTACTGTTCCATATCCTGCATTGGAAAAGTAAGCACTGTTTTCTCGCCATCCATTTCCATTTCTATGATCAAAAAAACTGTAATAATTTATGTTGCCTTTTTTACCGCCAATGGCATTGTAACTATTAAATAACCCATTGCTGCCAATGGTTTGTTGTGTTTCAAATTCTATGGGCTTATTTATTTCGCTACCATTGCGCAAAATATAATTTACCATACCGCCAAACTGTGGCCCATATTGCAAAGCGCCTTGCCCTCTTACTATTTCTATACGTTGTACGGCTTGCAATTGTGGGTTATAATATGCTTCGGGATAGCCAAAGGGATCAGCAGCAATATCATATCCATTTTGGCGTACATTAAATTCCCAACTTCTATTTGGGCTAAGCCCACGGGCTGCAATACCAATCTGTATGCCACTTGGGTCGCTCTCCCAAATGTGAATACCAGGCACTTTTGCTAACACTTGTCTCATATTATTGGTCACCACATTGCCCTGCACATTGTCCATCACAATCAATGCATTTTTTTTACCAGCATAAATATTGGTGCCCACAATTTCCGGCATTTGTTGGTAATCGCTTTTACTGTTTCTCCCTACTACTGTTATGTCTTGTAGATTTTTAATATGGGTAGTATCTTCCATACTTTTCACCTCTTTTGCTTGTGCTACACAAATTTCATGTTGCAAAAAAAATATACAAATTGCCATAGCTACCTTTATAAACATCTACTTCTTATTTAGGCAGCAAAAATCTTTACTTTTATTGTTAAGAGATATAGCTATCGGGAAAATGGTTTACATATTTGGGAAAATAAATGGTTTCAAATCAAAGTATTTAATACCCTTTCGTTTATAATGCACTTTTTAGTAGTTTTATTAGATGGCTACCGCTAATATAATCTGATATTTGAAAAATGATTTCAAAGTCTGCATTTAAAAAGCAAAGTGTTGGATATGCTATTTTGTTATTCACAATGGCAAGTTGTTCTGCTAATTGGTGAATACCATTATTATTGCCTGTTGGTTTATACTTAAGAGATTGTCCTTTAAACAGTACAGTTCTTTTTTCCTCAGCATTAAACTCAATAAAGTAAAAATTGTTATTGAGTTGGTTAACAATTTTTTTGTCTTTTAATGTAGTATTTTTCATTGTATGGCAATACTTGCACCAATCTGTATAAATGAAAATAACAACTGTTCTCTTCTCTATTTTTTGTAAACTATCTATTTGCTCAAAGGGAAAAGTTTTGAGTTGTGCAAATGCAAGTGTAGGATGCAAGATGCACCCAACAAAAAAAAGTATTAATAATTTATTTTTTTTCATTTTAAATTAATTCTCACACCTAAAAAAGCCCTGACAGCCTGTGTGGGTGCATATATATAATTTGTGTCAAAAGTAAGTGCATAAGGGTTTGTAGCCGTAGGTAGTACATTTCCGTTTGTATCAAATTGTACATTTTTGTCAAATGGGTCTTTGCTACCCGCTATAATAAATGGATTGTTTTCTTTAAAAGGTGTCCAATTCAATAAATTTTTTACGCCTCCATAAATTTCTACATTTTTAAATTTGTCATATACCAATTGTATGTTTTGAATACTCCACCAAGGTGATGTAGTTTTGCGTGGATCCAAACCACCAAGGGTTGGTAGTTTCATTGGGCTATAAACATTTCCTGTATAGTCAATTGCTAAATGTATTTTTTTAATACTGTAAGAAACCGCCCAAGTTCCTGTAAATTTTTCGGTTAATAATTGCTGGGTTGTTACAGTATTTTGGCTTAATGTATTTTCCATGAGTGTGCCGCCTGTAATAATTTTTAATCCATTGCTAAATGCAATATCTATATTTAAAGTTATGCCTTTACTTACTGCATAGCCATTTAAGTTTCCGTAAATTATTTTGTTTGGGTCTGTTAAAAAATCGCCAACAATTCTGTTATTAAAATAGGTGTAAAAAATAGAACCATCTAAACCAATGAAAGCGCCATTTTTTGTATATATTTTTTTGATGTAATTAATATTGGCATTGTAAGATTTTTCAGGTTTTAATTCACTTTTTAATTCTACTACTCTTGCACCTGTAAGTGCAGCATGATCTTCTGTAAATAAATTTACAACCCTAAAGCCTGTACCTGCATTTAAGCGAATAATGTTTTTATCATTAATGCTGTACTTGTATCCTATTCTTGGTGTAAAAATATTCCCGTGTACAGAATTGTTATCGTAGCGAACACCTAATAATAATTTTTGTTTTTTTGCGATGGTAATTTCATCTTGTATAAAAATGCCTGGCAACCAAATTTTTTGAGGTTTATTTTTTGAGCTTATGGTATCAGCATTTGCGGTGGCAGGTGTGTTATCATCATAATAAGTATAGCGTATAGCTGCCCCAAAAAGCAAATCGTTTTTGCCAATTGTTTTATCCCAAGCAAGTTGTGCAAAGCTAATACTTTGCTTTGCAATATAAGATGTAGTACCGTATCTACTATCTTGATTGTGGGTATTAAAAGAAAAAGAAAGCATTAATTTTTCTCTGGTGGGTAGTTGATAATTACCTAATAATTCGTAGCGGCTTGTATAAATACTTTCCCCATAAATACTGTCTCCACCTCTAAATGTTTTATTCCATTTCATATCACCACCCCAACGGTCTTCATACATAAACCTACCTGCAAGGCTAAACAAACGATTTTCTTTTCTATCAAAATTCCATTTTTGAAAAATGGAAGTTCTATTTTGCAAAGTCATATCGGTAAAATTGTCCTTGTTCTTATCAATTGTATTTTGAAAGTTAAAATAGTTTATACCCGTAAGTATCGTTGCTTTTTTTCCAGCCTTTAATTTAAAACCTAAGTCAGCGTTCAATTCGTTCCAAGAGGTTGTAAAAATGTCTGCTGAAAACATTGCTGCATTTTGTGGCTTTTTTGTAATGATATTTATTAATCCACCAACGGCCTCGCTGCCATACAATGAAGAAGCAGGGCCTTTTACAATTTCAATTCTTTCTACCAATGAGTTTGGAATACCCGATAAACCATACACAGTGGAAAGACTACTTACAATAGGCATTCCGTCAATTAGAACCATTGTATAAGGCCCTTCCAAACCATTTATATGTATGTCTCCAGTATTACAAACATTGCAATTCAATTGTGGTCTTACACCATTTACATTTTGCAATGCTTCATAAATATTTGCTGTTGGGTTTTTCTTAAAATAAGTAGGAGAATATACTTCCACATTTACAGGGCTTTCTAATCTTCTTGTAGATTTTTGTGTTCCTGTAACTACAACTTCATTTAAACTATTTAATAAATTTGCTAATGCAAAATTAACTATCAAACTGTCACCATCTTTTACAGTAATACTCTTTTCAATTTTGCTATAACCAACACAACTCGCTTTTAATTTGTATGTTCCCGCTGAAATATTTTTTAGTGTATAATTTCCTACGCTGTCTGTAATTACACCAACTGTGGTACCCTGCACAATTATATTTGCAAATTCTAGTGGGCTATTTTGTGTGGTTACTTTTCCTGTTAAAGTTGCTGTTTGCGCATTTGCTATTTGTGCTAATAGTATTAATATAGTAAGGCTAAATGTATTTTTCATTTTTTAATACTTTCTAAAGTTTGTTTTGCAAAAATACTAAAGTTAGGCTAACCTAACAAATAAATTATAACTACATAACTAATTATTGTCTATACATTTTACCGATTGCAAATAATTGTGCTTTCAATATTGGCGTTTGTATCTTCTTATCATTATAGTTCTCAAAAATTTGCACATACAAGCAGGTAGCTCTATCTGATAGAATAGCTATTCATAACAAGAGTCGAAAATTTAAAAGCCAAAAAAAAGAATTTACGTATGAAAATATTTACAAACAATAAATCCATCACACGCTCAACCATACTTTGGAAATATGTAGTAAATAAAAATTTTGAATTTAGATTGATTACCAAAGCCAATACGATAAAATTTTTCGAAAGACTTAGTGCTTATCATTATTGATTTTAAAGTAAGTGTGCGTGTATTACAGAAAAATTGAGCGCTCATATAGATTTGTATGGCTTTGCACCACAAAACCAATCTGCAGACCATAGAGCTAGTGGGGCTTTACTTATTTAATATGTAACGATATAATGGTAGATATTTCGGGAGGATTTGGTATTATCAAATAATCTCCTGATAATTATTTTGCGTTAGACTTTTCTTATCGGTTTAATTCAAAAACTCCTAAGCAATAATTTAACTGCTTATGCCTATTTTTGGCAAATGAAAATTAAAAATAAATTTATACTAATCATTATTGCTATTTCAGTAATTACTTATTCTTGCTCTACCACAAATGCTTTTAAAAAAGACAAATCAGCCTTTGATGCATCGCCAGTTATTTCTACCTACAAGGCCATTGGCGATTTAAACGATTCGTATTTCACCATACGCCAAAATAACTTTTTCGAATTTTACATGCAGCTATTTGATAGTGTAAAAAACACATCTTACCCTGGCAAGTACACCAAAAATGGCGATACATTATTTTTAAACTTTTACAACAAAGGCGCAGAAGTATTTTTGGGCAGCAAAGCACTCATCAATACCGATAAAAAAGAAATTATTTTTTTTGATAAATTATTGGGGGTGAAGAGGAAATTGATTTTTAATTAAAATTTAAACGTATTTCTCTAAAACTTAAAACGCAACGTTTCTTTTGGAAACGTTGCGTTTTAGTTGTCATTAGTAAAAAATTATTTGTTTCTTTTTGCTCTTTCTGAAAACTCTGTTCCATTTACAAGAATAAATTCCTCCACAGCTTTGTCATTTAATTTACCATTTACAATTAAATTATTTTTTAGAATATACTTAGCTACTTTTTCTTCTTTAAGAGCAAACAAATCTACTTCTGCTTTTGTTTTAGTTGCTAAAAAAATAAATTCAAAATAGGTAATACTACCATCAGTATTATAAGAGCTTTTTTCCATTGGCGATTTAAAAGATTTTAAGTTAATTCTCATAATCTTATTACTATCTATATCATATACTTCAAAATAGCAATCCACACCCCAGCCACAGCCTGTTCTATCTATTTTAAAACTATTTACTCCGTCTATTGTTACTTGATGTGTTTTACTATCAACTTTTATTTTTTGTGCATTCACAAAAAAAGGCAGACTCATTAAAATGCAGATGATAATTTTCTTCATGTTAGTTTTGTATTTTTTACAAATATATTATGTTGGTTTGAAAAAAGTTAGAAAGGAATAAAAAATTCTAATAGAGTTTTCTATATTAAAAAAATAAAAATATTAAGCATCGTCACGCTGCGTTCTATTGGCCATATATACACCAAATAAAATTACAAGCAAGCATACAAACTGTTTCCACCAAGCATAAAATATTACGCTCATTATTTCTCCAAAAGGCAAATGCCCAGCAAAAATAATATCCTTGTGTGTATCCAATATGGCCCACATAATAGCTACTGCTGGTATGGCATACGTAACCATAGATGCAAAAACTATTCCTGCTCTTTTCATCAACACATAAAAAAATATGGATGCAAAAGCAGTACCCAATACACCCAATATAAATGTATAACCAGTGGCAATAAGCATGGGCTCACTAAAAATATCTTGGCTAAAATATCCAGTAAAATATAAAACGATGATAGCAGGAATAGCATTAAGCGAAAGTGCAATGGCCGCAATATCCAAAGATGGTATTCCTTTTAAATATTTACCCACCATATTTACATTTATGCCATACAGCATTGTGGCTACTATTACCATTAAAGTATAAAAAACATTAGTGCCAGCATGGGTACTAAATGGCTGTGCAAAAAACAACAATACACTTCCTACAAAAGAAATACAAATACCCAACATTTTATAAGATGCCACACGAGTATTAAAAAATAGTGCACCCATTATAATAGCAAATACTGGCGTGAGGGCATTTAGTGAACCAGCTAGCGAGCTATCGATTTTTGTTTCGGCAAGGCAAAAAAGATACGCTGGCAACAAACTACCTTGCACTCCCGATAAGAAAATTATCCACAATTTATTTTTAGGAATTGTCTTAAAACGCATAATTGCAACAGGTAAGAGTACAATACCCGAAAAAATAATACGTAAAGAGGCTACTTGATAAGCTGTTAGACTTACTAAACCTTTTATCATCAAAATAAAACTACTACCCCAAATAAGCGAAAGCACTATAAAAATGAACCAATTTGTTGCTTTATTATTCCCCACATGCTATAATTTGTGCAAAGGTGTGGGATAAATAATTACTGTTCAATGTATTTTTTAAATAATTTTTTCTTTCTTTTGTTGCTAAATCAAATTTAAAAACCTCAAAAACTTAAAATTATGGGATTCATTAAAGAATTTAAAGAATTTGCTGCCACAGGTAGCCTAGTTGACGTAGCAGCTGCTTTCGTAATGGGTGGTGCTATAGCAAAAGTAGTATCTGCATTTATTGATGGTATGGTTATGCCTGCTATTGGTATGCTATTAGGCGGTAAGAATTTTAATGACATGGCACTTCAATTAAAAGAAGGCGTACCAGCTGATGCAGTTGCCAAAACTGCAGAAATACCAGCCGTGTTAGTAAAATATGGTGCTTTTATTTCTCAGTGTATAGAGTTTTTAGTAGTTGCCTTAGTAGTATTCATGGCTCTAAAAGCTATCAACAAAATGAAAAAAGCAAAAGCAGAAGAACCAGCTCCAGCTCCACCAGCAGACATCACTTTGCTTACTGAAATACGTGATGCATTAAGAAAATAATATTTTCTTTTATACATAATAAAAAAAATACATCATTTATTGATGTATTTTTTTTGCCTATAAGAAACCTTTTGTGATGTAAACAAGTCTTTAGCAAAACTATATACCCATTAAAATGTACAACATGAAAACAAAAATTTTCTTATTAGCTGCAACCCTATTTGCCGCTACAAATGTAAAAGCACAATCAACACCCGAAGCCAATGCCGCAGCAGCAAAGCTAACTACTGGAAAAGCCGATCTTAAAGAAGGTTGGACAAAAGGCGGCACCTTAAATTTTTCTGTAAGTGAAGCAGGAATAAACAACGAATGGCATGAAGCTAATGCTGGTGAACTTTCTTTTATAGGCATAAAAGGAATTGTAGATTATAATTTTGATAGAAAAAAAGGAAAAACAAATTGGCTAAATTCTTTTAGAGGAAGATACGGCGTAGCAAAAACAACTTCTACCGGCGACGCATTTTTAAAAAATGATGATTATTTAAACTTTAACTCTATTTATGGTAAAGAGTTTCGTAAAAATTGGAGTTATGCAGGTTATTTTGGTTTAGAATCAAAATTTGAAAATGCATTTATGACTCCAGGCTACATAAAATTTGGTCCTGGTGTAATGTACAAACCAAATGCACATTTTTCTGTGTTAATATCTCCATTAATGGCTCAGGTAACAACAAAACTAAAATCTAGTTTAAAAAATGAAAGTAAATATGGTGTTGATTCTGCTAAAACTGCTGCCTTTGGGCTTGGTGCATTTATTCAAGCAAATGCCAATTATGATTTAGCAAAAGGCATTAATTATAAATCTACCACTACTTTATACTCAAATTACCTTAAAAACCCTGGTAATATGGTTTTTGATATGAACAACTTATTTACATTTACTGTAAATAAATACATTGGTGCTACGCTATTATTAAATGCACGTTACAATGATAACGATGAAATTAGTGGCGTTTCTGGTATGCAAGTACAACATTCAATAGGGCTTGGGTTAAATTATAAATTATAACTAGATTTCTTAAAAACTCAATAAATTAATACATTTGCATCCCTACAGCACAGCTGTAGGGATTCTTTTTTATAAATACTTTTTACGTGAGCACCAACGAATCATACCAAATAAAGCTAGACGAATTTGAAGGACCATTCGACCTGTTACTTTTTTTTATAGAAAGAGATGAATTAGATATTTACAATATTCCTATTACAAAAATTACCAACGAGTTTTTAGATCATATTCACGCAAGCGAAAAATTGAATATAGAACTCGGTAGCGAGTTTATTTTATTCATCAGTACACTCATGCGCATAAAAGCAAAAATGCTTTTACCACGCAAAGAAATAGATGCACAAGGAAATGAAATAGATCCACGACAAGAATTAATAGACAAAATACTTGAATACAAAAAATTTAAAGAAGCATCTGCACAAATGGCCGAAATGGAAGCCATACGTATGCTGATGATAAAGCGTGGAAATTTGCAACGTGAGCTTTCGAGCATTGGAGAAGAAGCTGGTGAAGGAACAGAAATACAAACCGTTACTTTATTTAAGTTGATGAAGGCTTTTGAAAAAGTAGCACAACGTTTACACGAAAAAAATAACAAACCTGTACATACTGTTGTGCAATACGGCTACACTATGGAAGGCGTGCGTGAGCACATGTTGTACATAAGCAAAAAACACAAAACACTTGCCTTCGAAAAAATATTTGACGAATGTGAAAATCGTATTCACGCCATATTTATTTTCTTAAATATGCTAGAGCTGGTTCAGCAAAAATTCTTACACATACTTATTGGAGAAGGCAGAAACAATTTTATTATTGAGTACAATGAAGACAGACAAGAAGACCAAAGTACAATGCTGACTGCGGATGATTTTAGTCACCTTAATTAGTTATTGGTTGATTAGTTTTTAGTTTACCCAATTTTTTGACGCTTTTAAAAAATGAAAAATATTTCTTGGACAAAAATTTCATTTTTGTACAAGCTAAAACACAGCTATGGTCAGTCCCGAAATTTCGGGATGTCACTCACTTCATCGGCATACCATTTCTTGTCACTATACTTGTGTAGGGATTCATCTTTTATTATGCAATAGATTATGCCATTTATTTTAAATTAAACTCATGACAAAATTACAATTGGTATATTAATTGATGTTTAGACAACAAATATTTTAAAATGAAAACAATAATAACAAGAGCAAACGAAAGAGGCACAGCCAACCATGGTTGGTTAAAGCCTGCACATTATTTTAGTTTTGGTGGTTGGCAAAATCCTGATAAAGTACATTTTGGTGCATTACGGGTTTTAAACGATGATTGGATAGCTGGAGGTGGTGCTTTTCCTACACACCCGCACGACAATATGGAAATTGTAACCATACCATTTACTGGTGCACTAAAACACAAAGACAGCACTGGCGGCGCAGGTATTATACAAGCAGGCGATGTACAAATAATGAGTGCAGGCACGGGTGTACAACACAGCGAAGCAAACGAAAGCGATACTGAACCCGTTACGCTTTTTCAATTGTGGGTTTTTCCAAAAGAAAAAAATATTACACCACGCTACGACCAACGGCATTTTGATATTAAAGAAAGAGAAGGTAAATGGCAAGTAGTAGTTTCTCCATTAGAAGAAGACCATGCCCTTTGGATAAACCAAGAGGCTCGTTTTTCGTTAGCCAATATTAAAGCAGGCGAAAAAATTAATTATGAAAATGCTTTTGCGGGCAATGGCGTTTATTTGGTTGTAATAAAAGGTACTGTAGAAATAGATGGCGTAACATTTGAAAACAGAGATGCTGTTGGCATATCGGAAGCAGATAGTTTTACAATAAATGTTTTAGAAGATGCAGAGTTGTTGGCGGTGGAAGTACCAATGGAAGGCTTCCTCTAACTTCTCCAATAGGGAAGAATTAATAAAATATCCAAAGCAACACAGGTTTATCAGCCTTATCAATATATTTTTTTAGCAATGGTAAAAATGATGGGCTCACTGTAGGGCAGCCCAAACTTGTACAAATTGGAAATGGATCTACTTCTTGCGTAGGTACACATGAATGCGCATGCAGTACAACATATCTTTCAAAAGCTTTGTTATTGCTAGCTTCTAGGCCATACAATTTAAATGCCATACCAAATTTTCCGATATACTCATTTCCAATTTTATATTTCCCAATTGATGTAGCATTGCCATTGGGTATATTATTAAATGTAAGTGCATCACTATTAGTTTGAGAGCCACCACCATGGGTTACAAGTCCACTATGCAAAATGGTATCTTGTATTAAATCATACACAAAAAATCTTTTTTTCCCAGATGGTATTTTCATGTCTATCAAAAAACAATAATCCTCGCAATAATTATTTGCTTTTACAAATGGTTTTATTTTTTCGCCATAACTTTTAATGTGGTCAATTTCTTTATCAGCTATTGCTTTTTCAGCAAAGGGTTTTGCAAAGGCCGTTTTTACATAGAGCAATGGTTTTGTATTTCCAAAAAACACAAAAGCAGAGAATAGAGTTATGGTTGTAATGCCCACTAATAAAAATTTCATGCAACGAATATTTTTATAAAGATTCAAAATAAAAATATTTCCATAAATAGGTTTAACAAAAAAATAAGGCATGTGTATAACATGCCTTATAGAGATCCCTATATTTCAACCCCCCGATTGAAATTATTTTATATACTTTATTTTTGAAACTGATAACAACATTTATTACATGGCACACCACCACAGTATCCAATAATGCAAAGCGTATATGCACCATGCGATGACAATGTTGGCATGGCTTGAGTGGTTCCAGAACCTACAAGTCCTGATGTCCATGAAAAAGGCCCTCCAGGTCCACTAATTTTATTTATGGTATATTCTACTTGAGCCGCACAGCCAGTTGTAACACAATTGTAAATAACATTTAAAAATAATGTAGATGGAATAATACCAGAAATGTATTTACCACATTTAGGCAAAGTGCTTGAAGGCGTACTTGTACTACCATATAATTTTGCACCCCAAGTGCTGTTATTGCAACAACTAGCGGCGGCGGCTTTTGCATTTGGAGGAAAAGTAATTTTATCATTTTTATTTATTACATAAAAAACTTTGGGTTCACTTCTTCCTTCATAATTTGCATCTACCGCTACTGGGTTTTGCAAAGCATCCAATGTTTGTATACTCCAAATAAATTGCTTACCTCCTTTTATTGAACCATCCCAACCTTTTCTTTGTGCAGCAGAATCTATTTTTTCATCTTCTACAAACCCCAGTATGCCTTGTGGCTGCCAAATAAATTGTGTTCTTTCAATAATAATTTGATCTAGTACTGGCTGGTTACTTCTTAGTGCTTGCATTGGTGCTTGATTTTGCAACACTTCAAAAACTTGCAAACGATAATATGTTGCACCTTGTGGTTTTGGCACAAGTGGTGTCCAACGAAAAGTTATGGCAGTTCTTGCTTTTACAATATCTAGCTCTTGCTCGTTTGCTGGCATCATACAAATAGGTAATTGTGCAGAAGCAACATAAAAAGATTTGCATTGCTGTGGGGCAAGTGGCGCAAAGGTTGTAGGCTCTACCAGCTCTACACAAATTTGATAATTATCAGCTGGTAATTTGCCAGTTCTATTTAAACTGTTTTGGTATTTGCCAGTAAACTGCTGTATTTCTAATGGATAAACAACACCTGCATCTAATACCGTTTGTCCATCAGGCAAGGTAATTATTTGTGCAAGATTTAAGTTTGTTGTGGACACTTCTGTACCATCAGAAGATTTTACTGTAGTTTTAATTTTTACACGCATTCCCCCTTGTGTACCGCCGCCTATATTGTTTACAATGAGTGTAACAGTACCCTTAATTGCAGCCCACTTAATAAGCGTAGCTGGTGGACGGGCGTTTACAATTAAATTAGTTGTAAGCTGCGCATTTGCTATTACTGTAAAAAGTAAAAAAAATGCTAATAGAATTTTATATTTCATAAGTTAAATATTCTGTTTTAAAATTTGTTTGTAGGAATTCGCCTGTGGCGAATTCTTTTTTGAACACGCCACAGGCGTGTTCCTACTAGAATTTATACTGCAACCCTGTTCGTACAGTACTTTCCAAATACTGTGCGCCAAAATATGTACCACCTAATTGATCGCCGTATTTATAATAGTTTGTTGTTAAAAAATTTGTCCACGTAAGTTTTTTATTTATTTTATAATCTACATTACAACTTGCAATAACATTATTTTCGGGTGTAAAACTATTAAATGTACTTAGTGTGTATTGCAACTGCCCTCTTAATTTTATTTTATCTTTTGCCACGGGTACCGCAAGCCCAGCGCTCAATGTAGCAAAAATAATTTTTGCCAATGAGGCATCGTTGTAAAAATACAATGCACTAAAATCAGGCGATATTTTTCTGTTGAAATAAACTGGAATATAAGATAGCAATGCTGTGTGTGTATTGTTTAAAGAATTTGTAGCTGGGCCTCCACCAAATGGAATAAGCGTTTCTTTATAATTACTATAATTGTAACTTAAACTAAGCGTATTGCTCATTTTGCTGTTGCTCCAAGTATAAGTAGGATTTATACCAGCATCGGTACTCACATTTTTTATACTAGTACCACCTGGTGCAAGAACACCTGGCGTGTTAAAACCAAAATTATTAAAACTTACATTTAAACTAAACTTATCATTAAACTGAGTAAACCAATTTAGCATCCCTATTAATTGCTTTGCCTGTGGCCCTAATGTACCAGATACATTATTGAAACGTTGCCCTATACTTGCTACCACATTTGATTTATTTTTCCATGTATTAAAACGAGTGTTTAAAGTATAATCAAACCTATCGGGCTGCATGTAAGGGTAGCCAGGCAATTGAAAACCTGCACCTACATATTTTGTACCAAGCCCAATATCAAAATTGGTTGACTTTTTACCAAAAGAAAAATTAGCCGCATAATCAGATGTAGTAGAAGTTCTAGCTTCTATAAATGGTTTAAAAGATTTCATTGCAGGATTTAGCGGATCATTTTCATCGGTTGTATAAATTGAATTTGCCCCTTCCGATTTTATGTACCATCCTTTTTTAAAATCTTTGTTTACTTGCATGCTTACCGTAAATCCTTCTTGTGGTGTAATAGGTATTGGTGGAGGTGTGGCAACCGAAGAAATTTTATCCTGCCCTTTCGCAAAATTAAAAGCAACTAAATAATTTCCTTCTTTTTCTTTACCAATACTAAACATGTAATGACTGCGCTGATAAGCACCTTGCACGCCTGGTAATGGAATTGGTGCGTAATCAATACCACGTTGAGAAACTCCTGTAAAAAATTTAATTCTATAATCGCCAGGCTTTAATGAAAACCCTGCACCAAAAATACCCACATCGCCAGTAGACAAATCAGAATATTTTAAATACTGTGTACCCAATTGAAATTCGGCCCATTTGTAAGTAGGGTTCAATCCAAAATTATTCATAGGGTTGGTAAGGTACTGCCCAATATTTTGATTTTTTATACCAGAAAATGGTCCTGCAAAATTTGTAGGAAATGCTGCAAAATTAAAATTTACAGGCAAAGAAAAATTTTTGCCAAATTTAAATGTAGGCATAAAATTAAACCGTACTTGGTTCCATGGGCGGCGAGGTTGATAACCAGTAAAACCAGTAGGGTTTCTATCTAACCCATAGCCTTCGTAAGTTACACCTGCAGTGCCGGTTATACTTACGGGGCTTTTCTTTTGTGCATAGCTTTGTAAACTTGCTATAAAAAAAAGGATGATTAAAAATTGTTTCATGTAGGTTAGTTTAATTGGTAATGTAAATATTGCGTTTTGTTTTGGGTTATAAAAGGGTAAATGTATAAGCGTACTTAATAAATGTATAAGCGTATTATAAGTAGAAGTAGATTTGGCTAAATCGATTCCCATGCAAAATTTGTTTATACGTTTATTCATAATTATTTAATATGCAAGTTGCTTCATCATGCTTGTATAAGAAATGTTTGTTCAACTACAATTTCTCCGTTGTTTAACGATAAATATTTTTTAGATATTTCTACATTTATTCATTTTAAAAATTAACCAAACTCCTTCCAGTTTGTTTATAAGCTCCAAACAAGTCTGCTAATTTTCTTGAGCTAGATATGGTTGTAAAACTACTATTGCTTAATATAACAATTAGCGCATCTTCATCGAGCAAGCGAATAAACACCGATCGGTTACCATGCCACCACCCATTGTGGTAAATAATTTTTTTACCATTTGGCACTAGCAATATTCTCCAGCCAAGACCATAGTTACTTTGGTCTGCAATAAGCGCACTATTTGGGGTATAAGCCAATGATAAACTTTCTTTAGAAAATACTTTACCATCACGCAGGGCTTTGTCCCACTTCATCATATCTTTTACTGTGGTATAAATATTCTTATCTCCATAAATAAAATCTAAGAATTTTAAATCGTATGCCTTGCCATTTTTGTAATACGATGGCGTAGCCGTTTTTGCGGTAGCAGATGTAAACACATAAGTATCTTCCATATTTAATGGCTTGAAGAATTTTTCGGATAAATATTGCCCATACGATTGCCCACTTATTTTTTCAATAATTAATGCCAGCATGGCAAAATTTGTATTGCTATAATTAAATGCGCCGCCTGGTTTCCCCGTTTGTATTTTGTCTTTATTTTTTATGATGTATTGCAACAAGTCGGCATTGCTTATCATATTGCTTTTGTCCACATCGGCTGCTTGCATAAATTTTACATAATCTTCTATACCGCTTTTGTGGCTCAATAGCATTTTTATGTTGATGCCAGCAATTGGAAAGCTTGGCAAATATTTTGTTACATCATCGTTCAAAGAAATTTTCTTTTCTTCTACCATTTTTAAAATAGCCATAGCGGTAAAAGTTTTTGCTACAGAAGCTAAATCAAACGCTGTATGATTGTTCACATTATTGCCTTTGTATTTTTCATACAATACACTATCTTTTTTTGCTACCAATACTTGCCCACTAAAATCTGGCGGCAAAATATCTGCTAAAACTTTTTCTATTGCCGTAGGCGTTGGTGTAGGTGTATTTGCAGATGAGGTTGGAGGATTTCCATTTGGCGGATTGTTTCCACCACCATTTGGTGGCAGTACAATTATATCTTTGTCCACCGAAATTTGAAATTTACATTCGCATTTTTTCCCACCACAATAAGCAGTAAGTGTAACGGTATAAATTCCTTTTATGGGGAACATAATATTTTCGTACAACGTAGCCCCAATGTGCGTGTAAATAATATCGCCGGTTTGGTTACGAATTACCACTTCGTTTTTTATTGCCACACAACCTGGTTTACAATTGTACATACCGCTAAGCAAATAAGGCGTATTAAAACTATAGCCAGTTATACTACTGTTGCAAAAAATAAATGTTTTTGGTTTTGGAATTCCTACACCTACTGGAGTAATGTATAAGTTATTCCAATTATTACCAGCACTGCATTCACAATCATCGCCAGTGTTTGTAACTTTTGCGCAAACATTTTTTTCGCACACCCTGCACTCTTCATCGGTAATGGCAAGGTGCATACAAAATTTATCTACAATAAGCTTACAATTACTTTTTGGCGCAGCCGCAAAAGATACTTGCAATGGAATAGAGTAAGTGCCAGGAGGCAATGCAGCACCGAGTTTAAAAATTAATTCTTTCGGACAATCTGTAGTAGAGGCAGATGGTGGAATGCTTGCACCTGTAAAATTATCCCATACTAAACTACCTACTGTTTGTGATGCATTTGCCGGATAAATACAAGCTCTATCTTCTATTGCAGCTTTGCAATTTTTGCAAGAAGGGTCGCTCCAGTGGTATTTTAAATCGGCCACATTTAAGCGTACTTCTTTTAAAGGTTTTGTACTTGTAAATGTAAAACTGCCTTGCATAATATTGCCAGATATTGTACCCATTGTAAAACTTGCATTGTCAAACATGGTTGGGCAATTATCGCAAGGAGGCAAAAGTGTACAATCTTTCACAAACAAATCGAACGTACCAGTAGTATCTGGACAAGCACCCATAAATGTTACGATGGCATAAAAATGATGATCGCCAGGGCCAATAAGTGCAAGCGGTAAATGAATAGAATTTGTACCTATTGGTGTACCACTATCGTACCACTGTATGCTATAAGATGATGAAGACACACCACCACCCAATGGTAAAGGAAAATGTACAGTATCTGTTAAACAAAGCGTATCGCATCCTACAGGAAATAAAGACACATCGGCACGTGGTTTTATAATACCACCAAAAGCATTTGCTGTACAACCATGCGGATCTGTTGCTGTAACCGTTACCATACCTGCAAATCCTGTAATCAACGTATTGCCTATTATACCATTACCCCATTGGTACATGTATGAGCCAGTACCAAGTGTTGGTAATGCTAAAGCGGTAAATGTATATTTATTTCCTTCGCACAATGTGCCCACAGGCCCTGTGATAGCAACTGTTGGCGAGCTATAAGCAAAAACACAAAGCGTATCTTTTGTGGTGCAATTTGTAATTGTATTTATAGCAGATAAAATTATTTGATAAGTACCTACAGCACCCGAAATAGTAACATACGTATTAATACCAGTAGTTGGCGAAAAAGAAATTGAGCCAGGGCCACTACCAGTCCAACTGTAATTTGTGTTAGCCTCCCAAATAATATTTTGTAAAGAAATATAACCATTACCTCCACTCATACAAACAATATTTGTACCATCAGTTTTTATTTTTACAATTGGTGCTGCTTTAAAATATACATGTACTGGATCTGATTTTTTTGTACAGCCATTTATACTTGTGGCTATTACATAATAAGTGCCATAGCCTGCATTTGTATATGTTGCAGAAGTTGCGCCAGAAATTAATCCTGCATTGTTATACCATTGAAAAGTTGAAATATTTGTACCAGTGGCGGTTAAAGTAGCTACACTTCCTGGGCATACAAATTTATCTGCACCTGCAGATACAGTAACTGCTGGATGTATAATAATGGTATGTGCTACAGAATCTTTACAACCCAAATTATTTGTAACTACTAAGGAAACAACAAATGGGCCAGTCGTTTGATAGGTGTGCGAAGTAGTGGCTGTTGTAGCAGTGCTACCATCTCCAAAATACCAGAGATAATGTGGCATACCTGAAGTTGCTGCAAAATCAATTTTTTCATCTACACAACCAGAAGCAGGTGGTGTAAATGTTGCCGAAAATGCATTTATAAAAACAGGAATAATAATTTCATCTGTACAACCTTTGCATGATGAAGTAACTTTTAATTTAATTAAATATGTGCCAGTGGTAGTAGCTGTAAAAGTTGGGCTTGGAGCAGTTGTGCTCGAAAAAGTACCCCCACTTGCGCAACTCCATAAATAAGAGGTAATACTACAGCCCGATAAAACAGTAGATAAATTAGTAAGTGTAACTGTATTACAATTTACAAAATAATTAAAATTAGCTGCTATAGGAACTGTATAATGTATAGTATCGTAATAGTCGCATACATGCGTTGGAGGTGGCTCTGGGCAGTTGGCCGAAAAATGTGCGGTAACAATATATGTGCCTACAGCATTATAATGGTGTGGTGGTGTAAAGCCTCCATTAACTGTAACATTATAATAATTGCCATCTCCAAAATTCCAATTTATACCTGCATTAAAAGTTTTAGGTGCATCTAAAGTATAGTTTGCTGAAAAAGATGGGTTATTGCAAAGTGCTGTTGGATTATTAATAATGATACCTGTTGTAAATACATTTTCATTTTTTGTATTTTCAAAATAATCTGCTGGACCATTTTTAGCTAAGTCATCACCTAAAATTAATTGAGGAAATGTTACTTTACAATTTGGGTTACAAGGCCCCTCTGTAACTACAAGTAAGTTTGAAGTGTCTTTACAATTGCCGCATGTATGCACAACGTAATAACCGCCAGATGTCGTAACATTTAATGTATTTGCCGTTTGGCCAGAAATGAGAATGCCATTTTTATACCATTGATAACTGCAACCTACAGATGGCGATGATGCTGTTTGTAAATTAACATTTATAGGAGAGCCAGTGCAATAGTTTAAATAATTATCCGCAGTAATACTTACTTTGGTTGCAATAAATTCTGCAGGCACTACAATACTTCCGTAGCCACTACATTGGTTTGGACAACGCACTTCGTAATAGCCAGGCAATGTTGCTAAATATGTTGAAGATGTAGCACCGCTTATTAAAATGCCATTTCTATACCATTGATAACATGGCATAGAACCTGTAGCAGTAAGGGTTACACCAGGGTTGCAAAGATTACCAGATTTTGTAACTGTAATATTTGCAGGCGTATTTATAGTAACAGCATAAGCAGTTACAACACCGCAAACAATAATTTCTACAGTGGCTGTATTGTTACCTGGCACTACATTTCCATTCCATAATATTTGAACCGTATTGCCAGATTGTGAAACAATTGTACCAGCGCTACCACCGCCTACGTTCCATACCCAACCACTTTGAGGCATAGTTCCAGCAACAGTGTAAGTAACTGTTTCGTTTGCACATACAGTAGTGTTGCCTGTAATAATTGGTTTAGGAAAAGTGTCTATCGCTATTTGTTTTGGCGATGAAGAACATCCATTTACAGTTTGTGTAACGCTTAAAATAAATGGTAGGGTATTACCCCAAGTAACTACAATAGAATCGTGGTGACTTCCCATTTGAGAAGCTATAGTACCGCCAGTAGCTGTCCAATTAAAAATACCATCATTTATATTTGATGAAATAGAATACACTTGTGTGCTGCTTTTACAAACCATAAGTGGCCCTAGTATTGCATTTAATTTTGGTGTATCATTTACAATTATTTGCAAAGTAGCTGGGTAAGAGCAATAGCTTGAAGTGGTAGTAGGCGTAGCAGAAATTAAATATGTGCCTGGTGCATTCCATGTACCCGAAATATTGTTTGTACCATTACCAGTAAAAACATTTGCTGTTGTTATAGTCCATGTACCTGCTCCATTAGCCGTAAAATTAAAATTATCGCCTACACAAAATTTCGCTAGCCCAGTCATTTTATATTTTGGTAAAATTTTTATGGTATCTTTTGCAATACCACTGCAACCAGTTGTAGGATTATTATAGTAACAAGTTAAATAGTAAGTACCCGGTGCACTTCCCCAATTTATATTTATTACACTTGTATTACTATCTGGTCCAGATATACTTCCACCTCCACTTAAATGCCAACCATAAAATGTGCCAGGCATAGCAGGTAAAGAATAAGATGCTGATGCCGAAGGGCAAATAATTTTACTGCCCGTTATTGCCATCGATGGATACAACACAGGCACAGCAAGGCTTGCAGTATTTCCGCAAGTTCCTCCACAGCTTCCATTTAATGTAACTATTGCAGGATAAGTGCCATCCCATTTTACATTTATACAATTGCCATTTGCCGCTCCTATTATTGTTCCTCCTGATACAGACCAGTTGTAAGAATTACAAGTTGCGGTAGTACAATAAGAAGCAGTATCGCCTTTGCACAACATTTTTTTACAGCCCGGTATAATATTTATTCCGCTTTCTGCTTTTACAACTATGGTCATAGCAAAAGTATCTTTACAACCACATTCTTTTTCTTGGCCAGAAGCTGGACTTGAAGAGCCTGTAGTTCCATTGGAAGCTGTAAGAACAACATTGTATGTTCCCGGGCCTGGAAAAATATGAGGTGCAGGATTTACATCTGTTGAAAAAGTTCCATCACCAAAATCCCAAGTATAAGTATTTCCTCCAATAGTGGTATTGTTAAATTGTATTGCCGTGTTATTGCAAATTGGTGATGATGGACTACTAGTAAATGCTGCTTTTGGGGCATCTATAAGACAAATTAATTTCTTGATGGTATCTCTACAAGTACCATTTGCATTGCTGATAAAAATGCTGATAAAACCTGAGCTACCATTACCCCATGTAATATTTATAGGATTACCAGTGGTGGTTGTAGGTACTCCTCCTAATATTTGCCATGTATAAGTAAAGCCTGGCTCATTAGGAAAAACCATAAAAGGCATGGTTACATTTTTGCAGGCTTTAAAATCGCAAGAGTCTTTTTCGTGAGGGTTTGAACCTCCTCCTGGGTCAGTTTGCTTTCTGCATTCTTCAATTCCTCCAACCAATTTAAACTCGGGGCAACAAATTTTTTGCGCATTTACATTATTAAATGCTGCTACCAATATAATAAATAATACAATTAATTTTTTCATCTTTTTATTTTTTAGCAGTCTTACTTTAGTTAATAGAATAGTCGTAAATAATATATTGCTCACATGTTTTACAATCTTTGTCGGTAAACTTAAATCGTATGCCCACTTTGCCTTTTCGCTTACATGTAGCAGATGGAATACCTGGTAAGGCAATTTTTAAATCTAATTTTAAATTGCCTTGTGCATTACAAAACCAAACTATGTTTTGAGCTGGGTACATACCCGATGCACTTAAAGGTGCGCCACTGTTGGGTATACCGCTATTCCATATCGCTTTATTTATTGGCATAAAATTCCAAACAGCAGCTTCGTTTGTTGTACATTTTCTACAACTTGTATCGGATGAAGATTCAGATACAAAAGCTATTTCTGCATTTATTTTTGTGATATTATTTGGAGAGATAGTAAAATTCTGTACAACATTTAATAAATTTCCTGCTACTACATTTACAGTGTTGGATACATTTTTTATAGAATCTTTACAGCAATCATTTTTACTGGAAGAGTCTGGTTGCTCTTCTGTATTTTTTTCAGCAAAGGAAATTTTAAACTGTGTAGGTTCACTCATATTTGTTTTACAAAGCGGCTTTCCTTCTTGGTCTAATGCTTCTACACGCCATACGTAAGTTGCATTTCGGCGTTCCCATGTGCTAGGTTTTGAAGTGTATCTTGTTATACCTTTTACATCTTCTTGCAGCACCGGAAAATTATCATACATGGCTTGTGCTTCACTTTGCCCATCTTCTATTTCCCATACCGTAAGCCTGTATGTAATGAGCGTTTTTGTAGAAGCAATAAATGGTGTCCATGTAAAAATTTTGGGTATTAAGAAATCTTTCTCTGTAAATATTTGTTCGTCTCTAGGGCCTATATTTTGTGGAGGATTACAAAATTGCTGCACAGACTCTTCTACCCTAAACTCTCTACATACTTCCTTTACTTCGCCTTGCTGCCTTGGGTCTTCATTAAAAAATTGTACGCATAAGGAATAATTTCCAGCTGCCAATTTAGGGCAGGTAGTTAAATTTCCAATTACTTCAGCTGTTGTAAAATTATGTGTGGGCGCAATGTTTACAAAAGTGGCAGTAGCGGCTGTATTGCCACAAACCCTTGTGCCGCCTTGCTTAATGGTAAATACTGGTTTTACCATAGGTAAGCTTGTGCCTTGTGGTTGCACTACTAAAATTACAGCAGCAGGTATAGTTGTCCAACTACCTACATCGGCAGGTAACACTGGCTTTACGCTAAAGCTGAGTATGTTTACATTTTGTGCTTTTATTACATTTGCACCCAATACAAAGTACAAAAGCAGCCATATACATTTTTTATATTTATACATTTTATAAAATTTATTTTTTACTAGATAATCTTTATGTTTTGGTTTTTATATTTTACTAACAAAAAAACATTTTTGATAATACTTTTATATTCGTTAAATAACTATTTCTTTTAAGTTGATCAACTGATATTATTTTATTTTAAAAGAATACAATTCACTTATTCCACTATTTTTTCCAATTGGTTTTCCATCTTTATTAAAAGCCTGCACTGTCCATACAAAATCGCATAAGTATGGGGGTTTGCATGGCTCAGTAAGTATGTTGGCAACAATGGCTTGATTTATATTATTTACTTCTTTTTCTATTATAGGCTCGTTTACTTTCATTGCCTGTGCACCTGTTTGCCCCTGCATAAGCTGCCATACACGCAGCTTATACATTACTGGGTCTTTAGGTTTTGGTAATACAGGTGTCCACCTAAATGTTAGTGGGGCTTTTATAGAAATTTCAGTAAATTTTTTTTCGTTTGATGGACTAATGTTTTGTGGTGCACTATAAGACTGTACTAAATCTTCTACCAAAAAGTCTTTACAAAATTCTCTGCTTATGGGATAGTTATCTACATTAAAAAACTGTGCACAAATAGTATAATTACTTGGCTTAAGTAGTGGGCACTGACTAAGCATAGCACTTAACTCAATTGCAGAAAAATTGCGAACGGCAAACACATCCATCGTAGTGGTAGCTTGTGCATTGTTGCCACATACTTTAGTTCCAGCCTGCTTTATCTGCAAAACCAATTTTATACCTTGTATTTGAGCTTGGGGCAATTTTTGTGCTACCAATAAAAGACTTGTAGGCATAGTTGCCCAGGTACTCACATCGGCAGGCAATTTATTTTTTACATTAAAGGTTAATATACTTATTTGATTCAGTGGTTGCTGTGCAAAACATTGCTTGCTTATAAATAAGCAGTTAGAAAAGATAAAAGCGAGTATGTAGTTTTGATATTTCATTCCTCAACATAAAGATGTAAAAGAAAATACTAGCAAAAAAGAAGGAATGTATAAGTGTAAGGAGATTTTGTATAAGCGTAATGGAGAATAGTGATTTGTAATTATAAATTTAAGATTATTCTATTTAGATACACGTTTATTGCTGTAACATGTTTTATTTTTTTCTTAGCCACTTTTCAAACCTACTAAGCAATTCATCTTTTCTTCGAGCTGCTACTGAAAGCCTTGCGCCATTTTCAAGAACCACTTCTCCGCCACTGCCTTTAATATATTCTTGTATACCATTAAGGTTTATAATATGCTTATCATGTATGCGCACAAAATTATCAGCAGGCAATAGTTTTTCATATTCTCCAAGCTGTCGGCTTACTATTATTCTACTATTATCTGCTAAAAAAAAGTTGCTATAATTTCCACTGCTCTCTACATAGCATATTTGAGTGAGTTTTACAAATTGCAATCCTTGTAATGTTGGTAAAGCTATTTTATCATATTCATTGTTATGATGCACATTTTCTAATAATGAAAAAATATGCTGTGTGTATTTTTTTTCTTCAATTTTAATAATGGCTTTTTCTACAGCCGTTACTAATTTTTCTGTAACAATCGGTTTGGTAATATATGCCACAGCATTGTAGTCAAATGCTTCCATGGCATATTCATTATAGGCCGTTACAAAAATAACTTCAAAGCTAAGTGGCTCTAATTTTTTTAACACTTCAAAACCCGTCATACCTGGCATATCTACATCCATAAATACAAGCTGAGGCTGTAGTTCTTGTATCATCAATAAACCATCTTTGGAATTGTTGGCTGTTTCAATAATATTTAATGATGTGCAATTTTCTTTAATAAGCGCTTGTAAAAATTGTAAATTATTAGCCTCATCATCTACCAATATTGTTTTTATATTTTTTAATGTACTCATATGCTTTGTTCGTTTTGTAAAGTAAGTGTAACAGTTGTTCCTATTCCATTATCGCCATGTGTGGTTTCTACATTTACATTGTATAATTCGGCCCGTCTTTGTTGTAAAGTATTACCATGGCTTTGGTGATTAGGGTTATTAATTTTATTAAGTGCCATAGCACTTTCTATGCCCACACCATTATCTGTAATGCTGCAAAAAATTTTACCATTATTTCTTGTTGTTTCAATAATTACTTTGCCTTCTTCTCCTGGCAAGTGCCTTATACCGTGCTTTACAGCATTTTCTAAATATGGTTGTAACAGCATTGGCGGCACCAGTGTTTTAGAAATATCGATACTTGTATCTGTATTTATTTTATAATTCAATTTTTCACCAAGTCTTAGTTTTTCCAACTCTAAATAATTTTTACTATAGGCCAACTCTTCTTCCAATGGTATTTTTTGCAAGCCAGAAAAATCTAAAGTTTTGCGAAGCAAGTATGAAAATTTATCTAAGTAAATATCTGTTTCTATAAATCGTTTTTGATGGTTCAAAAACTTTATTGAATTAAGGCAATTAAATACGAAGTGAGGATTTATTTGGGCTTTTAACGCACGTAATTCTAGCTCAGATAATTTTTTTTCCGTTAATAATGTTTGTACACTCAATTCTCTATTTATTCTATTTTGCCTTTGTGCAAAATAAAAAATTAAGCCACCAAGTGCCAGAGCAACTATCAGCCAAAACCACCAAGTTTTCCAAAAAGCAATATTTATTTTAAAAATAATGCTTGCCATTTTTTCGGAAGGATTGCCATCTCTTTTTAAAGCCCGTATTTGTATTGTGTAAGCACCAGACGCCAATTGTTGAAGTGCAATATTTTCTATACTAGTGGCATTCCACGATCCGTTGTTTATTTTGTACTCATATATTCTTTCAGATGTAGAGCCCAAGTCGGCAGAAGAAAAAGTGATAGCAATATTGTTTTGAGAGGGGCGCAGGTCGTAATAATTTTGCAAAGATGTATCTGCATTATTTATTTTTATACCAGTAATAATAACTGGAATATCGGGCACATTAAAACTAAGCTTAGCTGGCAAAATACTTATACCTGCATTTGTAGCTACATATATAGTATCATTTCGTTCTGCAATATCATTTATTTGTTTTCCTGCTATTCCATCTGCAGTGGTGAATACAGAAATTTTATAATCGAATTCATTATTTTTAATTGCATAGTTTATTCTTGCAAGTACCAAATTTGTACCCACCCATACCGTTCCTTTTTGTTTACTATACAAAGTTCTACATTCATTACCCGGCAACTTTATCCCAAGTGGAATAATAGCAATAGGTTTATCGTTTTGCAATGCTACCAAAGAATCGGTAGCAAGCCCAGTCCATAAAACATTATCTTCTTTATTAAATGCAAGAGCGTTTACCCTATTGGTGCAAATAAGAAATTGCTCTCCCAAATTAATAATTTTTTTATAATGTTCCCATTTATACAAACCAGTATTAGAGCCAATATAAATATTGTCTTGCGGTGCAGCTTCTAAAGTAGTTACCCTCACTCTAGCAGAATCGACATACTTTGAATTATAATAATTTATTTTTTTTACCCCTGCGCTATTTCCTGTAACAATACTGCCATCATTTAAATAAACAAAGCCTTTGCTAGCATAGTTTTTTGCAATATTAAAAACAGGAAAGGCTTTTAGGTTGGCATCAAATTTATACAGCCCTCCTTCGGCGCCAACAAATAAATTATTATCGCCTACATCTACTTGTCTTATCCAACTCGAATAATTTTTTTCTTTAGTTATAGTAGCTATTTTATAATCGTAGGTTTTATTATACACATACACTTGCCCATCGTTTGTGCCTGCTACCAATTTATTATTCCAAAAACATATGGTATTAAAATTTCGTTGATACGCTTCGTCACTTATCGTTAATATTCCTTTTTGCTGGTAGCGTATTATTCCATTTTCTCTTGTACAAATCCAAGTATTGCCCGTTTTATCTTCGTATATAAATCTTACTAAGGCATTAAAAGAAAATCCTTTTTCGCTAAAAGCTAAACTAGCCGTGTCTGCAAAATAAATATTGCCACTGCTAGATGATATGGCTAATTGTTTTCCTGTAAAATTTAATCCTGAAATTTTAAAGGGCAAATTTATATTTTTTACATACACAATATCTCCATTAGATAACACACTAATTTTATATAACGATGTAGAATCTACAATGTATAGTTGATTATTTACAAAAGCTGTTCTTCTTATTTGCTTATTGAGCAATGTTGTATTTATTACTTTTCCTTTAAAAAACGTTCGTAACGAATCGTTAGATACTGCAAAATATTTTTCATCTTCGTAAGAAATAATGCGTAATGCAGACATAACTATTTTACTGCTCAAAATTTTAAATTCACTGCAAACTTTATTTTTATACACATAAAAAGTACCATCATTATTACAAAAAGCCATACCGCCAGTATTTATTGCATTGGAGTTGGTTACGCCACCTAAAATAATTTTTTTTAACTCTGCGTCTTTGCTACTATTTATAAATTTATCTTTTTGTTCATCGTAATATGCTGGCGTTCGCTGAAAAGGCAATACCCAAATTACACCATTGTTATCCATTTGTACATTCAAAATATCATTATCCGGTAAGCCTTGTGTGGTAGTATAATTCTTAAACGTTTTTCCATCAAATCGAGAAACACCATTTTCGGTAGCAATCCATAAAAATCCCTTTTTATCTTCTACACAATTGTACGTATCGTTGCTGCTAAGTCCATCTCTTATGCTGTAATATGTATATGCTGGTTGCTGTGCACATACATTAAGTGTACACAAAAGCATATTGCAAATTAATATGGCTCTAAAAGTTTTGGTCATTTAGTTGTATGAATATAATATAAATTATTTTAATGCAAACTATATTTGATTTATAACAAAGAAAATTGTATAAAAAATGCCGCTCCATTTACGAAGCGACATTTTAAAACCCCCTACTATTTTTAAAATAAATTGCTATATTTTATTATCAAATTTTAATTTAGATACAATCCGATTTATTTAATTATATTACAAAAATATATACTTTGTTTTATTGTACCTATGTGGCAATTACTGAATTAATTGCCACAACTACCTAAAAAAAATGGGTATTACTACCTGTACTTTTTTATACCAAAATAATTTAATATTGATTTTTATTTTTAACCTAAACTAACAATTATGAAAAAGAATTTTTTCTCTCCAAAATTTGTGTTGGCCATTGTTGCCATTTTTGTTGTAATGATTTTTTCAAAATGTACTAATGCATTATCGGAAACTAATTGCGATGGCTACACTGGTAAAGTAGAAAACAAGCAAGCACTGGCATTGCAAGCCAAATGTCATTTTATGCCAAAAGATACAATAGCAGTATGGACAGAACGATATCAAAAAAACAAACCAACTATTGGAACAACTTTACCAAATGTAAATAGCATATTGGGGGATTCGTGTTCGTTTAACAACGGTATTGTGAGGGCTATTATTACCAACGATAGTTGCATTGGACTTCGTGTAATTTATGGTATGGACGAAAATAATAAAGTGCATATAATATTGGTAGGTATAAACCCCGAGTATGAAACATTGTACATTAAAAACCCAGAAAACTGTGTCGAAGAAAAAAATATGGCAGCAAAAGATGGAAGTGGTGGAAGTGGAACAGGTGGTGCGGAATATGGTATGGAACCATAATTTTTAAAAAATATTATAACCAAGTATGAATAAGGTGATAGAGAATATTTTAAGCTTAATGTGTTTTTTACCAGCATGCTTAGGCATTTTTAAATATAAAAGGATTGAAAAAAAACTTCATCCTTTTATATTTATGATGATTTTAGATTTCTTAATTGAATTCACGTTTAATTCAGTTTTGAAATTTTCGGTAACAAGATATTTTAATCAGCTAATTGTTAATTTATACATGTTGCTAAATTTTTCCATATTTCTATATTTAGTTTTCATAAATGGTTTTATTAGTAAAAAATTAATGCTAATATTTATTAGTATTAGTGTCCCAATTGCTGTGTTTAATGCTATTTATAATGGAACTATATTAACCACTTTTTTTTATTTACTTAGTTTTGTAAGCACTGTTATGCTTTTCATTTCCATCGATATTTTAAGTAAACAAATACTTGTAATAAATAAAAGAATGACTGATAACTGTTGGTTTTGGATAAGTAGTTTTTCAATACTATACAATGGATTTACATTATTAATATTTGGATTGTACTTTTTTTCCCTATTTAATACGCCAGATGGAAGAACGACATTTATTATTCATCATTTTGTAAATGCAACATGTTATGTATTTTTTGCAATTGGCATATTTAAAATACCAGAGAAAATAAGCACTTTATGAATATAAATTAAATAGCAAGAAAATTTAGATTGCTAAAAAGCACCATAATAAAAATTGCAGGTTTTATTCTTATTAACTTGTAATCATTAATTTAGTTTGAAAAAAATATTTTTTTATGGTTTTAATACATATATTTGTCAAACATATATTTTTTTAATCAAATAAATTTTAAACATTATGAAGCATCCATTAAAAAGTAACTATGCGTTATTCTCTTTTATTACTATTGCATTTTTGACAGTCTTAATTTTTAGCAAATGTGCTAAAGATGACAATACTACTAAAGTTAATAATGTAACTCAAAACTTAAGTGAAGGTTATAAGGGTATTATAACTAACCCAAATGCAGAACGTTTAAACAATAAAAATCATTTTATGAGTGCTGACTCTATTGAAAGTTGGGCTGCTAGATTTATTGCAAATAAAGCTTTACTTAATACAAGTAAACTTTTAAGCACAACTGATATTATGAGTAATACATCCTCTTTTAACAGTAGATTAATTAGAACAATTATTAACAACGAAAACTGTATTGGATTACGAATCATAAATGGAATGAGTGCAGACATGAAAATACATGTAATGTTTGTAGGAATTAAGCCGGATTATAGTATTTTATATGTTGAAGATCCAACAAGCATTTCAAATAATAGTAATACTCTAGCTCGAGATACAATACGTAGGACTACTGGCATTTTAGGTGGAGGAGAGTTTGGTAATAACCCATAGTTCTATGTTTAATAATAATTGTATAATAGTATAAACTTATGCTATTATAAATAAAAAGGATAGCTCATACTATCCTTTTTATTTTATTACTTGATGGAAGTATCTTAGTAAAAATTTTATATTTAACAATTTTGAAATTACAAGTGCTGAAATCTAAAAAAAATTGATAAAATATATCCTTAAAATAATTTGTTATGTTTAATATAGTTTTTTCGGCATCAATTATTATTGGTATCGTTATCATTTTTTTTATTTACTCCATTATTAAACAACAACGAAAAGTTTTAAAATGGCAACAAGCCCGTATTGCCGCCGAAATAAATACTTTAGAAGCCGAACGAAAACGAATAGCAGGAGATTTGCACGACGAACTTGGCCCAATGCTATCTGCCATAAAACTACAAATAAATCATCTTGAACCTGAAGATGAAACTGAAAATGCGGTACTCGAAAAATCATCGAAACAAATAGATGGCATTATACAACGCTTTAGAGAAATATCTTACGATCTCTTACCCAACACACTCGTACGAAAAGGATTTATAAATGCCACGCATGAGTATATTAGTAAATTAAAAATATTACACCCTTTAGTAATAGATTTTAATACTTGCGATTTTTCTTTGAAGCCAGAGCAAGAAGTAAACTTATACAGGGTAGTACAAGAAATAATGCAGAATACCATTAAGCATGCAAGAGCTACAGTTTTAAAGATAAATATTATTACAAAAGACAAATCGATATTTTTACAAACAAAAGATGATGGTATAGGTTTTAATTACAGTGAAAAATCTTTAGAAGCAAAAGGTGTAGGTTTATTGAGTTTGCAAAGCAGGGCACAGCTTTTGGGCGGGCAACTTGTAGTGCACACTCAGCCAGGCAGCGGCACAACTTTCGAAATAGAAATACCACTTTAGATATGGAAGCAATAAACGGAAACATTAGATTATTGATGGCAGATGATCATGAAATCTTTAGAGATGGCTTTAGGTTAATGATCTCAAAGTTTAAAGATATAACTTTAGTAGGCGAAGCCGAAAATGGTTTGCAATTGGTAGAGCTTGCCAAAAAATTAGATCCAGATGTAATTATAACAGATATAAAAATGCCTGTGATGGATGGCATAGAAGCTACACAAAAAATTGCAGAGATAATGCCACACATAGGTATTATTGGTTTATCTATGTTCGATGAAAACGATCTCATCATAGATATGCTAGAAGCAGGTGCACAAGGATTTTTGATAAAAAATGCAGGCAAGTTAGAAATAACAGAAGCCATACGCAGCGTGTATAACAACGAACCATATTATTGCAAAACCACCAATCATAAGCTGGCTACCATGATTGCCAAAAGCCGTTTTAACCCCTACAAAAAAATAGATAAAATAGAATTTACCGAAAGAGAAAAAGAAGTGATTTATCTTATTTGCAAAGAAAATACCAACAAAGAAATAGCCGATAAACTTGCCTTAAGCCCACGAACAGTAGAAGGCTGCCGCCTAAAAGTATTAGAAAAAATGAATGTAAAAAATACAGTTGGGTTAGTGGTGTATGCTATGAAGAATGGGTTTTATGTGGGGTGAGCGGTATATTATAACCTTGTAAATGTCAAATGGCATTTGGGATTTACAGGTTGGAAATTTTACTTCTTTTTACTTTTAATCAACCTTTTAAAATTGTTCAACTGGATTTTTCGTTTTCTCCCATCATCTACTTCCATATCAAGTAGGGTACAATTTGTATCCTACTTGGTGTTTAATTTCAACTGTCGACAAATTGTCGACAGTTCAAGCCCATCCTCAGTTTTAACCCTAGTTTTCATTTTAAACCAATAATCTCTTGGATTAATACTGTCTGTTAAAACAAAAATCACATCAATAACAGAAAAATACCACTTACATTCCTCCTCAATATAATGAGAAGGTACCGTTTTACTTTCAAATAATTTTTTATTAGCCATAAAATGAAGGTAAGTATAATTGCTAAAAATATCTTTTACACTTTCAATATAACTAGCTACCTATTTTCTGTAAGTTGGTAGATACATTTAAAAAGGCACCTAGTTATAAAATAAAATTAGTCTAAGATAACCCATAATAGCTGATTTAAAAGAAATTAAAAATATACGCCTACTATTATATTTTTATACGTATATTTGAAATGTAAATATTTTATTATGACTGTAAAATTAAATTTAACGATTGACGAAGATGTTGTAAAACGAACCAAACGGTTTGCTAAAAAAACAAATACATCTATCAGTAAAATGGTGCAGGAATATTTGGATAAAGCTACCCAAACTACAATAGCCAGTAAAAAAAGCTTCGTAGAAAAGTATGCTGGATCTTTAAATGGACAATTGAATGATAAAGAAGTAAAAAGGCTATTAGACCAAAGGGTAAAAGATAAATATGGCTATTAAACTTTTCTTGGATACCAATATCATTTTGGATGTATTGGATACTGAGCGCCCATTTTCGAAAGAAAGTCAAATTTTATTTGGCTTAATTGATACTGGAACTGTATTAGCCTATTTTTCTGAATCTGTTATTACCACAACCGATTATATACTTATAAAAAAGTTTTCCCGTACACAGCGAATAAATATTATAAACGATTTACTTAAGCTAGTAACAGTAATTGAATGCACAAATAGTATTGTGCAAAATGCAATAATAAAAAATGAAACTGATATTGAAGATGCTATTTTATACGAATTGGCAAATAACCAAAAGCTAGATTATTTTATTACTAACGATAAACAAGTTTTAAAAAAATTGGCTACTAAAAAATTACCTATTGTGGGTACAAAAGAATTTTTAAAGATTGTAAAAGTTTGAAATAATTTTTAATAAAATGCCGCTAGCAATATTTTTGCAGCGACATTTTGTTTTGTACACTTCCCCCAAAGGGTAGTTATTTATTTATGCCAAACGAAACAAGATACACGATGTATTTAGTGAATGTTTCGTGGGACACGAATCAAGGCGTAGGAATGGGTTTTATGTGGGGTGATATTACCTTGTAAATGACAAATGGTATTTGCCATTTGCAAGAAGGTATTTTAAACATCTTCAATTTTACATACAACCATTTAACAATCTACTTCACCTCCTGCATATCCACCAACTTCTTATAAAAACCATCTTGCACTATCAATCCATTGTGTGTACCACGCTCTACAATTTCTCCTTTTTTAAGTACAAGGATTTCGTCAGCATGTTTTATGGTGCTTAGTCTGTGGGCTATTACAACAGAGGTTCTGTTTTCCATTAAATTATTGATGGCATCTTGTACCAAGCGTTCGCTCTCTGTATCTAAGGATGATGTGGCTTCGTCTAAAATAAGTATTGGTGGGTTTTTTAAAACTGCTCTAGCAATGGTTAAACGTTGTCTTTCGCCGCCGCTCAATTTGCTTCCTCTGTCGCCAATATTGGTATCATAGCCTTGTTCTTTTTTCTCAATAAACATATGTGCGTTTGCAATTTTCGCAGCATCTACAATTTCTTCTCTGCAACAATTTTCCATACCAAGCGCAATGTTGTTTGCAATGCTATCATTAAACAAAATAGGCTCTTGTGTTACTATGCTCATTAGGCTGCGCAACGAATACAAAGAGTAGTCTTTTATGTTTATACCATCCACCAATATTTCTCCGCCACTTGCATCATGAAAACGTGGTATCAAATCTGCCAAAGTAGATTTTCCTGCACCACTACTACCCACAAGCGCAATCGTTTTTCCCTTCTCTACTTTAAAATTGATGCTTTTTAAAATGGCTACATCATCATAATAGAAACTTACATTTTTAAATTCTATGCTTTCAGTAAAGCTAGTTATTTGTTTTCCATTGGGGTTTTCATCTACAGTTACTGGCGCATTCAGCACTTGTTGTATTCTTTCTATTGCAGCAGTGCCTCTTTGTAAATTGCTAAACGCACCAGATATACTTTTTGCAGGATCAATAATGTTGAAGAACAAAGCCATATATGCTAAAAACATGGCACCGTCTAAATGTATGCTCTGGTCATGCCCCAAAACTTTTTGCCCACCATACCAAAGTATAGCTGTAAACATTGTTACGCCAAGCACTTCGCTCATTGGGCTTGCAAGGCTTTGTCTGTACCCAATTTTATTATTCATTTTTAACAGAAAAAAACTATTGTCTGAAAATTTCTTTCGAATAGTTTTCTCCACATTAAAAGCTTTTATTACTCTCAACCCTCCGAGAGTTTCATCTAATATCGAAATGGACTCTCCACTTTTTTGTGCCACAATTCCCGATGGTCTTTTTAGGGTACGGCCAAGCCTTCCAATAAAAAATCCCATTATAGGAATAAAAAATAAAATGATAATGGTAAGCTCAGCATTAATGGTAAAAAGTACAATAAGGTTAATAATAATTTGCAAAGGATCTTTTACCCATCCTTCTAATGCGCCAAGTACCGAACCTTCCACTTGTCCTACATCACCTGTCATACGCTGCATCAAATCTCCTTTTCGCTGCTCTGTAAAATAACCAATAGGCAAACTCAATACTTTATTAAAAATATCTATTCTAAAACGTGTAGATACTTTATTTTTTACTGGCATTAAAGAACGTGATGCTAAGTATAAAAATAAATTTTTGAGAATAATACTTACAATAATTAATAAACACACCATGGCAAGTGTATGCATTTGATCCCCATTGTTTACTAATTCTCCAACCCTTTCTTTTAACCAACCAAATGGCGAAAATCCAGTTGCTTTTGCAACTGGAGTAGTTACATTATCTTTATCGAACAATACTTGCAAAAAAGGAAACAACATACCCAATGAAGCCACCCCAAAAATGATAGATAAAAGCGTACAAATTATATAAGATGCAATAGCGAGTTTATAATCCTTTAAATAAGCAAAAACCAGTGAATATTTTCTCATTGTATAAATAATGTGCTATAAACCGCAAAGTAACTAATTTTACAGTTATTAAAAGTGTAATAATATGTTAGAAGGTAAAAGACAAAAACAAGTGGCGGCGGTATTGGAGAAAGATTTAAACGAAATTTTTCAGCGCAAAGGGCTTTCAATGATGGATGGCGGTATGGTTTCTATAGCTTCTGTAAAAATTACGCCCGATCTTTTTGATGCTCGCATTTACCTCAGTTTTTTTCAAATAAAAGACCCAGTAGCTACTTTAAATAAAATACAAGAACAAGCTTGGGAAATAAAAAAAGAATTAACAGCTAGGGTACGCCATCAATTGCGCAGCATGCCGCAACTTACTTTTTATATAGATGATACGCTGGAATATGTAGATAAAATGGAAGTGCTTTTTAAAGAAATAAAAAATCAACCCCCAATTTCTCCGCCAATGCCAGCAGAAAATTCTGATAAACAGAATAAAGATTGATTCAAAAAAAACCTTGAACCTTCAACTTTAAACTTTCAACTTTTGTATTTAGCATTTGCATGGAGATATTTTAGGGCAAAAAAATCTGCCAATGCCATCAATATTATTGCATGGGTTACTACTGCCGTAATAGCATTTGCTACATGCTGTCAAATATTGGTGCTTAGTGTTTTTAATGGTTTCGAAGATTTGGTAAAATCGCTCTACTCCACTTTTTACAACGATGTAAGGATTATACCTTCCGAAGGAAAAACATTTACGCTCACTCCTACCCTTATAAATGCCATCAATAAACAAACATTTGTAAGTGGCATTTCTATGATGGCAGAAGACAATGCTTTGCTTAAAAATGAAGAATCGCAAAAAGTAGTTTCGCTAAAAGGTGTTGATTCTAATTATAAAAACATTAGCGGTGTTGCAGCTAAAATAAGCTCAGGAGATTTTGATATTGGAAACATTGATACTCCAAAATTAGTAGTAGGCTATGGCGTACAAAATGCCACTTACATTAATGTTAGTGAAGCGCTCCCTGCATCTACTGTAACCATTATTCTCCCCAAAAAAACATTGAGCAAAAATATTGAAGATGCCATGAGCGAGGGGAATACAATGGCAACTGGCGTGTTTTCTATACAGCAAGAAATAGATGATAAATATGCTATTACCAATATTGATTTTGTAAAGCAACAAATGGGTTTTGAAGCAGATGAATATAGTGCCGTAGAAATAAAATTAAAACCAAAAGTAGATATTGATGCAGCAAAAAATGAATTACAAAAATTACTTGGCACAAAATTAAAAGTACAAACACGTTACGAACAAAATGCAAATTTATACAGTACCATGCGCTTAGAAAAATGGGCTGTGTATGCCATACTCACACTCATACTTATTATTGCTGCTTTCAATATGGTGAGTGCTCTTACCATGCTTGTGCTAGAAAAACAAAATGACATTAGCATACTTCGTAGCATGGGCACTACTAAAATTGATGTGCAAAAAATATTTTTAGCTGAGGGTTTATTGCTGGGTTTTATTGGAGCAGCAACTGGTATTTTTTTAGCAGTGATTATTTGTTTTTTGCAAACAAAATTTCATTTAATAAAAATAAATGGCGGCAGTTTTTTAATAGATTATTTTCCAGTAAAAATGATTGGCACCGATTTTTTAATGGTAGCCGCTACGGCACTTTGTATTTCATTTTTTGCGGCTTGGTTTCCTGCACGCAAGGCTGCAGAAAAAGATATTTCCTTAAAATAAAAACCGCTTCATTTACATAAAGCAGCTTTTTAAATCTTCAAATATTTTTTAATAATCTCCTAAAGTCTCAGGTAATTCTGCCAATGCTTTTGCCAACTGTTCATCATTTGGTGCTATGCCATGCCACTCATGCGTGCCTTCCATAAAAGAAACACCTTTACCCATTATGGTTTTCATGAGGATTAACACAGGCTTACCTTTTCCCGTTCTACTTTTAGCATTAGCTAATCCTGCTACTACAGCATCCATATCATTTCCGTCCATTTCCAACACATCCCAGTTAAATGCATCAAATTTTGCGTGCAAACTTCCAAGGTTCATTACTTTATCTGTAGAACCATCAATTTGTTGGCCATTTACATCAATTGTAGCTATTAAATTATCTACATGTTTGCTGCCCGCAAACATAATTGCTTCCCAATTTTGCCCCTCTTCCAATTCTCCATCACCCAATAAAACATATACCAATTGTCCATCTTTATTTAATTTTTTTGCAGATGCAGCGCCAATGGCCACGCTCATTCCCTGCCCTAGCGAACCGCTTGCTACACGTACTCCTGGCAAATGCTCATGCGTAGTTGGATGCCCTTGCAACCTTGTATTTAGCTTACGAAAAGTAGCCAACTCCGCTGTAGGAAAATAACCGCTGCGTGCAAGTACACTATAAAAAACAGGAGAAATATGACCATTACTTAAAAAAAACAAATCTTCGCCCTTACCATCCATTGTAAAATTTGGGTCATGTTTCATTGTACCAAAATAAAGCGCCGTAAGAAAATCCGTACAACCCAACGAGCCCCCCGGATGACCACTTTGTACACCATGCACCATTCTTACAATATCTCTTCTTACCTGTAAGGCAATATCAGTTAATTTATTCATAATTATTATAATATTAAAGGATAATTATCAGCTTAAATGCAAACGTACTTCAAAACTGTACATATTTGTTTAAAAATCATCATATTTATTTTAAAGCTAGTAATAAGTACGAATACAATTCGTTATACTGTTAAAAGATGATTTTCAGGTCTTTTTTTAATAAATAATTAACTATAATGCCATAAAATAGTGCATTATACAAACATATTTTATACTTTTGTAACAATACGGTTTTCAACAATTTTTATGCAATATATAATTCTTAGTGCGATACTTGCTTTTGTGATTACTTTTTTTGCTATTCCCGTTATCATTGGAATAGCAAAAAGTAAGAAATTGTTTGATGAGCCTGATGAACGAAAAGTTCATAAGGCTGTAATTCCTACACTTGGGGGGTTAGGCATTTTTGGGGGATTTATTGTGACTATGCTCATATGTGTACCAGAGCTTGCTCAAGATGCAAATAAACTTAAATATTTTGCAGCAGCCACTATCGTTATTTTTTTCCTAGGGCTAAAAGATGATCTTGTCATTTTATCTGCAAGTAAAAAATTTATTGGGCAACTTATTGCGGCAGGTATCATTATGCGCTTTGGCAATATTTATCTAAATGATATGCATGGCTTTTTAGGCATACATCAAATTCCACATTTTGCAAGTATTTTTCTAACCATATTTGCCATCATTGTTATTACCAATTCTTTTAATCTTATAGATGGTGTAGATGGTCTTGCCGGGTCGCTTGGGTTAATTACAACTATTATTTTTGGTGCTTATTTTTATTTTGCAAACCAAGAGGGTGCTTATTCTACCTATGCAGTAATGGCATTTTCATTATCAGGTGCAATCGTTGCATTTCTTATTTATAATTTTTCTCCTGCAAAAATTTTTATGGGAGATACTGGTTCTCTTTTAATTGGAATAATAAATTCTATCCTTGTAATTAAATTTATTAACGTTGCAGGTTCTCCAATAAATAATACTTTCAGTTTAGCCGCATCACCTGCTATTGGTTTTGCAGTATTAATGATTCCTTTATTTGATACCTTGAGGGTTTTTGGTTTACGTATTTTAGATAGACGTTCGCCATTTAGTCCTGATAGAATTCATGTACATCACTACTTATTAGACCTTGGTTTTTCTCATAAAAAGGTTACGCTTACTTGTGTAGCAGTTACAGTTGTATTTGTGGCTACTGCATTTTTGTTGAGAAATTTAGATACAACCATACTTATTGGAATATTATTAGCCATGGCCTTTTCGTTTATTGGCATCATATATTATTATAGACAAAAATTACAACAGCCAGCTAAAAAAGCGCTAGAAGAAGCAGAAATTCGTACCTCTCACAAGATTTATGGTTTTGCTCCTGAAACAGCTCAGGTTGACTAAAAAATTACTTTTATTATAAATTATTAAAAATCTGATTTTAAAACATCAGATTTTTTTAGCTTTGCACCCAATATAAAATTATATGTCAGACGATTTAAATATTATTATTGCCGATGCCAATGGTACCATGACCAAGGCTATAAACCATTTGGAAGCCGAATTGGTAAAAATAAGAGCCGGCAAAGCCAATCCTGTAATGCTAGATGGTATTGTGGCAGATTATTACGGCAGCCCCACAGCTATTAGCCAAATTGCCAATATTACTACCTTAGATGCACGTACTATTTCGGTACAACCATGGGAAAAAAACATGTTGCAAGTAATAGAAAGAGCCATTATATCTGCTAATATTGGTATAAACCCACAAAATGATGGCAACACTATTCGTTTGTTTTTACCTCCTCTCACTGAAGAGCGGCGTAAAGAATTAGTAAAAAAATGTAATGCTGAAGGCGAGCATGCAAAAGTATCTATACGCAACATACGTAGAGACGCCATAGAGCAAATAAAAAAAATGCAAAAAGATAGTGCCAGCGAAGATGAATGTAAAGATGCCGAAGCCGAAGCACAAGCGACTACCGATAAATTTATTTCGCTTGTAGAAAAACATTTAGCCGCTAAAGAAGTAGAGATAATGGCGGTGTAAGTTAGATGCAAGACGTTAGATGTTTAGACTTTAGATATTAGACTTCAAATTTTGAAGATACTTTCATTTTTTACAGTCTCTAAAACCCGCAACTCGTAACTAAACAACCCGTAACTTTCTTATGCAATCCGCCAGAGAAACATGGTTCTTATTGCTATCTATTCCTTTTTACACTATCCTTATTGGTGCAGAAATTCTTGTAAGCAATTGGGCAGGTAAAAAATTTTACACTCTAAAAGATGTTCTACAAAATATTCTACTAACCATTATGAACGCATCCTTAGATGCACTTTTACGATGGGCATATTATGTAACTATTTTATTGTGGACATACAGCCATCATTTTTTTAAAATAGAAAATCCTTACATTTATTGGCCACTACTTTTTGTTTTAGAAGATTTTGCTTTTTATATAGAACATAGAGTAGATTATTATTGCAGACTATTTTGGGCAGTACATCTTACCCATCATTCTTCCAAAGAATTTAATTTAAGTACTGGTTTTCGTTCTTCCGTTTTTCAACCAGTATATCGTTTTATTTATTTTATTCCACTCACACTTTTTGGTTTTGAACCTATTGATATTGTGTTTATGTACGCTGTTACACAAACCTATGGCATCATTGTACACACACGTTACATAAAAAAAATGCCAAAAATTATTGAAGCTATTTTTGTAACACCCGCACATCATCGTGTGCCCCATGCAAGCAACATTATTTATTTAGACAAAAACATGGGCATGTGCCTTATTATTTGGGATAGAATGTTTGGCACGTTTCAAGATGAATTGCCCGAAGAACCCGTAGTGTATGGCCTTACTAAACCATTAGCCAATCCAGAAAAAGCATTAAACCATGTAGCGCACGAATGGAAAAACATGTACAAAGACATGAAAAGAAATCTTCCTTTTTCTACCAAAATTAAATATTTATTGATGCCCCCAGGATGGAGCCACGACGGTAGTACAAAAACCGCAGTGCAACTTCGCAAAGCATTAAAAGAAATAATTGCATAAATATATTCTTCGAAAATATTTATGTTTTGTTTACGAGCAAAGAAGCAGTCCCGCATTTGGCGGATTGGCGTCAAGTTAAGGTTTTATTTAAAACCGTTGAACGATCGTAGATACAGGGTTTTAGTCTCTACGCAACCGCCAACAGGGCTGAAAGCCACTGTTGGGGTTACTCAATCTTTTCTATAATTTAAAGAAAGGTTCG